>JAUYBU010000316.1 GCA_030693045.1 Bryobacterales bacterium | reverse complement strand
GGCCCAGCAACAGTGGCGTGACGTTCCGGTTGCAGCGCGCGCGGAGATCTGCAAGCAGTTTGTCGGCGTCTTCCGGTCGATGAAAGAGGCCGTGGCGCTGGATATCACGCGCCAGATGGGCAAGCCTCTGGGCCAGGCGCGGAGCGAAGTGGAGACGATGCTGGATCGCGCCGAAACCATGATCCGGCTGGCGCCCGCCGCGCTTCAGGACGATATGCTGCCGCCTAAGGAGCGATTCCGCCGCTACATCCGGCACGAACCGCACGGGATCGTGCTCGACATCCCTGCCTGGAACTATCCGCTTCTGATCGCCGTGAACGTCGTTGTGCCGGCGCTTCTGGCCGGCAACGCGGTGCTCATCAAGCACGCGCGGCTGACGCCTCTGTGCGGCGACGCTTTCGCAGAGGCCTTTCGAAAGACCAACCTGCCGCCGGACCTGGCCGCCTCGATTCACGTCGGACACGAAACCGTCCGCAAACTCATCGACGCGCGCGCCGTCGATTTCATCTCGTTCACCGGTTCGGTGGAAGGCGGACGCCAGGTATACCAGGCGGCATCCAGCCGGTTGCTCGACATGGGCCTCGAACTCGGCGGCAAGGATCCGGCCTTCGTGTGCGAGGACGCCGACTTCACCTTCGCGGTGGAAAACACCGTGGACGGCGCCTTCTACAATGCGGGCCAGAGTTGCTGTGCCGTCGAGCGGATCTACGTGATGCGCCCGCTCTTCTCTCGATTTGTCGACGCCTGCGTCGCCGAGGTGGAAAAGTACAAGGTGGGCAACCCCGAGGACCCGGCCACGACGATGGGACCGCTCGCCCAGCGCAAGGCCGTCGAGTTCATGGAGTTCCAGGTCGGCGACGCTGTCGGCAAGGGCGCCAGGGTGCTGACCGGCGGGCGGCGTCTGCCGGGTCCCGGATACTACTTCCAGCCCACGGTGCTGGTGGATGTCGATCACGGCATGAGCGTCATGATGGAGGAGAGCTTCGGGCCCGTGATCGGAATCATGCCCGTCGAGAGCGAAGACCAGGCCGTCGGTCTGATGAACGACAGTCCGTATGGCCTCACCGCGTCCATCTGGACCGAGGATGCCGAGCGGGGCGAGCGACTCGCGCACCGGACGGCGGCGGGCACCGTGTACGTCAACCGCTGCGACTATCTGGACCCCGAGCTGGCCTGGGTCGGAATCAAGGACAGCGGCCACGGCTGCACGCTGTCGCACCTGGGGTTCCTGTACCTGACCCGCCCTAAGAGCTTCCACATTCGGACGCGCACGGGCAACTGAACGCAGGCAGGTGCTTTCGAAGACCCAGCCCTTGCCCAGCGCGCGCGCCGCGGCGCAGTGCGAAGCCCGCGGAAAGCTCGCGGCGCGGCGCCGAGCGCCGGCCCCGCTATGATAGCCTCATGCAAACGAAATGGCTGTGGGCGGCGGTTCTGGCGGCCGCCGCATGCGCGCAAGCCCCCGAGCCGCTTCCCGGCGCCGGAGCCCTCACCTGGGAAGAAGACCTCTCCGGCCGCATGATGGACGGGGCCCACCGATTCGTCGAGCGCAAGATCGCCGAATCCACCGCCGCCAGGCAGAGGCACTGGCAGCGCGACCAGTCCTCGCCCGAGGCGTATGAAAAATCCGTCGCGCCTAACCGCCGCCGCTTCCTGGAGAAGATCGGGGTGGTGGATCCGCGCCTGCCCGCCGCCATGGAGCGTTTCGGCGACGACCGCAATCCCGCGCTGGTCGCGCAGGCCGCCGCCTACCGCGTCTACCAGGTGCGCTGGCCGGTGCTGGAAGGCGTGTACGGCGAGGGGCTCCTGCTGGAACCCGTCCGCCCGCCCGTCGCGCAAGTGGTGGCCGTTCCGGATGCGGACCAGACCCCCGAACAGGTCGCCGGTCTCGATCCCGGCCTCGCCCCCGGCGCACAGTTCGCCCGCCGGCTGGCCGAAAGCGGCGTCCGCGTGGTGGTGCCCACCGTCATCGACCGCACTGCCCGCTGGTCCGGCCATCCCGAAATCCGCACGATGGACTATCCGCACCGCGAGTGGATCTATCGCCAGGCGTTTCAGATGGGCCGCCACGTCATCGGTTACGAGGTGCAGAAGGTGCTGGCCGCGGTGGACTGGTTCGCGGCCATCTCGCCGGGCATCCCGGCCGCGGTCGCCGGAACGGGGGAAGGCGGTCTGATCGCGTTCTACTCCGCGGCGGCCGACACGCGCATTCGCGCGGCGCTGGTTGCGGGCTACTTCAATTCCCGCCAGGGTGTCTGGGCCGAGCCCATCTATCGCAACGTGTGGGGCCTGCTGGAAGAGTTCGGCGACGCCGAGATCGCCTCACTGATGGCCCCGCGCGGCCTGGTCGTCGAGTACGGCGGCTACCCCGAGGTGAATAACCAGAAGGGCGACCTGGCCGTGCCGGCATTCGCTTCCGTCGAGGCCGAGTTCCGCCGCATCGACGCGCTCACCCGCCCGGACTTTCAACTCAGACAACTCGCCCGGACCGCGCCGGAAGCTCTGGGCGCCTTCCTGCGCTTGCTGGGCGCCCAGCCCGCGCCGCCCGAGCCAACCGCCGCCGATCGCCGCCCCTCCTTCGACCCTGCTCCGCGCCAATTGCGCCAACTGCGCGAACTCGAAGCCCACGTGCAGGGCCTGATCGAGAAATCCGAGGCCGTGCGCGAGAAGTTCTATCTTCACAAAGTGGAGCCGCGGTTCGCCGACGAAACCTGGTCCACCCGGCGCCGCCACGACACCCGGCCGCCGGACCGCTTCGTCGAAGCGTCCCGCTGGTACCGCGAGTATTTCTGGAACGAAGTGCTGGGCCGCTGGAGCGACCCCATGCTGCCCTTCAACTCCCGCGCCCGCAAGATCCTCGACACGCCCAAGTGGACCGGCTACGACGTGGTGCTGGACGTCTGGCCGGACGTTTTCGCCTGGGGCGTCCTGCTGGTGCCGAAGGACCTCCAGCCTGGCGAGCGCCGCCCCGTAGTCGTCTGCCAGCACGGCCGCAACGGGCTGCCCATCAACACAGTCACTCGCGGCGGGGACGCTTACAACGGATTCGCGGCGCAACTGGCCGACGCCGGGTTTGTAACCTTCTCGCCGCACAACCTCTACCGTGGCGAGGACCGTTACCGCTGGCTGAGCCGGAAGTCCAACGGCGTGAAAGGATCTCTGTTCTCCTTCATCGTCGGCCAGCACGACCAGATCCTGCGCTGGCTGGAGACGCTGCCCTTTGTGGACCGGGGCCGCATGGCGTTCTACGGGCTCAGCTACGGCGGCGAAACCGCCGTGCGCGTCCCCACCGTCCTGGAACGCTACGCGCTCTCCATCTGCTCCGGCGATTTCAACAACTGGACCCGCAAGGTCGCCTCCACCAGCGAGCGCTTCAGCTTCATGTACACCATCGAATGGGAGATGCCCTACTTCAACATGGGCAACACCTTCGACTACTCCGAGCTTGGCTACCTCATGACGCCGCGGCCGTTCATGGTGGAGCGCGGTCATAACGACCGCGTCGGCCGCGACCGCTGGGTGGCCTACGAATACGCCAAGGTGCGCTGGCTCTATGCCCAGTTCGGCATACCCGAGCGCACGGCCATCGAGTACTTCAACGGGGGCCACGCCATCAACGGCGAGGGCACCTTCGATTTTCTGAAGCGCCACCTGGGATGGGCGGGGAAGTGAAGTTTCGGTATATTGCGATGCTGGTGGCGGCGGCCGGCTACCGGAACCGGCACCGCGGGAGTCCGTGCAACCGGTGGTGTCAGGACGTCAGGCTATGATCGGCGGCGAGCCAGAGGAGCCCGATGACTGGCGCTCTTCCAAAACGACAACTTCCTGCTGTTCGACCGCAACCGCGACCCGCTCGAAGAGCGGAATCTCTGCTACCGCCCCGAATCGGCCGCGGTGGTGCGGCGCCTTCGCGGCGTGCTCGAGAATTGGCAGCGGCGCACGCGCGATACGGCCGCTTTCGCCTGACCGGCAAGGGCCGCGTGTTCACTTCGGCATGAACGTGGGCCAAAGTTGCAGTCTCGGGCTCCTGAGCGGCGCCGGGCGGGCGACAAAGCGATAAGAGTACCCAAACGATGGCGCTGCCTCGCACCGGAGGGCTCCTATGAGTTCGGAGAATCGCGGATACTCCGCTCCCTCACGGTCGCGTCTCGGAAACGATTCTGAGCCGCGCGCGTAAGCAAGCGGAAGAACCGAATCATGCGGTCATGGTCCTAGTCCTCGAGAATGACCTCGATGCCGCAGAGCAGCGGCGGAGTTCCAGCCTCGGGGGAGACCGGCAGACACTCGACGGTGAGAGCGTCTTTCACCGGGATCTTGGCGAACGTCTTGACCACCGGCTTGTTGACGCCGCCCGCCGCATGGGCAATGTCGAATCCTTGCAGGACCTCGCGGCCCTGAAGCCGGACATTGAAGAGCCGCTCGCCCGGCTGCTTGTCTTCTATCTCGGCAAAGTGCAGCTTCACCGTATACAGGACGGTGTTCGAGGGTTCGCCGGACAACGTAATGTCGAGTTTGAGCGGCCCGGCGAGCCCGGATGCCGCCACCCACTCATACCCGTTCGGCTGCAATGTGAGCGCGTGCCTGCGGACCGCGCGTGCCGTTGCCAGATCGAACTTGATCGGGAGGTCGGGCGATTTTCCGCCCACGCTGGGATAATCCACCCAGAGTGTGCCGTCGGGCCCAACCCGGTCGCCGGGGCCATTGAGGTTGATGCCTATCCTGCGCACACGCTTGCGGCTCCACGCGAAATCGTTGGTGGTCCAGTACTCCAGTTCGGGCATGTGGATGAACGCCAGGGAGGTCTGGTTCTGATACGAGCACTGGCACGTCCGGGTGTAATCCGGCGCATTCAGCACGCCGTCGGCGGCTATGAGATTGGAGGTGCACCCCGACTTGAAGCCGCCCAGGTTCCCGGTGCCGCCGTCGGAGACCAGGTCGTAGAAGCCGGCGGCCGCGGAACGGAACGACAGCAGGTGTTCGCTGGCAATGTTGTAGTTGCAGCCGTAGGTGCGCGCATAGCTCCAGGGCATCTGTTCACCGGTCACTGGATCGACCCTGAGCTTCGGTTCCCCGGTGGTCAGCTTATAGGCGGCGCGGTCGGTGATGATCTCGTCATGGTATAGGATCGGAGGATTGTTGTACTTGATCGGCTTGTCCCAAACGGGGGTCCCGCTGGATGCGACGTAGACCGCCATGCGTTCGCCCGTCTCATCCGTGACCATGTCGCGGGAAGGCCGGGTCGCCTGCAAAATGCGGTCCTGGTCCTCGGAATAGCTCAGCCAACTGCCGAAGATGCCCGTGTTCCGCTCCCACAGGACCCGCCCGGTTTCCAGGTCCAGGGCCAGCATGCGATAGTCGGAGGGCGCGGCCAGGCCGCGGCGTTGCAGTCTCTTCTCGAGCGCGGGCGGCAATTTGTCGAGGCAGAACAGGACCTGGCCGCTCGCGGTGATCGCGTTGTGGATGAAGCCGTAGCGCGCCTTTAGCGTCCATTTGACCGAGCCGTCATGACGGTCCATGACCACCAGCGACCGGCTGGCCGTATAGTCAAACTCGCCATATGTCTTCGGTCTGGTTGGTTTGGCCGGGGCCGCCTTTTTCTCGGGGATCGCGACGGTCTGCGGGAACGCGCTCGCGAAAGGCACGAAGTCCCTCCCCGCGATCAGCCTGTCCCGGGAGACGCCGATATAGCCCCACCGGGCCGGCTCGGCGCCGTCTTCAGCGGGCAGGGAGAAGACCTTTTTCACCTTCCCGGTTGTGGTATCCAGAGCCTGACAACGGCTTCCCTGAAGGACGTAAACCCAATCCGAGGTCGCGACGAAATTCGTCCCGCGGGCGTTGGCGCCGGGGATGTGCCCCTGGTTGGTGATGACCTTCAATGGGAGGTCCTGATGCGAGTCGTCGTAATACTGGTCGAACGTATCGGATTTATCCAAAGGCGTTTTCCATAGCGCCCTTCCGGTGTAGACATCGCGGGCGCTGATGGAATCTATGCCCTCTATGATCAATCGGCCGTCCACGATCTGTTCCGGCGGACCGTGCCCGTGGCGCGGCAGGACATCGATATTCGAGACGCCCCCGAACCAGAGCACCCCGAGCGGGAGCTTGACCAGCCCATCGTCCGATTTCACGGTGTTGGCGACATTGCCGTATTGGTGCGTCCAATTGGCGGCACTGGGCAGCGGGCCGTCTTTGCTCAGCACCGCGCCGGATGCCAATGACTTTGCGGCCAGCGCCGGGCCGTCGGCGCTCGCGCGCAGCCGGGCCAGGAAGGCCGGCTTCGCGGCGCCCGAAGGCAGCCAGATCTTGCCCCCGTATGGCCTTACGGACCGGACCATCTTCTTCAGGGACTCATTGTTCTCCCAGCCATCGCCTCCGTCCGCGAGCACGATCAGAGAGGCCATGTAGGGGGGCGCCTGGAATGTATCGGGCGTTCCCTCGAGCAGGTGGACCCGCTTTCCCAGCAGCCCCCAACCGTCGAATCGGCGGCGCAGTTCCGCCACCCTCTCCGCCCGCGCTTCCACGGCCACGATATCCAGGTCCGAAAGCCGCGCCAGGGCGGCGAGAAGATCTCCGTTTCCGGCTCCGTACACCAGGGCGTACCCGTTTCTCGCCCCCGTCTGTTCGAGGATGGCGCGGGCCTGTTCGGCGCCTCGCCGCGGAACTTTCGGGGCGACGGCGTTCTCCAGGTGGGTCTTTACGGGAACGCGATCCTTCCCGAAGGCGATCAGCTTGCCGTCCAGCGTCACGGCGAAGAGCATGCCGTTGGCCGCCACCAACCGTTCGACCTTGCCCTCCACCTTCCGCACCCACGCCGCTTTCAGTCCGCGGGTACTCGGTTCGGGATTCGACAGAAGATCCACCGCGGCGATCTGCCCGTCGCCGCCCGCGTAGAGCCGCGACCCGGCCCGGATCAGGTCGCCCATCGCATCCAGCTTCAACGTGAATTGCGGCTTCGCGGGTTCCCGCGCATCGCGGATGCCGATCGAGTCGCCGGACGTGTAGTAGTCGTCCCCGGCCAGGACCGGGTACCTGCCGGCTCGACGCACCACCACCTTGCCGCTTTGCAGGTCGTACAGGTCTGTTTCGCGCTCCCGGGAGTGATTGAAAAAGTGGCGCTCATCGGCAGCCACGAACGCGCCGCCGGTCTTGCCGTTCTCGGCCAGGCGATAGTAGAGCAGCTTCCCGGTGTGGCGGTCGAAACAGGCCGGCACGGACCGCCCGCCGGATATGAGCAGCCGGTCGGCAAGGGCCACCATCGCGCCCTGCGGCGCAACCCCGGCGAAGGCGGGAGAGTTGTGCGGCTGGTTCTGGTACTCCGCGCCGGTGCCTTCGTTGCGCCAGATCACCGAGCCGGTCTCCGCGTCCAGGGCGTAAACGAAAGTGCCCATGAACGGCCAGATGCTGGCGGCGAAATACACGGCGTCCCCGTACAGGACCACGCCGCCCCGCGCGGGCCAGGAGGAAATCAGCCGCTTGTTGCCCAGGATTTTCCGGTCCGCGGGCCCGCCCCGGAATTTCCAGCGCAGCGCGCCAGTGTCCGCGGCAAGGCAATAGAGATAGCCGTCGTCGCTGGTGAAGTAGAGGCGATTGCGCCCTCCGGCCAGCGGGAGGCGCACCGGTCCGTCGGCATAGAAGGCCCACTTCTGCTCACCGGTGCGCATGTCCAGGGCCACGACTTTGTCGCGGTCGTTGAAACCGATGTACAGGGTATCGCCCAGCACGATCGGCTCGAACACCCGGTCGAGCGGCATGAGGTCCTGATTCAGGGCATCGTCCCAGACCGGTTCCCGCTGGGAATACTGCCGGATCCATTGGGGATGCAACTGCGCGGGCAGTTCTTCCAGGGAGAAAGCCGTCCGACCGGCGTCATGACGCCACATCGGCCAGTCACCGGCCGCGGCTGACGGCGGCAGAGTTGCGACGATCAATGCTCCCAGGACAACGGGCGTGGCCAATAACTTCATCGTGGGGTCTCCAGTTCTCGAGGGTCGGGCAGATACTCGACGCGGTCCGCCTGGCTCGCGATTTCACGATCGTGCGTCACCAGGAGGACCGACCCTCCCGTTTTGACATATTCCCTGAGATAACCCAGGACGATTTGTGCGTTCACGTGGTCCAGGTTCCCCGTGATTTCGTCCGCCAGCAGGATCTTCGGTCGGAACAGAAGCGCTCGCGCCAGCGCCGTGCGCTGCTTTTCCCCGCAGCTCAACTCCGCCGGCGTGTGGTCCAGCCGATGATCGAGGCCGAACTGCCCGGCCAGCTCCCGGCCCCGGGCCTGGCCGTTGGCCCGTCCCCGCGCAGCTTCCGGCGCGAGGATATTCTCCAGGACGCTCAGATAAGGTATGAGGTGATATTGCTGAAAGACGAACCCGATGTTTTGCGACCGGAAAGCGGCAAGTTGGTTCCGGGTCATGGCATGGAGATCGTGGCCGTCGAGCAGGACCTTGCCCGAGTCGGGGTCGAGCAGCCCGCCCGCGATCAACAGACAGGTGGTCTTGCCGCTGCCGCTGGGCCCTTCGACGGCAACAAACTCACCCGCGCGAACCGTCAGATCGATCGGCGCCAGGGCCGTGATCCGCCGGCTGCCCTTGGGATAGGTCTTGACCACTCTATCGAGCACCAGCATCCGGTCACTCTTCCCTCAGGACTTCCGCCGGCTCCTGCTGCGCCGCGTAATACGCCGGCGCCCAACTGGCGGCCAGCGACAGAACCACCGCCGTGCAGAAAGTCAGAAGGAACAACCGCGGATCGAGAAACGAAATCCCGATTTCCCCCTGCCGGGCCAGGCCGATCGAGGTCCCCAGAACGTATCCCGCCAACCCGCCGGCGCAGCCCATCAGCAAAGCCTTGGTCAAGAACAGGCGGAGTATCGTGCGTGTCCTGGCGCCGAGGGCCCTCAGAATACCGATCTCGCCGCGGCGTTCCCGGACATTGGTGTAGAAGACCAGGCCCACCCAGAGCGCACTGGCCAGAAGCGCAAGCGGCGCCAGGATGGAAGAGAACCTTTCCAGCTCGTCGCGGAGCTGTCGCCGGTTGCCCACCTCCCCCGCCAAAGCCTCCGCGGCCTCCTTTGAGGCGCGGTCCCTGGCCTCGGCGCGGGTGAGCACTTTGGATCCTTGCTCGATCACCTGAACACCCGGCAGAACCGAGGCGACGTCCCGCCGGACATTGGCCAGCTCGTTCCCGGCACAGTGGCACTTGAGCGCCAGGATGGCATTGATCCGGCCAGGTTTGCCCAGTATTCCCTGCGCCTCGGACAGATCGATCCAGATCGAGATATCGTCCTTGGAGCCGCGTTCCTCGTTGCACTGGCCGACCGTGAACGTCCGCCCGAACAGGGTGATGCGGTCCCCTGCCCTGAGGCCGAGGCTCTCGGCAAGCTCGTGTCCGACCACGGCGTGCCCCTTCTTTACCGCTACCAGGATGGGCTCTCTCGCATCGCGGAACATAGACGGCACCTCGCCGCGCGTCCCGATGAGGATGATGGTGCGCTTCCTTTCCGGCCACAGGACCTTCTCCTGCAGGCTCGGCAAGAGGTGGCGGATGGTCACGATCTTGGCTTCGGCCAGCCGCGTCGCGTAGGTGTCCGGGATATACGCGGAAACGGCGTCGTCGGCATAGAAGTCGGATAGTTTCTGATTACCCGGAAGGATCAGCAGGTTGAAGCCCAGGTTCTTCATGATCTTCCGATAGTCGTCTTCCAGCACCGCCATTCGCTGCCGGGTCTCCTGCTCCTTCCGGGCCAGGATACGTTGCGTCCGCAGGTCGTGGAGCCTGAGGATCGTCATGGACCCGGCGAGGACCGCGGCCGCCAACGTGACCGCAACCAGGCCGGAGACGAAGTTCGTCTTCCTTCGGACGATTTCCTTGATCACCAACCGCCAGACGCTCATCTCTTCGCCTTTACGCTCAGGAATACGGAGAGGGCCAGGAGCGCCACGCCGGCCGCCCCGGCCAGATACAACACGTTGCGCACAAGCGGGCTCTCGGCCGGGCGCGGGGCTTGCACCGGCGCCGGCGGCGCCTCGCGCACCGCTACCGGCACGGCGGGCTTGGGGGCGCGCCGCGGCACGGCGGCTGTCGCCGGCTCCCGATCCTGAAGAAAGGCGCTCGGCCCGGTGAGGGGCAGTTCCGGGTCTTTCACCATCCGGCCGCCAAACGGCCGGGACCAATCCGCGGAAATCAGCAGATCGGTTCCCGGGCTCTGGGCCTTGATCTCGCAGGAACACCAGGCCAGCATCGACTCGCAGGCCTCCCGTATGTTCTTCTCCTGAATCCCGTCGCCGACCAGCGCATACAGGGCGCGGCCCCGGCCAAAAACGGGGAAAGCCATCGGTTCGCCGTAGCGTTCCAGATCCGGCTCCGACTTCAGCAGAGCGCTCACCAGCAGATCTTCGTCCGGGTCGTCACGCGCTATTTCCATCAGACCGAAACGCACCGGGTAGGTTTTGAAATCCGTGACCTCGACCGGGTTTCCATTCACGTCGGCGCCGATGTCGGGAATCCGGAGAGTCGCCGACGCCCGGTCCAGGTGGGTCTTGAGAGACTCCAGCGCGCGGCGGTCTTTCCGATCGTGGCCGCTCTTAATCAGGATCCAGACCGCGGCGTCCCCGCTCAGCAGCGTTCGCGCCAGCCGGGATCGGATGGGCGAATTCACGATCTTCCTGGCGCGATCCAAAGTTAGCGGCCCCGACCAAACCGGGGCGCGAACCTGGGAGTGAACCGGGTAGTAAATTTCGACCCAAGGGTAGGCCACAACACTTCTCTGCCCCGCCAGCGCCCTCCCCTCGGGCTTCGTGACATCGATGCCATTCAGGGAGTAATTGGCGGCGCCGTCCGGTTCCGCCGCGCCCTTTTGCAGTAACTCGAAGGCTGCCCCCAGCGGGCCGGCCCGATGGTAAACCAGTATCCGATAAGCGTCCGCGGGCCATCTTTCCAGCGCATAGCGAAAAGCCGGCACGTTGCAGGCCCGCGAGTCGCCAGGCATCCCCGCGCAGGCGATCCCAACGACTATGAGAAAAGAACGCAGAGACATGTGGACCGGGATTACAGTCTTCTACTCCTGGCTAAAGCAAGATTATACATGAGCCGCTCGTGACGCTGGTGGCGACCGCCACTCACGCTTGCATAACGTCGCACCGCGCGGCGAATCCGGTTCCGGCTACCTGCCCGGGTACTCTTTCCACGCAGGCAGGGACACGGTGGTCCGGTAGTTCGACTCGTTGTAGTCGGGGTTGCGTACCGGTGCGTAGATCCGTTTCCCCGTGAACGGCCGGTCCTGGGTGTAGATCCAGACCCGGCCGGCGTCCCAGCAGACGATCTCGTCGCGCTCGTCGCCGGTTACGTTCATAACGTTCACCGCGAGATCCGGATGGCCATCGGCGGGGAACATCACCACGCGGCGCAGTTGACCGTCGACCATGCCGCCTTCGCCGGGATTCGGCGACAGGAGGACGAACTCCTGCCCGTCACCGCGCCAGTTCACCGGAAGCATCGCGCTGCCGCTGTGGATCGGCTCTTCCTGAGCCAGCAGGTTCCCCTGGTAGTCGTACAGCGTGACGATTCCGGGGTTGCGCCAGAAATTCACGGACATGAGCTGGAGTCCGGGAACATCCATGCGGTACTTGCCCACGCTGGGGCTCTGGGTGTGGCCCATGCGCCAGCGCTTGAGGATGTTGCCCTCCAGGTCGAGCATCGCGAAACCCTCGTCGCTGCCGAACAGGTACGCCCGGACGGGGCCCTTCTGGTCGGGGCCGAACCGGCCCAGAACCACCGCGTCGGAATGGTCCCCGAGGTCCTTGTCATGGCTCCAGAGCTTCTTTCCGTCGGCCGCGAACATCGAGTAGCCCATGAAAAGCTCTTCACGGCCATCCCCGTTCACATCCATCGAATAGGGGTAGTGCCCGGTGTTGCACTGAGCGCTCCAGAGCAGTTCCAGCTTGGGGTTATAGACCCAGAAGGTGCGGTAGCGGTCTTTGATCAGAATATCCCGCTGGCCCTTGCCGCCGGAGACATTTAGGAAGTAGATGGAATCGCCGACTTCTCTTTCATACGGGCGGATATCGTTGTCGGCCGGCGCCTCCGGCATCCAGACCCACTGCTTCAACCTCCCCGTGGCTCCTTCGAGTATCTGAATCTTGAAGTCCTTCACTACGACGACTTCGTTCTTTCCGTCGCCATCCACGTCGTGAATCTGGAACGGCGTGTCGTTGGCGATGACGTCGTTGAAGGGTTCCGGCCGGCCGATCTGCCAGAGCACCTTCCCGTCGAAATTGACGGCGGTCAGGCACGAGATCTGATCGAACGCGTTCCTGGATGCCTTGCGAACGTGCTGGGCGATCAGCATATCCACTTGTCCATCGCCGTCGAGGTCGCCGAAACGCGCGTTCCGTCCCGCGCCGAATCGCGGCGTGTCGAACTTTTTCCAGAGCTTCGGTTGCGGGTTCGCGGCGCGCAAGGCGGCCAGTTCCGCCTCGCGCGCGGCAATGCGGGCGCCGATCTGGCGCTCCTTCTCGCCGGTGGCGGTCACGCGCACATCCGTGAAGCGCGCCGGAATGGTGGCCGTCACGCCGATCTTGCCCTTCAATATCTCACCGTCGCTGGCCTGGAGAACCAGTTTGCCGTCGATGTAAGCTTTGATCGCGGGGCCGTCGTTCTCCACCTTCAGCGCGTAGTAGCGCTGCATGTCATAGGGAAAATCGGCCGCGCCGAGTTCCTTCCAGTCCCCCACCCGCAGCTTGGTCTCAACCGGAAGCCGCAGCCGGAGCACGGCTTTGTTCCCGCCCGTGAGCGCAAAAAGATAATAGTGCCGGTTGGTGTGATAGCGGAATACGATGCCCGCCATCTCGCGCTTGAGCAGCGGCCGGACTTTCGCCTCCAGCGTGTAATCCGACCATTCGGGATCGCCCGTGATCATCGTCGGGTTCCAGTACTTTGGGCGATCGGCGATGAGATGCTGCTCCAGGTACGGCTTGCCGTCCTCGTCGCCGCCGGCCCAATTATCGGCGTGAATCTGCGCGTTTTCCCAGGGCCACAGCGGCACGTCGCGATGCGACAGGTAATGATATTCGTGAATCGCGTTGGTGAGTTGCTTGACCGGCATCGACAGCTCGCGCGGAGGAATTCCGGAGAAGTCGTCGCGGAACAGTTCGCCCGCCAGGCAGGCGCCGGCGCAGAACGTACACAGAAGAAATTGCTTCATCATGAGATCTTCACTTTCCAGCCAACAGCGGCTCCACCGGCGACCGCGGTCAATAAGCACAGCCGCCCGGCGCCGGCGCCGTGCCGAGTATTGGACATTATACCTGTCTCCACTATGGCGTGGACGTTGTACCTGGGCAGCCCGGCCTCCGCCGCCGGAATGCCGCGGGCGCAGGTTGCGGCTTCCGGCCGCAGGAGCGGAATGCGCCCTTCCGCGCCGCCCTGGGCCGCGGCAACGGCCGCGCGGACCAGGAATGCACCGAAGGTCCGGTTCACCGGGGTCTCCCACCGCTCTACCACATCAGCCGCAGCGCCATCTGAATGCGCCGGGCCTGGTTGACCTGGCTGGAGGTTCGCCCGAAGGTGGAACTGGTGGCCGAAACATTCGGCCCGCCGAATACGGGGTGGTTCAAGGTGTTGAAGAACTCGCAGCGGTACTGGAGCTTCAAGCTTTCGAGAATCGGGAAATCCTTGATCGCCGACAGATCCAGGTTGGACACGCTATCCGCCCGCAGGCCGGAAAAGGCGGAGGGGAAAGTGCGGATGTTCTGCGAACGCTGGAGCCTGGAATCGGTATTAAACCGCGTGATGTCGAACACGCGGTCGATGTTGCTGGCGTTCCATTTCAGGTCGCCGCCGAAGTAGATCATGTCGCCCCATTCGACTGCCGGCCCGGACTGCCATATGTAGACGCCGTTCAGCGACCAGCCGCCCAGCACCTGATCCAGCACGCGCCCGCCCGCGGCAAAACGCCTGCCGCGCCCGACGGGCAGCGCCCAGGTGCTGCTCACCACCCCGCGCAGCGGCCGGTCCTCGGGCGCCACGCGGCGTTCCAGTTGCACGTCGGAATTGTTGAGGCGGGTCAGTTCCTGGATGATGCGCGAGTATTGCATGCTGGCCTGCATTTGCAGCCCGCCCCGCATGCGCCGCTCCAGCCGCGCCAGCAGCGTGTGCGAAATCGAGTTGCCCAGGTTCAGGGACTGTTGGGTCACGCCCGTGAACTGCGGAATGGCGTTGAGCAGTTGCGTGCGCGCTACCGTGGCGGAGTTCAAATTGGTGCCGGGGATCAGGCCCGCGAAGGGGTTCTTCACCTGCGTGGCCAGAAAATCGATGGTGGCCTGATCGCGCGTGGGCGCCGTGCTCAGGTATTTCGCCGGCACGAAGTTGTACTGCCGATCCACTCCCAGGTTGTTGGAGCGGTTGCCGATGTAGCCGATTTCCGCCACCAGTTCCGGCGTGATGAGCCGCTGCACGCTCAGGTTCCAGCGCAACGAGTACGGGTTCTTCGGTGCGTTGTTATACCAGGCGACGCCCTGGCCCAGGTAGGTGTTGACGCCCTGGGAAGCGCCCAGCGGCTGCTGGATGCCGTCCGGAAAATAGTTGCTGAAGGTGGCGTAGGGGGTCAGGTACCCGTCCTGGGTGGCCACCAGCGAAGTGCTTTGGCTGAAGCCGGTCTGGTTCAGGGCGGTGATGCCGAGGTCGAAGTAGAAGACGCCGATGCCGCCGCGGATCACGTTGCGGGCGCCGGCGGGCGTCCAGGCGACGCCCACGCGGGGGCTGAAGTTCTTGCCGGAGGTGGCGTACGGGTTGCGATTGGAGGAACTGGCGAACAGCAGGCCGCCCACGGGGTTGAACTGGGATGCCGGCACTTCCGGAATGGGGCTGAGCGCGTAGGCCGCCTTGGCCTTGGCGGTGACGGAGTTACTGGCCGCCGTATCGAACCCGATCAACTGGCGGTCGAAGCGCTCGGTGGTGGGCGTTTCCCGCTCGTAACGCACGCCCAGGTTCAGGGTGAGGTTGCGGGTGACCCGGAAATCGTCCTGCAAGAAAATGGCGTAGTAGGCCGACTGGCTGCTGCGGAAGGAGTTCACGTCGAACTGGCCGCCCGTGGGCAGGCCCAGCAGAAACGACGCCAGTTCCTGGCCCAGCGGTGCCGTGGAAGAGGTATCCAGCGGGCCGCGGGTCCAGTTGGCGTTGTAGGTGTAGCGGCCCGAGGAGTAGCGGGGCTTGTAGTCGCTTTCGCGCATCAGCCGCAGGTCGGCGCCGATCTTCAGGTTGTGCTTGTTCCGGACCTTGACCAGGTTGGGGAAGATCTGGAACGAGTCGAACGGCGTGATGTTGTGGTTGCTCTCGCCGAGCACGGCGAAGCGGCTGATCTCGATCATCGGCAGCACGGGCAGCGGGCTGGCCTGGGCCAGGGTGGAGGAAAAGCCCAACGTGGTCATGTCCAGGCCGGAGCTCAGCAGGCGGCGCATTTCCGCGAACCGGGTCCAGTTGAGGCGCACGTTCAGCACGGTGGTGGGGTTGAGCGTCATCACGTCGTCGAGAGTGGCGCCCCAACTGTCGCGGAAGAACTGGCGGCCGCGGGCGATGTTATGGAAAAAGCTCTGCTCGGTGCTGTTGCGCGAACTCTGCCGGAAGCTGAAGAAAAGCTTGTGGCTGGCGCTCACGTTGTAGTCGAGCCGGCACAGGTTGTTGTCGAAACGGTCCATCTGGGGCGCGTTGGTGAACAGGTTATTGGCGCCGTCCACGCCGCCGGACTGGTTGGGGAGCGGAAAATATTGCAGGATGTTGAGCGCGATGGGATTGAGGCGCGGCGTGGGAATGATGTTATTGGGGAACGGCGAGCGCCGCACGCGCGCGCCTTCGCGCACGCCGCTGGCGGGATCGTAGATTTGGTAATTGGCGTTGATGGAGAGCAGCCTGGCGAAATCGCCGCGGCGCTCGGCTTCGGTGGGGACGGTGTCGGTCAAGGCCAGCGGGCCGGGCTGCCGGATGCCCTCGAAGGCGTAGAAAAAGAACAGCTTGTTCTTCCCGTTGATCACCTTCGGCACCACCACCGGACCGCCCAGCGTGAAGCCGTACTGGTTCCACAACATGAAGGGCTTCTTCTGTCCCGCGCGGTTGACGAAGAACGGCGTGGCCGCCAGGCGGCCCACCTGGTTGTATTCGGAGACGCCGCCGTGGAACTGGTTGGTGCCGGCGCGGCTCACCAGGTTAACCGTGCCGCCGCCGGTATGGCCGAACGCCGCATCCGACTGGAACGCCTCCACCTTCAACTCCAGCACGGCATCCATGGGAGGGTTGTAGGCGGCGGTGCGGACGCGGATGGAGTTGGGCGCGCCGTCCATCAGCAGTTCGTTGTTTTGGCTGGGCGCGCCGCTCATGGAGAAGTCCGAGGTGTGGCTGACGTCGAAAGGCCGCGCCAGCAGGGGTCCGCCCTGCGGGATGACGCCGGCCCACAGTTGGGCCATCATCAGCGGCGAGCGGCCGTTCATGGGGATGTTTTCCACCTGCGATTGGGTGATCACCTGCCCCACGCTTCCGGTGGCCGTCTCGAGCATCGACGAGTCGGCAGTGACGGTGACGCTGTCGGCGATCTGCCCCACTTCCAGCGGGATGTCGATGGACAGCCGCTCGTTGGCGCTGACGGAGATGCCCTCGCGCGCGTAACGCTTGAAGCCGGCCACTTCGGTGGAAAGCCGGTAGGTTCCGGGCAACAGGAAGGGCAAAGTGTACTGCCCGTCGGCGCCGCTGACGGTCTCGGTTCGGGCGCCGGTCTGGATCTGCGTGGCCACCACGGTCACGCCCGGCACGACGGCCTCTTGCTGGTCGATGACACGGCCCGACAGCGTGGAGCGGAACTCCTGCGCGGAAACGGCCGCGGCGCAGGCAAATATGGCGAGTAGATAGATAACGGATCTGAATTTCTTTACCATGGGTGTATTATACGCATTTGTACGGGTTCGGATCGGTTTCGGAGTGCTATCAATAGGGCTTTGTGCCGACTCAGGTGGCCCCTCCGGATTGTGGTCCCGACGTCCCAATGCGCTGGCTTTCCCGTGGCCGGTGGGCGGTAGTGCGCGCACGGCGAGACCGCACCGGGCAGGGGAGGGCCTTCGGCATGGCACTCTCCGCCACTGGCGCCGCTGAAAGGCCCGTCTTAACCGGGGACAGACGGAACGTTCCCTGAGCTCCGGCCTTCCATGGCCACCAACAGGTAAGGGATTCTTCTGGGAGTGACGATGATGTTGCCCGCGGCGCAGGCTGGCAACACGGACGTGGGTCCGGGGGTAACCTCGCGCGGCGGTGGCGGACCTCATCACACCGATGCTCGCCGCGGGCGGCGCCGTGCCCGGCAGGCCGAAGTCCGAGAGGTTGAAGGCGTTGAAGGTCTCCGCCCGGAACGGTGCGGATGCGGATTCGGCGAACGGGGAACTGTTTCCCATGGAGAAGTCGAAGTTGATGCGGCCGGCGTTGCCGAAGGGGAACGACGGCGGGGCTTCAAAGGCGAGCGACACGAGTTCGATGGTTGGGGCAGGTGGGTGGGCGTGCCGCCGAAGCGGATTTATGGTGGTTGGCGCTGAGAAAGGGTGAAAGAATCCTGGGTATCCGCGGGTGAGGCGTGCGGGCTGAGACACTCATCCGCAGGCCCGCGTCGATGGCGTTCTCGCACCTGAGCATGCCGCGGGCTTGATGCTTCCGCTATTGGAACACGTGCGGTTGTACGAGAAACAGTTCGGACGCATTCGCCTCCCAAAGTGGTCTAGACTGCGGGCCACAGCCGAACAATTCATGGGAGGGAGACAAGAGGCCAAGCCCAAAGAGGCATGATCGCCTCCAAAATTGTGTTCTCAGGCTAGGCGCTGATGTCATCTCCACCCTAAGACCCCACTACCCAAAATGTTAGCGCTTGGAAGGAAGCCTTTCCGGTTGGGCAGGTGAGAGCTATGCATTTTGAATGCGATGCCGCTGCCGCTGGCGGCGTAGAGACACTGCTGGTGTGAGCGGGCCTGGCGGCCGGGAGTGGCTTAGACACTGGAAGTCGAGTGCCAGCCAGCTTAGATCGGGGTTGGACGCGGGTAGCGGGCGCAATGCGGCTACCGTTGCGCCGGCGGGCGCACCCGGAACACCGCACCGGAAGAGGTGCGGTACTTGCCTCCCACGAAGGCCACGAACAGGTACGCCGCGCGGCCCCCGCGCATGAGGATCTGCGGGCGCTCGAATCTGCCTCCGCGCGGCAACGGGTCCGGGTTCGGCTCGTTGAAGTAGGCCTCGGCGGTCTTGAACGCAATCGCGGGCTCCGACCACCGTATCCCGTCGCCGGACTCGAACAGCAAGCCGGGGGTGGGCTTCGCGTTATTCGCTTTTCCGGTGAAAAACCCGTGGTCGCGCGTGATCATAAAGAATTTCCCGCCTTCGATGAACACGTAGGGGTCCTCCAGCCACACACCCCGGCTGGAGAAGTCGATGAGCGGGTTTTTCGGATGCCTGCGGTAAGGGCCCTCGATGCGGTCCGCAATGGCCACACCGACCTTCCGGATATCTCCGCTGTTGTACTTATCCCAAGCCTTGTAATAGAGCCAGAACTGGCCATTGGGATGTTGCAGCAGCGCCGGATTGACCGTGATGTAGCTATCCCAGTCTTTCCGGTTCGGACTGACTTCCAGGAGCGGCCCGTCTCCGACGCGCTGCCACGGGCCATCCAGGGAATCGGCCATGGCGAGGCCGATCCGTTGCGCGCCCGAGGCTTGCTCGCCCATGCGCCGCGCCCGCTCGACACTGTTGCCGATGTAGAAGAGGGCATAGCGGTTCCCCACCTTGTGAATGGTGGGATTGTGGATCATGTCCGAATCCCACGCACCCGCGCCGCGTCCCTTGAGCACGGTCCCGAGAACCCGATACGGCCCTTCCGGTTTGTCGGCGACGGCGTGCGCCACCTCGGAGTGAGTCAGCCAGCCCTCGTGCCCGGTCCGGATGGGCCAGCGCGCGAAGAACACGTGCACCTTCCCGTCCGGGCCGTCCAGGGGCGAGCATCCCCAAACCCGCCAGTCCGGCAGTTCCAGAATGCGGCCGACGGGTTCCAGCCTGCGGCAAAAGCCGGACAGCCGCTCCTGCGCGGGTTCCGGTTGCGCGTACGAAATCGCGTGCGCCACGCGCAGGCTCGCCCCCGCGGACATTGAATGGAGAAACTCACGGCGTCTCATACAAAGACCTATTTTAGACGGTTCAGGAGATCTTCCTCCGACTTGCGATTGGGGGGCCCGCTGGGAGCGTTGTTGAGTGAAAATCATTCGCGTGACTCCCTGTCACACCCACTGGACCGCGTGAAGCTTCCTTGGTGGCGCAGGCGGTTCCGCCTGCGTTGCACACGCACACTACCCGCTAGCGGTGCGAGACGACCAGGCCCATCGAACTCGCCGCGGTGTATTGGAATCCCGGTTCCACCGCCAGCCCGAGCGGAAATCCCGCCGCGCCCTCGTAGTAGTCGTCTTTGAATGGCGTGAACGTGGAGCCGTCCGTGGATTTCCATAGCACCACGCTCCCGGTTCCCGCGGGCGACGCCGCGCCCGCCACCCACAGCGTGTCGCCGGTGGCCGCCAAACGGCCGGGATTCGGCACCGCCAGCTTGTTCAACGCGATGCCGCCGGCGCTGCCAACCGGGTTGCCGGTGTCCGCGCGATCAAGCCGGAAAAGGCCGTCTCGCGCCGCCACGAACAACTTGCTGGCGTCCCCCGTCACGGCCAGGCTTCCCGTGCCGCCCGCGCCGAAAGGCTTGGTCCAGATCTGCATCCAGTTCTGCCCGGCATCCCGCGATCGCCAGACGCCGGTTTCTCCATCACAAAAATAAACCAACGGCGTGCCGGCGGGCCACTCGAACGGCATGCCTTTCTTGGGGACCGATTGAAGACTCGGCCCAGCCGGTATCTTTGTCCATTGGCCCCCCGCCGCCAGGCGCCACAGGCCGCTTCGCTCGACGGCGGCCAGGATCACCACCGAGCCGGAGACCTGCCCGGCTTCCACTCCGTGCGGTATCCCGCCGCCGGTGGCCTGTTTCAGCGTCTTTCCGCCGGCGTCTTTGATTTGCCCCCACGCGCGGCGGACCGGGTCGTAGGTCCGGATATCGTCGCCGATGGCAACGTAGACCAGGCCGCTGGCGGGGTCCACGTCGAGATCGCAGACCGTGGGCTTGGTTCCCGCCGGCGGCCGCGTGCAGTAGGCCACCGACTCCGCGTGATCGTGCGAGACCCACAGCCCGTTGTCGGTGTCGCCCACATAGACCCACCCCGGGTGGCGCGGATCGACGGCCACGGCGTTGTGAACCGCGGCCCCCAGTCCGACCACCGCCGGTTCCCACGTCGCGCCCCCGTCGAGCGTGCGCCAGATACCCATCTGCCCGGCGGCATGAATCTTAGCGGGGTTGTCGGGATCGACGAGGATTTGATCGATGGCGAACACCGACCCGTCCAGCCGTTTGTAGGAGGCCCATGCCGGCGCCGCGCCTTCGCCCTTGGCCGGATCTACCCGCCAATAGGTTTCGACGTTGCCCGCCGCCAGGGTGGTTCTGACCGTGGTGGCGCTGGCGCTGCTGATGTTCATCCACCGGAATCCCGCCGCGGCCTGCGCGTTGGCGCACTTCATCACGGTTGTGTAACGCCCGCTTTCTCCAACTTGCTCGGGGCTCGCGTTGCCCACGATCAGCACGTGGTTGCCGTTGCTCGCGTAACCATCCATCGCGCACCACCTGGCGGTTGTGCTGCCGATCGCCAGGTTCGTCCACGCCATGCCGGCCGCCGCCGTGGACGCGCTGGCCAGCCGCAGAATGCCGGCGGTGTTCGCGGCCACGTACAAATTCCCGCCCAGGGTCATGAGTTCCTCCGGTTGGGTGGGCGCGCCGGGGCCGTTGAAGCGCGTGGGGGAGCCGGTGGGGGCGCAGCGATACACGCCCTTTCCTTCAATGGCGGTCTAAAGAATTCCGTTGTCGAGGATGAGCGAGCGAACGATTTCGCCGGTGAGCGCCAGCGCGCTCCACGTCGCGCCGCCGTCGGCCGACTTCTTGATTCCGGTCATCGTGCCCAGATAAATCGCGCTCGGGTTGGCCGGATCGATCGCGATCAGGCGGCCCACGCGGCGCGGGTAATCGTTACTATTCGCCTCCGCCGCCAGTTCCGCTCCCGAGGAAAGGTGCGTCCAGGTCTCGCCGTTGTCCGCCGATTTCCAGAAATTCCCGTAGTTCCTCCCGCCGGTGACGCCATACAGCGTGCCGGAAGCGCGGTGAAAGATCAGAGAGGCGACGCTTCGGCTGTTAGCCCCCTGGATCACGCCGCGCGAAGATTGAAACCAGGTTTCGCCTCCGTCCAGGGACCGCTGGAACGCGGCGACATCGCTTCCGGCCACCATGGTTCCGCCGCCCGCCTTGACGATCGCGTTTATCTGCCCGCCGCCGTGCAGGCCGGAAGGGTGCGAGGCTCCGCGGGGACGCGCATGCTCTGTCGCGCCCCAGGCGCCGGCGGCGCCAACCTGGAACTCGTAGGACTTGAGATTCCGGAGTCCCGTCACGGTGTAAGTGGTGAGACCCGCCGGCAGGTCGGCACTGGAAACCCAGGGTTCGGAGGAATTGGAGGTGCGGTAGCGCACGCGGCAACTCGCGGAAGCGCCCGCGGCGGTGCGCCAGTTCAGCGTGATCCGACAGTCTCCCGGAACGATTGCCGTGCCGGCCCAAGTGGGCGCCTCCGGCGTGGCGGCCAACGCCAACGCCGGCGTGACCATCGCGACGATGATGGCGAGCGAAAAGATCTTTCCTGTCATTACCCCTTCTCCCGCGGATCGGAGTATCCCGGTCCGCCGCCGAATTGTTTTCAAAGTAGCATGACGCCCGTGTTGGTCAGCCCATTCCGGGTTTGAGGGGCGGGCACGCCGTTGACGACGTCTTGGCAGCACCCGGCACAAGCTCGAGCATTTGCATGACGCCGCCGGGGAGCCTGTCGAACGGCGTCACTCCGAGCCGTCACGCGCCCGCGCAGCGTTCCCCTGGCGGCCCTAGCCGTTCAGGGGAAACAAGGCACGGAATAGGCTCCTGAGTCCGGCCAGACGCCGGAATCCGTTACTTCACGGTGAAATCCAACGGCCGCTTCATCTTCTCGTAAATGCCGCGGCGGCCGTTCTTGTCTTTGTCTTGAACCCGATGGGCGGCTGCGGCGACCGCCTCGGCCTTCGCGCGGGGAACCACGGCGACACCATCCAAATCGGCGACGATGACATCGCCGGGCATCACCAGCACACCCCCTGCATTGACAGGACGATTGTAGGATTCCACCGCCACCCGGCCCTGGTTGATCCCGCGCGTGGAATCTCGCTGGTACACCGGGATGCGCTCGAGAATCATCTCGTCGGAATCGCGACAGCCACCGTCAGTGACGATCCCCCGGAGGCCTCGGCTCATCCAACCATAGGCGTTTGCAGATCCGCAAAAGCCGACGTCCTTGGTCCGCGAAGCGTCGATGACCAGAATCGTATCGGGCTTTATCTGGGCCCCAAGGCCCTTTGCCATCCACTTGCGGGTCCACTCGGCGTGCCATTTCTGGTATTCCTCGCCGCTGGCGAAGTAGCTCGGCCCGCGCTCCTGGGGAGGCACCAACCGCAGCGTGACCGCGACGCCATAGATGCGATGAGTGAACTTCTCCTTATCGGTCCACATGGGCCCGATCTTGGGATCCATGGTCGTGACGTCCTGGAGGCCGCACTCTTGCAGTCCGTCCACGACATCGGTCAGTCGCAGTCCGTGGAACTTCTTGACAATCGCCTCGTTCTCCTCTTGCGAGTATTGCTTTACCTCGAAAAACTGTTCCGAAAACGGAGCCTGGCCCTGGGCCGCGGCCATACCCAAACTCAGCAGCAGGATTGCCCTTGTCGTCATCGGTCCTCCTATTCGATGTCTCCGATCGAGTATTCGTATTCTCGTCGCCTTCGGCACTGCTGTCAATAGGCGAGTGTGATTCCCCAGCGATTTCGCAAGGCGATGCATGGTGGCACGATAACCGCAAAGGCGGGACGGAGCTTTGCGCTGGGAGCCTGTGCATACCGCAAACTCCATCGGCCGGCCAACCGCGGTTGGGTGTTCGCCGGCGTATCCCACGATACGCCGGCCTTCGCCGCTCACTCCATCGCCGGGCGGCTGAGCCGCTCGACAGCTTCCAAAAGAATCTCAACTTCATCCACACCGCCAGCAGGCAGACCGGGCTCGCCGTCTCCGCCTATCTCGACCGCGGACACTATCAAACCGGTGATCCACCCGATCCGGACCTGTTCCGCCAGCTTCGCCTCACCAGAGCCAACACTCTGCCGGATTGCCCTTGGCAAAGAGCGAGCACGGCGACAGTTGCAGTCGAGACCGCGGAGCGGAAGCCAATCCACATGCCGAGTTCCGCGGGCGATGGAATCACACCCCAGACATCCATATGGCGCCCGCGCGCCGGGTGGCCGGACTGCTGGAGGCCGAGACTCCTGCAGCGGGAGTTTTACCCGGCTCGTTCGGAAGCTTCGCCGGCGTCGTGGTCAACCTCTTCGCGGATGATCCGCTCGGTCGCCTCGTTCAAGTACTCATCGAGCGCCTGTTTGAGCTGCAAGTACTCCGGCCAGAGTGTCCGGTCCACAAATGAGCTGGGTGCTCGGACGACGACGGTGGTGTGCCGTTGTCGCTTGTAGCGGTAGGGTTTCAGACCGTAGCGGCGGCACAGCGCCGCGAACAAGCGCCGCCGCCAGAGGTCCGGCAGCATTACCTGGAACTCGACCGGCGGCTCGGGCAGGGCGGCCAGCGACTGTTTCACGCGCCCGAGAGCCGCGGCGGCGGCTTCGCGCTCGCCGGCTGTGGTCGCACCTTCGAACAGCGCGTAGATCTTCCGCAGCCGTTGGCGCAGTTGCTGTTCAGTGGTCATCGGAATCTTTATGTTATCGCCTGGCATGGCGCAGGATGCGGTCGCGGCCGCTCCCCGCCGCGGCCGACTCACCGAATTCCGCCGAAGATCCTTATGTATAATCGGACCGGATGCGCGCGTGGACTTGCAGAGCCGCCAGTTGGCTAATCTGCCGCTCTCCGGACACCGCAACTACCAAACGTTGCCGGACCTGGCGCCCGGCGCCAGGTCTTCGCGCTTCCAGGACGCGCTCTGACCACGAATGTCAATGAGACCGGCCGGTTCAGCAACACCACCAAGGTGGACGGCACGCCGAACATCGATCCCTGGCTGGCTGGCCGCACCCTATCCGCGATGCCGACCCTGGCCACCGCCGGCCAGCCGGCGTTCCGCGCCGTCACTCAGACCCGGTTCGGCAACACCGGCCGGAACTTGTTGCGCGGGCCCGGCCCCGCCGGCTCCAACTCCGCGCCGACGTTTACATCGTCACCAACACGCCGCACATCGACAATCCGGGTGTGACCGTGAACCCGGGCGATTTCGGTCTTGCGGCCTCCGCTCAGGACGACCAGCGGGTGCTGCGCCCGGTGCCGCGCTTCAACTTCCGATGCCGGAGACGAGGAGAATCGAATGCCGATAAGGATTGCACTCGGAATGCTGCTGGCCGCGCTGGCCTGCGCGGCGGATCTTTCCTTCAACCTGGCCGGGCTCAGCCTCATGCCGGAGCCCTGGAACAAGGAGGCGAATTTCGCCAAACTCGAGCGCTACGCGCGCCAGGCGGCCGGCCGGGGAGCGCAGGTGGTCATCACGCCGGAAGGGTTCCTGGAAGGCTACGTCGGAAACGAGAAGCACACCCCTGGCCTCACGCGCGAACGCTACCTTCCGGTTGGCGAAGCCATCGACGGGCCTCTCATGTCGCGCATCCGGGAGCTGGCCCGCGAGTTGAAGATCTACCTGGCGGTCGGCTTCGCCGAACGCGACCGGGAGAAGATGTACAACTCGGTGGCCATCTTCTCCCCGGAAGGCGCGCTGGCTTCGCGCTACTCCAAGAGCCACACGGCGGACGACGAACCGTTCAACACCAAGGGGACCGAGTTTCCGGTGGTCTCGACGCCGTTCGGCCGCTGGGGCACGCTCATCTGTTTCGACCGGCAATTGCCGGAGACCATGCGCATCCTGGCCGTCAAGGGGGCCCAGTTCGTCCTGGTCCCGTCCTGGGGCGGCTACGGCGAGATGAACGACATCATGATGCGCGTGCGCGCTTACGAGAACAGCGTCTGGCTGGCTTTCGTGCACCCCAAGCGATGCCTGATCATCGACCCGCGCGGCAATATCGTCGCCAGCAACAGCGGCGAGCACGACCAGATCGTGACCGCGCGAATCGACCCCGCCACCGCCGGCCGCAAAGGGCTGATCGACAGGCGCAGACCGGAACTGTACGGCGAGATTCTCGGCAAAGCGAAGTAACTCCGCCCAGGGCTGCAAGAGGCAGGCGCGGGCGGCCGCCGGCCAGCCGCATGGGCGAACGTCCTGAAGGTGCAGTACGCCGTGCCGGGCCTGCGCCTGCGCGAAACGCCGCACCGCCTCGGCGTTTTGGGGCCTGTCGCGTCCCCGCCGGTGACCGGGTCGGCTTGGCGCCTTCGCCGGTCGCCGCGGCGCCGTGTGTGAGCCAGCCTCACCACCGCCGTGATCGCCGGGCTCTTCAGGCCGCGTTCAATACGGCGCCTTCGGGGAAAGAGTACTCCGAGCCAATTGCAAAATTCGCCGAACGACCGCTCCCTGACGGTCGCGGCTCAGTAACCTGTTGCGAATCCGTGGCGCGCTTCCGAGCCGCGACCGTCAGGGAGCGGGGCGTGAATTTTGCAATTGGCTCGGGTACTCCGTCCCCGGTTTTCGTATACTTGGAGCAGATGCGCCTGATCGTCGGTCTGGTTCTCGCGGCGGCGCTGGGAGCGCAGGAGCAGGCGCCTCCAGGACTGGTTCGCGGAAAACTGGAGGGCCGGGCGGGCACGCTGTCCAGCGGCGAATTGAGCATCCGCTCCGTGGAGGGTCTGCTCTGGCTTTGCGCATACAACGACAAGACGTACATCGAGCGCGAGCGGCTTCGCATCGCGGCGCCGGGTTTGAAGCCGGGCGATTCGATCGAAATGGTCACCAGCCGTTCCAGCGGCCCGTGTTACGCCCGCACGGTCCACGTCCTGACCGATCCCGCGCCGGCGACGCGTTTGCGCGCGGGGCGGCCGGGATGGGAGTCGATCGCACCGCGCGGCAACCTGACGTTCACGGGAATCGTGCTGCGGTTGGAAGCGACCTCGATGCTGCTGCGGACGCGGCTGGATGGGCAAAAGACAGTTCTGCTGCGTCAGGACACGGGCTTTGCGGGGAGCGGCCGGAGCGTGGATTCATCCGAGCTGAGAGTGAACACCCGGGTGTTCGTCCGGGCCGGGCGGAACCCTTGGGGAGACCTGGAGGCGTACCAGGTGGTTTGGGGAGAGATTTTGCCCGGGCGGTAAGAATCGAATTTCCGCAACCCCGGGCATGCGGCAAACGTCGCACAGCTTGGTATACTGTAGTATTGCGTTGGTTCCCGATTCCATCATGAAGTCTTTTGCCGTCTTAGTTCTAGCCGCGGCCATTGCGCCCGCCGCCGACTTCTACACCGGCCAGGCGGCCCGCCTGGTTATCGGTCAGAGGACCTTTACGTCGCAGGATTCCGGCGCGACCGACCAGTTGCTGGGCGCCGTGGGTGGCATTGCCTATGCCAACGACACTCTTTTTGTCACCGACGCCAACCGGCTGGGCGCCTCGCCGCTCAACCACCGCGTTCTGGTTTTTCGCACCCTGACCCAGCAACTTCCCCAATTGCGCGGCGAGATCCCGCCGGACCTGGCGCGCTGCCCGGTTTGCACGGGCCGGGCGGATGTGATCCTGGGCCAGCCCAGTTTCGAGGCCAAACCCGAGCTATCGCTGTCCGACAAGGGACTGCGCACGCCGCTGGCAGTGGCAACCGACGGCCGGGTTCTCGCCGTTGCCGACACCGACAACAACCGGGTTCTCATCTGGCGCAGCATCCCGGCGGTGAACGGGCAGCCGGCCGATCTGGCCGTCGGCCAGGCCGATTTGAAATCGAGCGTGATCGTTCGTCCGCCCACGGCCGCCTCCCTGGCCGGGCCGCAGGGCGTTTGGATCCAGGACGGACGGCTGATGGTCGCCGACACGTCCAACGATCGGGTGCTGATCTGGAATTCCATTCCGACTGCCAGCGGCCAGAAGGCGGACGTCGTACTCGGCCAGTCGGATTTCACCATCGTCCCGCCGCAGAACCTGGCGCAGAAGCCGTTCGAGCCGAAGGCCTCCACGCTGCTGAGCCCGACTTCGGTGACTTCCGACGGCAGGCGCGTTTACGTGAGCGACCTTGGCCACAACCGGGTGTTGATCTGGAATTCGATTCCGAACAAGAACCAGCAGGCCGCCGACATCGCCGTCGGACAAGCCGACATGACCAGCGGGATGGCCAACAACGTCAAGGCCCTCTGCCAGCCGGCTGGAAAAGACGACAAGGGCGAAAATACTTATTGGGGCCGCTGCAAAGCGACTCTGTCGTTCCCGCGTTTCGCGCTCTCCGACGGCCGCCGGCTGTTCATCGCCGACGGCGGCAACGATCGCGTGCTGGTTTTCAACCAGGTGCCGACCGACAGCGGCGCCTCGGCCGACATCGTCCTGGGCCAGATCGCCGACACGATCAACCAGGTTTCCGACAGCGCCGAAGAACTCCGGCGGTCCAGTTCCGATTCGCTCCGCACGCCGCTCGGGCTGGCCTGGGATGGGGCGAACCTCTACGTGACCGACCCGTTCAACCGCCGCGTCATGGTCTTCTCGGTCGGCGACAACATCATTCCGGTGACCGGAGTGCGGAATTCGGCCAGCCGCGAGATCTACGCGGTGGGCAGCATCACGCTGGCGGGCAGCAT
>JAUYBU010000330.1 GCA_030693045.1 Bryobacterales bacterium | reverse complement strand
AGCGGATGCGCGGCAACCTTGGGGGTTTCGGCCAGGGCATGCACCGTGAGACCGAGTTCGGTGGCGGCCTTCTCGAGGCGGGCGCGCAAATCCGGCGGGTTGCCATCGGCGGGGATCAGGAAAGACCCGGCCGGGACGTCGCTGCCGGCGGCCTTAAAAGCGGCCTCCGCCGCCAGCATTTTCACGTCCTTGAGCTGGAAGCGCAGGACGGCCAGCGCGTTCTCCGTATTGTGATGGATAACGTAGGCGGCCGCCGCGCCGTCTCCCGCGATCCTGCCGGTCACCTTCGCCGGTTCGCTCATGAGCGTCATCGGGGCCTTCAGAATGACGGCGTCGGTCACGCGAGTGGTTTTGACGTTGCGCAGCGGTCCCAGCGACCAGCCGGTGTCGTCATACGGGCGCGTGTCGGTGGCGTTGTAGTACTGCGTGTCGAGCAGCATGTCGGCCATGCGGCTGTAGGGCTGGTCCATGCGGATGACGTAACTTCCGGCCGGGAGCTGAACCGGTTTCTCCATATCCGCGGTGGTCTTGTGGACCTCGACGCCCTGGGCTTGAAGCAGATTCACCAGCCCGGCGCATTCGACCGGCCGCGGGTCACGGGCGGAAATCACCCAGGCGGCTGGCCCTTCCTTAGCCGCCTTCTCGACCGACCGGCGGCTCTTCCAGTAGAAACTGTCGAGGAACCGCTCGCGGTTAGAGGCGACGTAGTTCATGCCGAACAGCAGTGCGCTCTGCTGAATGTTGACATTGTTGCGGTGGGACCACTTGACCTTGGCCAGCGGCGGGTTGGGCCGGAACCAGGTGCGGGTGGTCTGGGCTGGCGGAACGGTCCGCTCGCCGGTGTCCGCTCCGCGCCCTCCGAAGGTCTCATAGAAGCGTCCGATGGAATTGTGGCCGTTGGCCACATAGAACATGTAATTGGCGGCCCAGCCGTCGTAGAAGCCGTGGGTCCAGACGCCCGGCACGCCGCGCCGGGTCATTTGTTCGACCTCGTTGTAGGCCAGCCGCTGCCACTCGTTGATCACGATCGGGTCGAGCCAGGCGTTGTACGGCCCCAGGCCGGTCGAGATGTAGAGGAAGGGCACCGACTCGTGCAGGTCGTGGAGCACTTGCGGATGGTATTCCAGAAACGTCCGCATCATGTGCCGGCTCAAGGCCAGCGACAGCGCCATGCCGTCGCGGTTGTTGTCGTGGGCCACGTAGCGGCCCCAGTAAATGAGGCTGGGCGGGACACGGTTCGGATTGGCTTTGCGCCAGCGGTACAGATCCACCTGCTTCTCGCGCCCGTCCACCTCCAGCACCGGCGTGATCATGACGATCAGATTCTTGCGGATCTGCTGGATAAACGGGGAATCTTCGACCGCCAGCCGGTAAGCCAATTCCATCAGCATCTCGGGCGCCCCGGTTTCCGTAGAGTGCATGGCGCCGGTGGCCCAATACAGGGGCACGCCCTCGGCCGAGAGCTTCCGGGCCTCCGCCTCGGAAGTCTTGCGCGGGTCGGCGAGCTTCGCGGTGATCTCCCGGTGGCGGTCGAGCGAGCGGAGGTTGGCCTCGTCGCTGACCAGCACCAGGAGCATCTCGCGGCCTTCTTCGGTCCGGCCCATCGAGACCGTTCGCACGCGCGGGGTCGCCTTCTCCAGCTCCCGCATGTAGCGATGGATGTCGGAGGCGTAGGTCAGCTTGTCGGGCGCCCCGGCGATGTAGCCCAGGAACTTCTCCGGCGTCGGCACGCGGTCGGAGCCGGGAAGGTGATCGACCAGCTCGGTGAGAAAGAACGGCTCGGTTGTGAACTCGCGGATTTTGGCCGTATAGCCCTCATCCAACTTCTGAGGGAACGCACAGACGGCCAGCAACAAAACGGCGGCGATTCGAATAAGCATGGCGGTAATCCGCTATCATAATCAATTCCATCCATGACCACGCTGACCCATCTGGAATGTACGCGCTGCGCCCGGCGCTTCGAGGCCGGGCAAGTCTGGAACCTGTGCGAGTGCGGCGGCCCGCTGGCGGCCCGTTACGACCTGGAGCGGGCGCGCCAGAGCTGGAGCCGGGACTGGGTCAACAACGGGCCATCGAACATCTGGCGCTACGCGCCGGTGCTGCCGGTCTCGAAACCCGCGGCCATGATCTCGCTGGGCGAGGGGATGACGCCGCTGGTGCGCACGCCGCGGCTGGGTGAACGTTTGGGCGCATCCGACCTGTGGGTGAAAGACGACGGCGTCAACCCGACCGGCTCGTTCAAGGCGCGGGGCCTGGCGTGCGCCGTGGCGATGGCGCTCGAACTGGGCATCCGGAAACTCGCCATCCCTTCGGCCGGCAACGCGGCCGGCGCCCTGGCCGCCTACGCCGCCGCGGCCGGCATCGAAGCGCACATCTTCATGCCGCGCGACGTGCCGCAATCCAATTTCATCGAGTGCATGGCCTTCGGCGCGCGCGTCACCCTGGTGGACGGGCTCATCGGCGACTGCGCGCGCATGGTCGCCCAGGGCGCGGAAAAGGAAGGCTGGTTCGACGTCGGCACGTTGAAGGAACCCTACCGCATCGAAGGCAAGAAGACCATGGGGTACGAACTGGCCGAGCAGTTCCGCTGGGCGCTGCCCGGCGCCATTCTCTATCCCACCGGCGGCGGCGTGGGACTGATCGGCATGTGGAAGGCGTTCGCCGAGTTGGAGGCGCTGGGTTGGGTGGTCGGGAAGCGGCCCAAGATGATTGCCGTGCAGATGGAAGGATGCCAGCCGGTGGTGCGGGCCTTCCAGCAGGGCCGGCCGCAGTGCGAGTTCTGGCACGGCGCATGGACCGTGGCCAGCGGCCTGCGCGTGCCCCAGCCGCTGGGCGACGTCCTGATACTGGATGCGATCCGCGCCAGCGGCGGCACGGCCATCGCGGTCTCCGACCAGGAGGCGCTGGACGCGGGGCTGGAGCTGGCGGCGCTGGAGGGCGTCTTCGCGGCGCCGGAGGGCGCGGCCTGCGTGGCGGCGCTGCCGAAGTTGATCGCCCGCGGCGCGCTGGACCCCTCCGAGCGGATCGTCATCTACAACACCGGCGCCGGTTTGAAGTACCTGGAAGCCTGGTCGACGCGCTTCCCGCGCCAGGCGCCGGGCGACCAGGACAAGCTGGGCGGGCTAATCACGCCGCGGTGACGGGGCGGGCAGACCGGGGGCCGGCGACAGAAGCTGTTCCAGCAGCCGGATCAGATCTTCCGGCCGGATCGGCTTGCTGAGATAGCCGTCCATGCCGGCCGCCAGACACGCCGCCCGGTCTCCCTCCATGGCGCGGGCCGTGATGGCCAAGATGGGAGCCCCCTGGGCGGCGCCGGAAGCCCGCAGGTGGCGCGTGGCTTCGAATCCGTCCATCTCCGGCATCTGGCAATCCATGAGGATCGCATCGAACCGCTGCCGCTCGACCGCCTCGATCGCCTCACGGCCGTTTTCGGCCAGCGCCACCTCGAACCCCAGCTTCTCCAAGAGCCGCTGCCCGACCTTCCGGTTGATCGCGTTGTCTTCGACCAGCAGGGCGCGCCGGCCCGCAAAGACTGGGCGCGTGCACGCCGGGTTCCGCTCGGCCACGGCCGGCGCGGCGCGGTCCGGCGATCCCAGCAAGTCCGCCAGCACCTGCCGGAGCCGGGCGTGCTTAACCGGCCACGCTACCCGCCGGCACCAGGGCGCATCGCTCAGCTCGCACTCGCCGAACTGGTTTCGCGGGTCGCCGAACAGAACCACGGGCTTTTGGGCCGCCAGCAAAGCGCGCCCCATCACTTCGCGGAGTTGGGCGACGCCGGGACAATGGACCAGAACGGCGCCGACCTGCTCCAGCGAAGGAGCGGTCTGGGCCAGCATTGCCGCGGCTTCCTCCAGTGACGCCGCCTCCACCGGCACCATCCCCCACCCGGCGCAAAGCTCGACCAGAGTGGCGCGGCTCAACTCATACTGACCGGCGATGAGCACCCGCACGCCTTCCAGTTCGCCGGTGGACGGGCTCAGCGCCCCGCCGCCGGTGGCCGGATTGAGCGGGAGGGTGAAAGTGAACGAACTGCCTTCTCCGGGCCGGCTCGCGACGCCCAGGGTTCCCCCCATCAGCTCGACCAGGGCCTTGCTGATGGCCAACCCCAGGCCGCTGCCCTCGTGGCGGCGCACCGAAGAGCTGTCCACCTGGCTGAATTTGCGGAACAGCAACGGCAGCTTGTCGGGCGGAATTCCGATGCCGGTATCCTGGATCGCGATGCTGATTCCCGTCACATCTTCCTGACGCCGCACGGCGCGCACCTCGACCAGCACGTGCCCGCGTTCGGTGAACTTGACGGCGTTGCCAGCCAGGTTGAGAAAGATCTGCCGGATGCGGCCGGCGTCGCCCACGAAGCGGAACGGCGTACGCCGGTCGTACCACAACGCCAGCTCGATTCCGGCCGCCTCGGCCCGCGGCGTCAGCAATTCGATCACGTCTTCCAGCGCCGCGCGCAGATCGAACGGCGCCGGCTCGAAACGGACGCCTCCGGCTTCGATGCGGGAGAAATCGAGGATGTCGTTGATGATGCTCAACAGCGACTCGGCCGAGGTCCGGATGGCCTCCGCCATCTCGCGCTGCGCCGAATCGAGCCCGGTCTCCCCCAGCAGGCCGGACATGCCCAGAATGCCGTTCATGGGCGTGCGGATTTCGTGGCTCATGTTGGCCAGGAACTGGCTCTTGGCCTCGCTGGCGGCTTCGGCCGCCCGGAGCGCCTGGTCCAGCGCCGCTTCGGCGCGCTTCCGTTCGGTGATGTCGCTGGCCACGCCGACCGTCGCCACGGGGCGGCCTTCGTCGTCGCGGATCACGTAGGTGGTCAGGCGGACGGGAAACTCGCTGCCGTCCTTGCGTCGGTTCCGCAGTTCACCCCGCCAGCCGCCGTCGAGCGTGGCGGGAAGAATCTCGACCGGGGGGCATGGCCGGGTACCCGCACGATCCCGATCGGCTGGCCGATCAACTCCTCGCGCGAGTACCCGTAAGTCTCGAGGAACGCATCGTTGACGAAGACTAGGCGGTCTTCCAGGTCGGCGATGCAGACGCATTCGCCGGCACTGCGCAGCGCGTGACCCAGCAACTGGATTTCGCGCTCCATGCGCCGGCTCTCGGTGACGTCCCGGAACACCCCGATGGTGCCTTCGAAACCGCCGCCGGCGCCCAAACGTGGGGAGCCGGTGATCGACAAAGTCCTCCGTTCCCCGTCGCCGCGCAGGATGTCGATTTCGTATTGGCTGGACTCGCCGTGGCCGTGAAGCGCGGTCTGGGCCAGGATCTTATCAGCCGCTTCCGGCGGGCAGAAAGCCAGCGCGGATTGCCCAACCAGAGCCTCGGCCGGGCGGCCGAAGATGGCCGCTCCCGCCGGGTTTATCATCACGAACCGCATCTCGGGATCGACGAACGCCACGCCTTCCCCCAGCTTCTCGATCAGGGTGCGGTAGCGGTCCTCGCTGGCGCGCAGCGCCTCCTCGGTCCGCTTGCGTTCGGTGATGTCCTCGGAAATGCCGATCAGGAACAGCGGGCGGCCCTCGGCGTCGTACAGGGGCACCTTGCGCGTGTGCAATATGCTCGGCCCGCGGGTGTGGCTGTCGACGGGTTCCTCGGGCACGTCGATCACCCGGCCGGCCGCGAGCGCTTCGAGGTCCTTTTGGCGGAAGAAATCGGCCTGCTCGGCCGGGAAGAAATCGTGGTCCGTCCTGCCCAGCGCCTCTTCGGTCGAAATCCCGAGCAGTTCGGCGTTGCCCCGGTTCCACAGCACAAACCGGCCGTCGTCGGGCCGCTTGACGAAAACCGCCACCGGGAGATGTTCGATGATCGCTTCCAGCAGCCCCTGACGCAGAGCCCCCGCGTCGGACCCGGCCAACCCATTCGGCAGGCGGGAACCTAACCCTTCGTCGTTGGCTTGGGGGCCGCTTCGCGGCGCCTCGGGTGCGTTCCAGTCCGGCATCGCACACTTGTGCCTCTTCCATTCTCATCGGCCGGATCTCGCCGGGGTTTACGGGATTTGGGGTGTCACTGGCGCAAGCGGCGGTCCAGGTCGGCCGCGATCTGGTCCAGCATGTGCGGGTTTCGCAGCAGGTTTCGGATTCCAAACGCTTGATAGTGCTGGTAGAACAGCTCGACCGCCGCCAGCGCCATCCCATACGCCAAAGCCGAGTGCCGGGCGCTCATCCGCGACCAGTCCTGGCCGATCCGCTCCAGGCGCGGCACGCTCCCGCCGCGCAGGGCGGAGCCCACGGCCGCCAGGGTGGCCGGCGAGGGGCGTTCGCCCGCCAAGTGCTGCGCCAACCCCTCGTGCAGCCACGCCGGGAAGCTTCCCAGCCCCACCAGGCAGGCGTGGACGATCTCGTGCGTCAGGGCCCTCCGGGTAATGACGCCGGGCTGCGACTCGAGCATGGCCACCCGGATCCGTCCGTCGAATTGCCCGCCGCTCCATTCGGCCGCCTCGGTCGAGCGCCGGTAGGCGTCCAGCGGCTGGATGATCGCC
>JAUYBU010000325.1 GCA_030693045.1 Bryobacterales bacterium | reverse complement strand
CCGTGTTTCAGTACCTGACCCGCAAGCCGGAGAACACGCGGCTGTTGGCCGCCAGCGCCTGTTACTTTCACCCTCTCAATACGCCGTCGGGCGAGCGGGTGACGGACGTGGCGCCGGGCGACCATCGCCACCACCGCGGCGTCTTCCTGGCCTGGCACTCGATGGAGTTCCGCCAGAAGGCCGACTTCTCCGCCTTCGGCCCCACCGGCCCCACGCGCGGCTTCAACATCAACCGCGGCGATTTTTGGGGCTGGGGCCAATTCGCTCCCACACAGGCGCGCGTGATTAAGAGCCGCGACGTCCGGCTCGCCAAGGCCGATGCGAAACGGGCTGTAGTCGAGATTCTCAACGACTGGACCATCGAAGACAAGAAGATGATGGACGAATCTACTTCGGTCGAAGTGCGCGAGCGCGACGGTGTCTATGTGGTGGAACGGACTTACAAACTAACTCCCTCGCAGGATCTGTTAATGACTCACACTGCCTTCGGCGGCTTCTGTGTCCGCGCGCGCAACGATGGCGAATCCTACTACACCAGGGCGGGCGGCAAGGTCGGCCTGCCCGATCCGCACTACTCGGTGCCGGAGTTGAACTGGCCGGCGAGTGACTGGTACGACTACACCATCAAGCTGGCCAACGGCAAAACCGTCGGCGCGGCCGTCGTCGACCACCCGAAAAACCCGCCGGCGACCTGGCACAACCCACGCTACGTGTGGATGGTCAACCCATGCATCGTCGCCCAGGGACCGGTGACGGTGAAAGAAGGAACGCCGCTGACCCTGCGCTACCGCGTGGTGGTTCACGACGGCGCCACGCCCACCGCCTTGCTCAACACGCTCGCAAAGGAGTGGAGAAAGCCCTGAACGCTACCTCGCAAACAACGCGAGGATCCGGCCCAACCCATAGCCCATTCCCAGGATGACGAATCCGAAGAACACCATTGCGACCGCGGGAAGAAACGTGTTCAGGTTGTATCCGAGACCCGCCAGCGGATTATCCGGCTTGGCCGGATCGATGTGGATGCGCATCCTGAATCCCGGCTTCCACTCTCGCGTGAGCCGGTCCTGAAGCCACTGGGACGAAACCCTCACGTCATGGCTGGCCTCGGCGATGTACTCTCGACCTTCGTATTGGTAACGAACGGTTGCATCGGCGGAATACATGCGGGATCGAGTCTCGACGTTCCATCCGGTGGCATCCCTTGAATAGTGCTTTGCCGTGTAAGATTTCGTCTTCGCATCCAACACTTCCGCGTCCACGACCTTGAGTGTGCGCATCTGGTGGATGCGGTATCCGACAAAGGCGAGCGCCCCGAGCCAGACCATCGCAGCAATCCCGTAGACGGTCCACTGCGCCATCTTGACGACAGGCTCCATTGTCATCCCTCCGGTAGCTGCCACGGAAGCCGCCGGCCTTCTCACTTCTTCTTCGCGGTCCAGGTGCCCTCGCCCAGCGCGGCAAACCGCACGGTTCCTTTCATCGAAGTCACACTCTCGACGGTGCCCGTGTATTCCACTCTCACCTTCCCGCCGTCGTATTGGCCTTCGAAGCCGAACTCGACCTTGTCACCTTTCACCACGCCGGTCACCCTCGCTTCCCCCAGCAGCCCTTTGTACGTTCCGGTCAGTTTGTCGCCCTGCTGCTGGAACACGAACGTCGGGTTTCCCGTGCCCGCGCCTGTCTCGACCGTGAAATCCCAGGCGCCGGAAATGTCGGCGCCCAAGACCGGCAGCAGCGCCAGAAACACCAACCAGATTGCCTTACGCATGATAGATTCCTCCTCCGGCCAGTGTACAGTAAGTGACGCGCCCAGGGCCGCAACGCGCCGAAGGCTTCGGGTACGGGCGCGGCATAGCTGCGAACAGGCGCCCGTAGCGGCCGTTGCCCCCGCCCCGGAGGCTGCTATACTGCCTGACAAATGCATATCCGGACACGAGTATTCATGTGCGCGCTGCTGGCTGTTGCGGCGGACCTTCCGGCTTCGCAGCCGGCGGCCGGCCCGGTCGAGCGCTGGAGCGTTTTCGAGGCCGCCTTCGACGGGCCGCGCGATGGCAACCCGTTCGTCGAGGTCCGGTTGCGGGCCGAGTTCCGGTTCCAGCATCGGGTGGTGGAGGCCGACGGGTTCTACGACGGCGCCGGCGTCTACCGCGTGCGCTTCATGCCCGACACGGCCGGAGAATGGACCTACATCACGCACAGCAACCGCCCCGAATTGGATGGCAAGAGCGGTAAGTTCACCTCCGCGCCGGCATCGCGCGGCAACCACGGCCCGGTCACCGTCCGCCACGCCTATCATTTCGGTTACGCCGACGGCACGCCCTACTTCCCCGTGGGCACCACCTGCTACGCTTGGGCGCACCAGGGCGACGAACTCGAACGGCGGACCCTGGCCACGCTGCGCACCGCGCCGTTCAACAAGATGCGCATGTGCGTGTTCCCGAAGGACTACGTCTACAACACCAACGAGCCGAAGTATTATCCGTTCCCCAGAGACGCCGCCGGACACAACGACTACACACGCTTCAACCCCGCCTTCTTCCGCCACTTCGAGCAACGTGTGAAGCAACTCATGGAGATGGGCATCCAGGCCGACCTCATTCTCTTTCACCCCTACGACCGCTGGGGCTACAAGAACATGCCGGCCGAAGTGGACGACCGCTACCTGCGCTACACCGTCGCACGCCTGGCCGCGTTCCGCAACGTGTGGTGGTCGATGGCCAATGAGTGGGATTTCGTAAAGGAAAAATCGCTCTCCGACTGGGACCGCTTCTTCCGCATCGTCCAGGAAAGCGACCCCTATCAGCGCCTCCGCTCGATCCACAACGGCGCCGTCATCTACGACCATGCCAAGCCGTGGGTCACTCACGCCAGCATCCAGGGCGACGACTTCAACAAAGCGGAAGAGTGGCTCCGGGCGTTTCACAAGCCGGTGATCTACGACGAGTGCAAGTACGAGGGCAACATCCCGCGCCGGTGGGGCAACATTTCGGCGCGCGAGATGGTGCGCAGGTTCTGGCTGGGCACTGCCCGCGGCGTCTATGTCGGGCACGGGGAGACTTATCTCGATCCCCAGGACGTTTTGTGGTGGTCCAAGGGCGGCGTGCTCCACGGCGAGAGCCCGCAACGCATCGCCTTCCTGAGAAAGATCCTCGAGGACAGTCCGCAAAGCGGGCTGGTTCCGCTTCCGAATCAGAAGTACCCGGTGGTGGCGCGCGAAGGCGAGTATTACCTCTATTACTTCGACCTGCACCAGCCCGCGGAACTCGAATTCGACCTTGCCAAGGGAGTGAAATACCAGGCCGACATCATCGACCCCTGGGCCATGACGATCACGCTGGCGCCGGGGGCGTACGAGGGGAAGTTCACACTGAAGCTGCCCGGAAAGCCCGATCAGGCGATCCGGTTCCGAAAGTTGCGCTAAAGCGGGTTCCGACATCGGGGTTTGGATCGGGCTGGCCCTCAAATGACCCGGCCGCGTGAGTTACCCTGGACTATGCTCTGTTGTCTGCCGTTGCTCGGATTGACGTTTCAGGCCGCGCTCGCCGCGCCGCTGCCGTCCGAGCGTCTGGAAACCTGGAAGCGCGAAATCGAGCAGCGCGGCGAACAGCTTATCGTGGCGCGGATCGAGACGGATCGCGAAACCAACCAGGTCCGCATTCCGCCCGACACGCCGCGGCGCGCCCTGCTGGCGCAACTGCTGGCCAGCCCGGGCCTGGCCGGGCAGTTCGTTCAAACCCACGCCATGACGCTCAACCAGCAGGCCACGGAAGGCCGGGTCCACTTCGTGCTGCTCAACATGGCGCGCGCCGGGGAATTCAAGGACGCCGAGGAGCCGCTGCTGGCGCACGAGTTCGGCCACGCCTGGCTCGACGCGCTGGGGTTTCGCTCGCCGGACGCGGCCGGGGAAGCGCAGCCCTGCCTGGCGATTCAGGCGGGCGACATCGTGCAGCATATTCTGATTCGCGGCGAGGTCGCCCGCCGCGGCTTCGCGTTTCGCGACTACTGGATTCGGAACCTCGACCAGGCGCTGGACGCATTGAAGAAGGAAGACGCGCCGGACGGCGCCGGCGCCAGCGGGTGCGATTCGCTGGCCCGCATCGCGCTGTGGACCGACGTGCGGCTGGCGCTCAGCGCGGACTCCTGGAGCCGGTACGGCGAGTTCGACCAGGCCTTCCGAAGCCGGTTTCCGCTCCTGGCCGAGACCGTCGACGAACTGGTCACGGTGCTGAAGGCGGTGGACGTGACGGCGCTGGAGCGTTTCCGGAGGGCGCTGGCCTACGTGCTCCGGCGGCTGGCGGCGGCCCCCGGGATGGAGGAACGCCCGGCGGCTCCCGAGGCCCCCGACATCCCTTTGAAAACAAAAGCTTGCCTGATGCCTTCCGGGTGGTTGTGCTAACCTTTGAAGTGACTCCGCGGTAACCAGAGCACACTCCTGATGAACGTTCGGTCACTATTTAGTTTGTTTTCTTCGGACCTGGCGATTGACCTGGGAACGGCCAACACGCTGGTCTTCGCCAAGGGCAAGGGCATCGTGGTGAACGAGCCCTCGATTGTCGCCATCAACAAGACCACCGGCGGGGTGGAGGCGGTGGGCAAGGAGGCCAAGGAGATGCTTGGCCGCACGCCGGGCAACATCGTCGCCATCCGCCCCATGAAGGACGGCGTGATCGCCGACTTCAAAGTCACCGAGCGCATGCTCAACTACTTCATCCAGAAGGCGCACGGGCGGAAAATGCTGGTTCACCCGCGCATCGTCATCGGTGTGCCGAGCGAGATCACGCAGGTGGAAAAGCGCGCGGTCATCGATTCGGCCTACCGCGCCAAGGCGAGCGAAGTGTTCCTGGTGGAGCAGGCCATGGTGGCGGCCATCGGCGCGGGTCTGCCCATCACCGAGCCCTCGGGCAACATGGTGGTGGATATTGGCGGCGGCACCACGGATGTTGCCGTCATCTCGCTTTCCGGCATCGTTTATGCGCGCTCGGTGCGCGTGGCCGGCAACGAGATGGACGACGCCATCATGCAGTACCTCAAGCGCAAGTACAACCTGCTGATCGGCGAGCGCACGGCCGAGTTGATCAAATGCACCATCGGTTCGGCCTATCCGCTGGACAAGCCCCTCACCATCGAGATCAAGGGCCGCCACCTGATCGAGGGCGTGCCGAAGACCATCACGGTGGAGGACAGTGAGATCCGCGAGGCGCTGTCGGAATCGGTGGCGACCATCATCAACGCCATCCGCGTGGCCCTGGAACGCACGCCGCCCGAGTTGAGCGCCGACATCAGCGATCACGGAATCGTGCTGACCGGCGGAGGGGCGCTGCTCAAGAATATGGATGCGCGGATCCGGGAGGAGACCGGCCTGCCGGTTTCCATCGCCGAAGATCCGCTGGCGAGCGTCGCGCTGGGCACCGGCAAGATGCTCACCGATTTCAAGCTGCTGCGACGCATCGCCATCGAGTAGCGGATCGGGCCTCGAGGCGAATCGGGCGAAAATGGAATTTCTGCTCCATCGCTTTCGCAACCTCACCATCCTGGTGATGGTCATCGTGGCGCAATTGTTGCTGCTGGCCTACCAGGTCCGCACCAACCAGGACGTGCGGCTGATCCGGGTCTGGGCGGTGACGGCGGTGACGCCGCTGGCGCGCCTGCTCGAGGGCCTGCGCAGCAATACCTTCGGGTTCCTGCGCGACTATCTGCTGCTGCTGGACGCGCGCCAGCAGAACCTCCGGCTGAAAGCGGAACTGGACCGGTTCAAGATGGAAAACCAGTTCCTGAAAACCGAGCTGGGCACCGCCGAGCGCGCCCAGGCGCTGGCCGCCTTCCAGTCCAGAATGCAGTCCAAGACCCTGGCCTCGCGCATCATCGGCACCGGAACGGGAACCAACTCCAAGATCGTTTTCTTGGATCGCGGCTCCACCGCCGGAGTCATGAAAGGCATGGCCGTGGTCACGGCCGACGGGATCGTCGGCAAAGTAATCGCCGCCTATCCGACCGCGTCGCAGATCATGCTGATCACCGACGCCAACTTCGCCGCCGGCGTGATCTCGCAGAAGAACCGGGTCCACGGCACGTTGAAAGGGCAAGGGCACAGCACGCTGCTGGTGGATTACGTGCAAAACGAGGAGAAGGTCGAGGTCGGCGAGATGTTCTTCACCTCCGGCGACGACCGGATCTTTCCCAAGGGACTTCCGGCCGGGGTTGCCGCCGTGGTGCGCGCCGGCAAGAACTTCAATAAGGAGATCTTCCTCACGCCGAGCGGTTTCCAAAACGGGTTGGAAGAAGTTCTGATTGTCCTCGAGGGCGTGCACCAGGCGGTGCCGGACGTGCTGCCGCCTCAGTCGCCGGGGATCTACATGTTGCCGGCGCCGACGCCCGAACCGGATGCCGCGGCCGAGCCGGGAGCCGACCGCAAAGCTTCGGCGCTTCAGACCGACGCGGACCGCCTGCGCGACCGCTACCGGCGCGTGGGCGAGGCGCAAGGGCACGTGTTCGGCGAGGGAATTCCGGGTTCCCGGCCGCCGGACTTCAACATCAATCCCGACGCCGCCCGGCCGCCGGCACAGCCGGCCGCGCCCGGGCCGGCGCCGCAGACGCAGCCGGCGAAACCTCCGGAAACACAGCCTTCGCGCAAACCATGACCGAATTCGGCGAAGGACTGATTCCCGACGCGCCGCGCCGTGCCCGCATCGGCAAGTTCCGCCCGGCGGCGCTGCTGCTGACGCCGCTGGCGGCGATCCTTTTCCAGGTCTACGTGCCGCTCTTCTTCCAGTACCTTTCGTACCTGGAGATGCCGCTGCTGGTCACCGTCTACTTCGCGCTGATGCGGCGCGGTCCGGTCGGCGGGTTGCTTCTCGGCGCCGGCATCGGACTGATGCAGGACTCGCTGAGCGGCCAGCCGCTGGGCATGTTCGGCATCGTCAAGACGCTGGTCGGTTACTTCGCCGCATCCGTCAGCCTGCGCTTCGATGTCGACAATCCCCTCATCCGGCTGGTCCTGGCGTTTTTCTTTTTCTTTTTCCACCAGTTCTTTTATTGGGTGCTGGCCAGCGCCCTGCTCGGCCAGCAGTTGCGCTTCGACCTCCAGCAGACGGCTATCTCGGGTTTGCTGAACGCGGCCGTGGCGCTGCCGATGTTCCACGTGCTGGACAAGCTGCGGGAGCGGGGGTAGATCGCGTGTGTCCATGAACTACACACTCTTCGACGCCTCTCACATCGCTCTCGCGATTGCACTTCTGCCGGTGATCCTGATGCTGCCGGGCTATCCGTTTGCCCGGCTTGTCGATTTTGCGCAGTTCCGGCGGCGTCCGCTGTGGCAGAAGTCCCTGCTGTGCCTTCCGGTCTCGGTGGGCATCATGCCGGTTCTCTGCTACCTGGCCGGACGCGCGCTCACCATGAGAGGCGCGCTGGCGCTGCTGGTCGCGCTGTGTGCCGCGGGATCGGCACTGATGTGGAAGGACCTTGCGCGAGCGAGATCGAGGCGAGGCGCCGCCGCGGGCAAGCTCCGCAGGCCGGTGCTGGTTTTCCTGCTGGTGTGCAGCGCTCTGGTCATCTTGTCCTTGAGCGATCTACAGATCGGGAGCCGCCTGTATCCGAGCACGGTGGCCTTCGATCTCAGCTTTCGGTCGATCATAACCGGCGAGTTCGCCCGCACCGACATCGTGCCGGGAAACCCGCTCTTTGCCGACGGGCAACCGGTCGGATTGCGCTACGACTACTATTGGTTTCTGTACTGTGGCCTTTTGGAGCGACTGACCGGGGGGTGGTTGGCGGCGAGGTACATTCTGTCGGCGTGCGCGGTGTGGATGGCGGCCGGAGTGTGGGTCCTTCTGGTCCTTTTCATCCGCTACGTGTGCTGCCGCGGTCCTGGCCGGGGCCGGCGATCGTTGCTCGCGCTGGCTCTGCTCTGTGTGGGCGGGCTCGACATCCTGCCGGTGTCGGTGAAGCTCCTGATGGGCGTCCTGACCGGGAACGATTACCTGCTGATGCCGGAAGCCACCATGGAGTGGTGGAATGGCCAGCAGATCACAATGTGGGTTAACCAGTTCCTGTGGGTGCCGAATCACGTGGCGTCGCTGATCGCTTGTTTCACCGCCCTGTTGTTGCTTCTGCCTTCCAGTTGCGTGCCTGAGCGGAAGCGATGGCCGGCTGCCGTGCTGGGCGGCGTCTGTCTGGCCTCCTCGGTGGGGCTGTCGGTTTATGTTGCCATTGCGTTCTTCGCGTTTCTGGGCCTGTTGGGCGTCGTCACGCTGCTCGGGCGTCAGTGGCGCCAGACCGCGTTTCTGGCGGCCGGCGGAGGAGTGGCCACTGCCCTCGGCATCCCCTTCGCCCTCGAATTGCTGGTTGTCGGCGGCGCGGCCGGCGGCTCGGGCTCGGGCTCGGCCGGCCCTTTCGCTTTCTGTATTCGGCCGTTTGGGTTTTGGCATTTTCTGGCCGAGACCCTGCTCTCGAATCCGGAGCGGTGGCTGACCACGGGGGATCTGCTATTTCTGCCGGTGCAATACTTTCTCGAGCTGGGCTTCTTCTTCGCAGTCCTGATCTTGCGGCTTCGGAAAATCAAGCGGGGCGGATGGAAACTCAGCACTTTCGATTCCATCGCGCTGATGATGCTTGCGACTACCTTTACCATCGGATCGTTCCTGCGGTCGGTGGCGCCTCACGGCGCCAACGATCTGGGCTGGCGATGTTTCATGATGACCCAGTTCGTGCTGGTCCTTTGGGGGGCGGAACTTCTGTCGGGAATCTCCCCTCGATTCTGGCCGATGGTTCAGAAGCTGTGGAGAGGGCAGGGAACCAGCGCGATCCTGGCGATCCTGCTGGCACTTGGACTAACCACCAGCGCGGCGGAGCTGACGGTGCTCCGCACTTTCGTGCCGCGCCTGGAATGGAAAGTCGAAGCCGATCCGCGGTTGGCTCCCAAAGCCGCTTACTATTGCCCCTGGCTTGGACCGGTTCAGAACCTGGGCGGACGCGCTCACGACCTGCGCGAAGCCTACGAGTGGCTTGGCGCCCGCCTGCCGCCGAATGCGCGCGTTCAATTCGCGCTCGGCGATCGCAACGACTGGTTATTTCACTGTCTTTACTCGCGTCGTGCGGCGGTCTTCTACGGAGAGGGAGCCGCTACGTTCATGGGAGTCTCAGCTCAACGAGCGAAGGCCGTGCAGGCCGAGTTGGACAAGGTTTTCGGCACGCACGCGGAGCCCGATGCTGGCGCTGCCTGCGGCCGCCTCGGGGTGGCTGCCTGGATCGTCGAAGACATCGACGCGGTGTGGCGTGATCCCACGAGCTGGGTCTGGCGCACCCCGGCGCAATTCAGAAACAAGAGGGTGGCCGTGTTCTTGTGCGGCTCGGCCGGCAGGTAGCCGGCTATGTGCCGCTCGCGTATCGGCTACAATCCTTGGATGACTGACATGCCGGCCACGGCGGGGCTGCCGTGCCTGGACATACTGCCCGATTTCATCACACCATGATCAAGCTGTCGGACTACATCATCCAGCGTCTTCGCCAATGGGACGTGAAACATATCTTCATGATTACGGGCGGAGGCGCCATGCACCTCAACGACTCCATCGGGAAGGCGGAAGGGCTGCGCTACGTTTGCACTCATCATGAGCAGGCGGCCGCCATGGCCGCGGAGGGCTATGCCCGGGTGACCGGCAAAACCGGGGTGCTCAACGTCACCACCGGCCCGGGCGGCATCAATGCCCTGAACGGAGTCTTTGGAGCGTGGACGGATTCCATTCCGATGCTGATTCTCTCCGGCCAGGTGAAGCGCGCCACCTGTATGGCGACCGCCGGAACTCATGGCTTGCGCCAACTGGGCGACCAGGAAGTGGATATCATCGGAATGGTCAAACCGATCGCCAAGTATGCCGTGCTGGTGGATGACCCCGCTACCATCGCCTACCACCTGGAACGGGCATGGCATCTTGCCGCCTCGGGACGCCCGGGGCCGTGCTGGCTCGACATTCCCATCGACGTGCAGTCGAGCATGATCGAGGAAGGCGCCCTGAGACACTACCATCCCGTCGAGGACGATATCCGCTGGGACGCGACGCGGATATCAGCCCTCTGCCGCCAGGTGATCGAGCGAATAGCGAAGGCTCGGCGGCCCGTGATTCTGGCCGGCACCGGCGTCCGGCTGGCCGGCGCAATCGGTGAGTTTGAAGATGTCGTTGGCGGGCTGCGGATTCCTGTCACCACCGCGTGGACCCACGATCTGATTGCGTCGGACGACGAACTGTTTTGCGGCCGCTCCGGAACCATCGGAGAACGGGCCGGAAACTTCACGGTCCAGAACGCCGATGTCCTGCTGATCCTCGGTTCCCGGCTCAACATTCGCCAGGTGAGTTACAACTGGCGGTCCTTCGCGCGCGCCGCTTTCAAGATCCAGGTGGATGTGGACGCCGTCGAACTGTCCAAGCCGACCGTGAAGCCCGATCTGCCCGTTCACTGCGATCTGAAGGTATTTCTGGCTGAAATGCGCAAGCAAATGATCGAGTCGGGCTACAGCAGTTCGAACTCTCCGGTGCACGCGGAGTGGCTGGCGTGGTGCCGCCAGCGGCGGACCCGCTACCCGGTGCTTCAAGGGAAACGTCGTACCGAGAAACCCATCAACCCATACTTCTTTGTCTCCGAGCTCTTCTCCATGCTCGCGGCCGACGATGTGGTGGTATGCGGGAACGCGTCCGCCTGCATCGTACCCTTCCAGACCGCCCAACTGCGGAAGGGCCAGCGGCTGATTTCGAATTCGGGCGCCGCGTCGATGGGGCACGACCTGCCCGCTTCGGTGGGCGCCGCCGTCGCCCGGGACGGGAAGCGAGTGATCTGCCTGGCCGGCGACGGCAGCATACAGCTCAACATCCAGGAGCTTCAAACCATTGTCCATCACCGGTTGCCGGTCAAGATTTTTGTCCTGAACAACGGCGGATACTTGTCGATGCGCACTACTCAATCCGGCTTCTTCGGCCGATTGATAGGCGAAGGCCCTGGCAGCGGGGTTTCCTTTCCAGACATGGTTAAGGTGGCAAACGCCTATGGGATTCCTGCGTTGCACCTGGATTCCGCCTCTTCCATCGCGGCGGTCCCGGAAGGGCTGGCAGCGCCGGGGCCGTTTCTGTGGGAGGTGCATCTGGACCCGAAGCAGGAGTTCGAGCCCAGGGTCAAGTCCCGGCAGTTGCCCGACGGGACCATGGTCTCTCCCGCACTGGAGGATATGTATCCCTTCCTCACTGAGGAAGAGTTGAACTCGAACCTTCTGGTAGACCGCGGCCAGTAGGTTCCGGAATGCCTATGACAGCAGGTTCGAAAGCCGGGACAGTGAGAAGCTGTAAAAGAATCCGGGGACACTCCGGGCTGGCTTCACGGAAACAACACTTTGAAGCGCCCACAGGCGTGTCCCCCAGGATTCTTTTACCGCTTCTGACTGGCGTCTTCTTCGATCTGGATGGGACCCTGGTGGATTCCTTGCCGGGAATCCATTTCGCCATTCGCCAGGCTTTCGCCTCTTGCGGTCGAATAGCGCCCGGGATGGATGTCCGGGGGCTGCTGGGTCCGCCAATCGACTCCATCTTTCGGATCCTTGCTCCGGATGTGAGCGATGTGGAGTTGCGGGAACTGGTTCGGGCGTTCCGGTCGTGCTACGACGCCGAGGGCTGGCAACTCAGCGTTCCCTACTCCGGAGTTCCCGAGACGGTCCGCTCGCTCAAGGACGACGGCCTGCGCCTTTTTGTCGTCACTAACAAGCCGGAATATGCGACGCGCAAGATCCTGGAGCGGCTCGGCATGATCGATCTGTTTGAGGAGACGGTAAGCCGGGATTCCCGCTCCCCGGCCTTCGCGTCGAAGGCGGAGATGTTGCGGAGCCTCATGGCCGGACACGGCCTGACGCCCGGGACATCGTTGATGGTGGGCGATACCGGCGAGGATCTCGCCGCCGCGAAAGAGGCCGGGATGCGTATCGCCATCATGAGTTACGGCTACGGCGGGGAGTCGCTCGGCGCCGGCGAGGGCGTCTGGGCCCGGCTGGGCGACTTCAGCCAGTTGCGAGAAATTTGCGGGAAGGAGTTTCACGCATGATCGAGAGAGACATCTTCGACGAACTGTTTGTGCTCGAGATGGCGAACAATCACTGGGGCGACGTGCAGCGAGGGCTGAAGATCGTCACGGCGTTAGCGCAGATCGTCCGGTTCAACAATGTTCGCGCCGCCATCAAGCTTCAACTCCGCACAGTAGACACTTTTATCCACAAGGACTTTCGGGGCCGGTCCGACATCCGTTACATCAAGAAGACGGAAGACACGAAGCTTCTGCCGGAAGGTTTCTCCACTCTCGTGAAGGCCATTCGCCAGTCGGGCTGCATCCCCATGGCGACGCCTTTCGATGAGGACTCGGTGGATCTGTGCTGCGACCTGGGGATTCCGATCGTCAAGATCTCCAGCTCCGATTTGAACGATTGGTTCCTGATTGAGAAGCTCGGGAAAACCAAAAAACCCGCGATCGTGTCCACCGGCGGCTCGTCGCTGAAGGACCTCGACGACCTGGTGACCTTTTTCCAGAACCGGAACATCCCGCTCGCTATCAACCACTGCGTCTCGCTTTACCCAACCGAGGATTGGGAACTCGAGCTGAACCAAATCGACTTCCTCCGTGCGCGATACCCCAAGCAGACGATCGGCTTCTCGACGCACGAATACAGTGACTGGACCTCCTCCATGCTGGTCGCGTACGCGAAGGGGGCCCGAACGTTTGAGCCTCCTCGCTGTTTGGTGTGGGTAGCGATGAGAGTCACGGGGGCGATGCCGACGGAACTTGATCCGTTGGCAAAGCGTCGGTGCCGACCAACGGGAGGCGCTGCGACCGCCTCAAGCTTCATGGTCTTGCTCTTGGTTTTCCTTTCATAGAACGGTTTTGGTTTTGATTTTCGAAAACCAGGCAATCCTCCGCATCCCTCAAATCTCTGTAAGATGTTGATAAGACACACCGCTG
>JAUYBU010000312.1 GCA_030693045.1 Bryobacterales bacterium | reverse complement strand
GGGCGTCTCGGTCTTCTTCGACTTCTTCTTCTTCTTGGTTTCCTTCTTCGTCTCTTCCTTCTTTTCGTCGGCGGCGGCGAGGCCGATCACGGCAGTTCCGACCACCAGGGTAAGGCCCAACAGGATGCTCATCAATTTCTTCATTGTGCGGTTCTCCTTATTTGCGTTGTGACGATTTGAGTCGTCCACGGGTCTATCATGACAACCTTAGATGAACCGGACCTTAAGCGCCCATTAAAATTTCTTCATTTTGCAGGGCCACCTTCCACAAGCCAGTCACACGTGTCGAAAATGTTATCAAATTGCTGATTCTATTGGCCTTTTTTGTGGATTCCGGGGTTTTGTGGGCGGCCCTGTCGCAGGCCGGCTGCTAGAATCAGACAGGCATGAAGAAGAATGACTTAGCCGAGCGGCTGGCTTCTCGAACCCGTACCACCCCGGGCGTCGCCGCAGACCAACTGGATCGGATCGTCCACCATATTATCCAATCCCTGAAAGAAGGCAAGCCTGCCTCTCTGCCTGGGCTGGGCGTTTTCACGCCGCTGAACCGCAAGCCCGGCTTCCGGTTCGAGGCGCAGCCAGGGAAGACCTCGCGCGGGCGGGCCAAAAGCTGATGAGCACCAGCGACGCCGACTGCCGGACTTGCACGCACGTGGCACAGATCGTGCGGCAGTGCCTGGAGGCCGGATCGACGGTGGAAATCGACGGGTTGGGAACGTTCCGGCGAAACCCGGATGGCGAGTACGAATTTGTCGCGCAGGATCGCCCGCGGATCTTCCTGGCTTATGTGGAAGAGGACCTTGCCCAGGCGCGCAGGCTCTCGGCGGCGCTCGAAAAACGGGGCCTGGAACCGTGGCTGGACAAGGAGAAACTGCTGCCCGGGCAGAACTGGCCGCGGGCCATCGAGTGCGCGATCGAACTGTCGGACCTTTTCGTGGCATGCTTTTCCCGGCGCGCGGTGGGCAAGCGGGGATACTTTCAGTCCGAACTGCGCTATGCGCTGGATTGCGCCGCGCGGCTGCCGCTGGACGAGATCTTCTTCCTTCCGGTGCGGCTGGATCCGTGCGAGGTGCCGGGGTCGATCCGGAAGTCGATTCAATACGTGGATTTATTTCCGGACTGGGGAAAGGGCGTCGCTAAGGTGGAGGCGGCGGTCCGGCGCGCGATGCGAACGGCCAGCCGCCTGAAGTCAAGGCTTGCGAGCTAACTTCTTACGGACTTGCGCCGCGCCCTTGGCGTCGGGCTTCAGTTCCAGATACTTGGAGTAGGCCTCCCGGGCCGCGGCGCGATCCTTCAGTTTTTCCTGCGCTTCGCCCAGTCTCAGCCAGGCCTCGGCATTCGCCGGGTCCCAGCGCGCGGCTTCGCGGAAGCGCTGGGCGGCGGCGCGGAAGCTGCCTTTCTTGAAATAATACGCGCCGATTTTGGCCTCTTTTTCGGCTTGCAGGGGGTTGAAGGAGTACTCCTTCACGGTGAGCGCTTCGTCTTCCTCGGCCGGTTCCTGAGGCTTGGGCGCGGGCTTCTGCTGGGCGGCCAGCGCGAGGGCGCACGCAAGGGCAAGCATGATCAGGCGCGGACCTCGAGCCCAGCTCCGTCCCCCATTTTCGTGGCGTGTCACAATTGAAGTATAGCCAGCCATGAGCCTGCGTGAGCGAGCGGCGGAGTTGCCGGCCGGCCCGGGAGTCTACCTCTACAAAGACGAGCACGGGACGGTGCTTTACGTCGGCAAGGCGAAGAACCTTCGCAACCGCGTTCGCAGCTACTTCTCCGACGACAAGGCGAGCGACGTCAAGACCGGCACGTTGCTGGGGGAAGCCGCCGTTGTCGAGTACATCCTGGTGGACAACGAGAAGGAAGCGCTGGCGCTGGAGAACAACCTTATCAAGCAGTACCAGCCGCGCTTCAACATCCTTCTGCGCGACGACAAGACTTACCCGTACCTCAAACTGACCGGCGAGACGCACCCGCGCATCTACGTAACGCGGCGGCTCAAGAAGGACGGTTCGACGTATTTCGGCCCGTATTTCCCGGGCAGTTTGGCCTACCGGCTGGCGCACTTCATCCACCGGAATTTCAAGGTGCCTTCCTGCAACGTCGATTTGACGCGCCCGCACGCGCAACCCTGCCTGGAGTACCACATCCACCGCTGCCACGGTCCCTGCGTCGCGGGATTGGTCGCCGCGGAGACTTACCAAAGCGCGGTGCGCGACGTGCGGCTGTTCCTGGAAGGCCGGAACCGGGACCTGGCTGGCGATCTGCGCGCGCGCATGGCGGAGGCGTCCGCGGCCGAGCGATTCGAAGAAGCGGCCGGACTGCGGGACTTGATCGCCACGGTCGAGGAACTCGACGAGAAGCAGAAGATGGCAGCCGCCGATGGCGAGGACACCGACATTCTGGCCTGCTACGCGGAGCCGCCGCTGGTGGCCGTCAACCAGTTCCATCTGCGCCGCGGGCGCATTGTAGACCGCCGCGAGTTTTTCTGGGAAGACCGGCTGGATTTCGACCCCGCCGAACTGTTCTCTTCCCTGATCAAACAGCTTTACCTGGACGGGCGGTACATTCCCGGGCTGATCCACGTGCCGCTGGATTTCGAGGACCGCGAGGCGCTGGAGGAGGTTTTGAGCGAGCGGCGCGGGCGCGCGGTCGAGATCCACACGCCGCAGCGCGGCCAGAAGAAAGCGTTGCTCGGGCTGGTGGAGACCAACGCGCGCCACAGCTTCGACCAGCGGTTTCGCGTGCTGCGGCCGACCTCGAAGCAGATTCAGGAGGCGCTGCGGGACGGGCTGGGCCTGGAAGAGCCGCCCCGGCGCATCGAGTGTTTCGACATCTCGCACACCCAGGGCACCGACCAGGTGGCCAGCATGGTGGTGTGGGAGGACGGGCGGATGAAGAAGGCCGACTACCGCAAGTTCATCATCCGCACGGTGGAGGGCAACGACGATTTCGCGTCGATGCGCGAGGTGATCGGGCGGCGTTACACGCGGCTTAAGCAAGAGGGCCAGCCAATGCCGGGACTGGTGCTGGTGGACGGGGGCTTGGGCCAACTGCACGCGGCGGCCCAGGCGCTGGAGGCGGCCGGCATCCTGAACCAGCCGCTGGCTTCCATCGCCAAGCGCGAGGAGTGGATCTACGTGCTGGGGCAGGAAGACGATCCGGTGGTGCTGGACCGCTTCTCGCCGGTGCTGCACCTGGTTCAATCCGTGCGCGACGAGGCGCATCGCTTCGCGGTCACCTTTCACCGCGCACGGCGGGCGAAATCGCGCGTGGGCTCGGAGCTGGGCGAAGTGCCGGGCATCGGACGCGTAACCGCCGACAAGTTGCTCCGCCGCTTCGGCAGCGCCGCCGAAGTGCGCCGGGCGACCGAACACGAACTGGCGCAGGTGATTGGAGGCGCGGCCGCGCGGCGGCTGAAGGGCTATTTCGGGGACAGG
>JAUYBU010000309.1 GCA_030693045.1 Bryobacterales bacterium | reverse complement strand
GGTAGATGGACTGGTAGATCTTGCCGTTGGAGGAGGGCCAGAGGGCGCGGGCGACATGCATGCCTACATTATAGGGCACATACATCCAGAAAGCAATAGCACAATACTCATTTTCTCCACCATTATGCATGTCTACACTTTTGAGGCAAAATCAGACCTAACCCAATCATTTAAAACCACTTACCTCAAATGGCTAGGGTAAACATCCGCTGGAAGGTTACGGCGTGGAGATCGCCCGTGACGGCGAGGAGGCGCTGGACCGCGCCCGCCAGACCAGTTTCGATCTCATCCTGCTGGACATCATGCTGCCCAAGCGGGACGGGTTCCAGGTCTGCCGCGAGCTGCGGCGTTCCGGCGTGGAGACGCCGATCATCTTCCTGACGGCCCGCGCCGAGGACGCCGAGAAGATCTTGGGGCTGAATCTCGGCGCGGACGACTATGTGACCAAGCCCTTCAGTCCGATGGAACTGTGCGCGCGGATTCAGGCCGTGTTGCGCCGCTCGCAAGCCGCCGCCCCCGAGATCTACCGGTTTGACGGCCTGGAGATCGATTTCACGCGCGCCGAGCTGCGCCGCTCCGGCCGCGTTCTCGATCTGACTCCGATCGAGTTCAAGCTGCTGGCCGCCTTCGTCCGCGCCCGCGGGCGGGTCCTCAGCCGGCAGCAGATCATTGATCAGGCGTGGTCGGCTGGAACCTACTGCACGGACCGGGTGGTGGATACCCACGTCGCCAATCTTCGCAAGAAGATCGAACCCGATCCGGATGAGCCGCGCTTCATCGTGAGCGTGCGGGGATTGGGCTACCGGTTTGACGGCTGATGATACGTATGTCGGGGTTTCTTGACAGGAGCTTGGATGAACCCTCACCGGTTTCACAAAGTTGTCTGAAGCACACCGCCTACTGTTGGATCAGGAGGCGAAAGCCAATGAAGAACCTGTGGATGATGTTGACGCTGGCCGCGGCGGCCGCGTTCTATCCCGGCGTGCAGGCCCAGACCGCCGGCGGCGCGGAAGTCTTGCTTGAGGCGGCCAAGAACAAGGAGTTGCTGAGCGGGGACCTGGAAGGCGCGATCCGCCAGTACAAGGAGATTCTGGCGAAGCACCCGCGTAACCGCGCCGCCGCCGCTACGGCGTTGGTGCGGATGGGACAGTGCTACGAGAAGCTGGGCGACGCCGAGGCGCGCAAGGCGTTCGAGAACGTGGTGCGGAACTACTCGGACCAGAAAGACATGGTGGCTCAGGCGCGGAGCCGCCTCGCCGCCATGGGCGCAGGATCGAGGACGAGTCTCTCAACCCGCCAACTGATCGTCAACGCGGATCAGGCATGCTACGGCTGGAATGTCTCCCAGGACGGCCGCCTGCTTGGCGCTGTCGAATACAAAACAGGGAATATGGCTGTGATCGACGCCGTCACGGGCGAATGCCGTGCTCTGACCGCCTGGGGAGCATGGAACAACAAGAATGGCTTTGTCGATCAGGGTGCCATCTCCCGCGACGGCAGATGGCTGGCCTCCTGGCACTATGGCGCGGCCAACGACGGGGAGATCCGCGTCGTGGGCACGGATGGAAAGAGGGAAAGAACTGTTTACGTTCGCCAGCGTGAATGGGCTATTCCCACGGATTGGTCACCCGATGGCAAGTCCATCCTCGTCCTTTTCGAGCATGGCAAGCAGGGTTCCAACCAAAGCGGCACCGCCGAGATTGCAGCAGTGGCGAGCAGCGGTGGCGCGCTCAAGGTCCTGAAGACGTACGAGTACGAGGTTCGCCACCGGCCCAAGATCCTCTATTCTCCGGACGGCAACTACATTGCCTGGGATCATCCGGTGCGGCCCGGCAGTGGCGACACGGACCTAGTGATCATGCCCGCAGCAGGTGGCCCCGAAGCCCGAATCGCAGAAAACCCGGGTTCTGACAAGCTGGTCGGTTGGACCGCAGCCGGCCATCTCGTCTTCTTGAGCGACCGCACTGGCCGTCTTGGACTCTACATCGTTAGAATGAGTGGCGGTAAGCAACTCGGTGAGCCGCAAGAACTGCGCGCGAACTTGCCTGCGATTGAGCCTGTCGGCCTCTCCGCGAACGGCACCTTTTTCTACAGTGAATCCATTTCCCGCAGCGACGCCGTTGCAGCGCAATTAGATATCGCCTCGGGTAAGCTGTCATCGGAACCTCGCCCCTTGGTTCCACTCCACCCGAAGTCCACGGCCTCGGCCGCCTGGTCGCCGGATGGGCACTGGTTCGCCGTACGCCGACTGACCGACGACCGAAACCGCACCACCTTCCTGATTCAGCCGGTCTCCGGAGGCGACGCGCGGGAATTAACCGTTCCGTTGCGGATGCTGGATCGGACCAGGCTGGTCTGGTCGCCGGACGGGCGATTCCTCCATACGGCTGGATTCTCGGCCAAGGGATTCGGCGTTTTCAGAATCGACGCGAAAAGTGGGGAGATCCAAGTGCTCGGTACGGACCGCGATCTCACGGAATGGAACGCGGACGGAAGATTCCTCTTCCGGCGCGGTGGTCCCCAAGGAAGCCACATCCTGCTCACCGACACCCATACGGGACAGACCCGCGCGGTGTTCGAGGGCACAAAACAGACTCGCTCCTTTGCCGTCTCCCCTGACGGGAAACGTCTTGCCTTCGTGGGATCGGGGTATACCGACAGCGAGCCGTCGCCGCTCATGATTCTGGATCTGGAATCCGGCGTCACCCGGCAAGTGGATTCCGCATGGTTCTCGCATAGCTCTTCCCACTTCACATGGATGCCAGACGGGAATCACCTCCTGGTCCTTCGTCAACCTAAGCCGCATTGGGCAACTGTGAACTTGGCGGTGATCCCGCTCAACGGGGAACCGGCCCGGCCGCTTGCCTTCAAGTTTCCCGCCAGGACGAATGTTGACGGACTCGCGATCCACCCTGACGGCAAGACTGTTACCTGGACCTTGATCACCAGGGAGCAGATGTGGTGGGCCATGGACAACTTCCTGCCTTCGGTGGTTGCGCAGAAGAAGAGGTAGTTCCGTTGGGAGCGGGCGCCGGGAAAGCTCCACTCCGGCGCCCGCCGATCCTAATCAGTCAAGTTCCTGACGCAATCATCACAGGCTCCAGGCGCGTTTGTGACATGGGAGCCGTAGTATGGAGACCAGGGAAATGAGGCACGGCCATGGAATGCAGGTCCATCGAGCATTACGAAATTCTTGAGAAACTCGGTGAAGGGGGCATGGGTGTTATCTACAAGGCGCGGGACACCCGGCTCAACCGTTTTGCCGCGCTGAAGTTTCTGCCGGCGAGCTTGGTCGGGTCCCCGGAGGCCCGCGACCGCTTCTTTGGCGAGGCGCGGGCCATCGCCACGCTCAACCATCCCAATATCGGAACCATTTACGAGATCCGCGAAAGCGAGGGCGCGCCGGTCCTGGTCCTGGAATACCTGCCGGGCGGGACGCTGCGCTCGCGCATCCTCGCTCGACCGCTCTCCCCTACGGAAATAGCGCGATACGGGCTCCAGATCGCCGCAGGGTTGGAATACGCCCACCGCCGCGGGATCGTCCACGGGGACGTGAAGACGGAGAACCTGATGTTCGCCGAAGACGGCAGGCTCAAGATCACCGACTTCGGCCTGGCCCGGTTCGATGACGGGCCCACGGTGACGCTCGATGGGAAGGTCTCGGGCACGCCGAAGTACATGGCGCCGGAGTGCTTGCGGGGCAGCCCGGCCGATCGCCAGGCAGACATCTTCGCGCTCGGCATCGTGTTGGACGAGATGGCCGGCGGACAGCTCCTGCCGGAAGCCTTCGGGCACGTTGTCAGCCACGCGACCGCCAGGGACCGCTCTCGACGCTGTCAGAGCATGGAAGAACTCGCCGCCGGCCTGCGGCGGCTCGAGGAAGCGCCCGCAGCCCACACCTGCGAGGCGCCCACGATTCTGGTGATCGAAGACGACGACGCCCTGCGCAGCACGGTGGAGATGGGCCTCTCCGATGAGGGTTACCAGGTGTTGAAAGCCGCAAACGGCCGCGAAGGGATACGGCTGGCCACCGAGAAGAATCCAGACCTCGTGTTGCTCGACGTGATGATGCCCGGCCCGAATGGCTTCGACGTCTGCCGCGAGTTGCGGCATAGAGGATTTTGCGCGCCGATCATCATGGTGACGGGCAGGACGGACGAGGTCGACCGGGTGGTGGGGCTGGAGATCGGCGCCGACGACTACCTGGTGAAGCCATACGGCCAGCGGGAACTCGTGGCCCGCATCCGGGCGCACCTGCGGCGCGGGAGTGCGTCCGGTGATGCTTCGCCTGCATTCGCCGCGGCGCAAGGTGGCCGCCGAGGGCTTCCTGACGAAACCCTGACAATGTCCTGACGCCTCCACGGATACGGTGGCGCGCCGACGGCGCCTATAATCGGTTAACCGCATGACTCCGCAACAGTGGTTCCGTCCTCCGCGGGCGGTGCTGACACTGTTCATTTCCCTGATGCTGGCCTGCGCGCTCGCGCTCGGATGGCTGAGCTGGCAGGTGCTCGTACAGGATCGCGCGGCGGATGCACAGCGGCGGCAGGAGCGGCTCGAGAGCGTGGCGGACCGCGTGGTGGTGGCCATGGAGCGCGCCTTCGATGGCCACGAAGTGGAAGTGACGGTGTTGGCGAACCGTGGGGTGGAAATCACACCCGCCGGCAGGCTCGCCTACTCGCCGGTGGAAGCCGCCGCGGCGCCCTTCCGGACGGAGATCTTCGCCGAGGCCGAAACCATGGAGTTCGGCCGGCAGGAGCCTGCCAAAGCGGCGGATGCTTATGCGCGGCTCACGGAGTCGGGGAACGCGCAGGTGCGTGCGGAGGCCCTGGTGCGGCTGGGGCGTGTGCGGCGGCGCCAAAGGAAGTGGGCGGAAGCACTTAAGGCATATGCCGCGCTCGAGAAGTCGGGTGCCATCCCGGTAGCGGGAATGCCGGCCAACTTGGTCGCGCGGGCGGCGCGTTGCTCGGTGCTCGAAGAAATCGGCGATCGGAGCGGGACGCAGCGGGAGGCGGCCGCCGTGTGGACGCAGTTGACGGCGGGAGAGTGGAAGGTGACCAAGGGGGCGCTGGAGACATACCTGAAGGAACTGAGGGCATGGGCGCCGGAGGTCGTGCTGCCCACGGGGTGGGAAGATCGAATGGCCCTTGCTGCCGTGGCGCAGTGGGCTTACGGCGAGGAGGCGGCGAGTGGGCGGGCCGGACGCCTGATCGACGGGCAGGTGGTGTCGGTGTCGTGGGAGAGATCGGGAGACGTTTGGAAAGCGCGCCTGGCCGGGCCGTCGTCCTGGCGAGCCCTTTGGGAAAAACTGGAGCTCGACGCGGGCGTAGTCCTGCGGATGACCGACTTCCCCCGAAATAGCCCGGGTTTCACCCGCCGATAGCGCACATCGGGCGCCCGGGCGGCACGAATCGCGACTGGTTGATTTCATGGCCGGGCCACTTCTTCCCGACCGCCGAGCGGATCAGCGCTTCAATCTCCCGGTCCGTGGCGCCGCTGCGCAATAGCCCTCTCACGTCGAATTCCTCGAGCGCGAACAGGCAGTAGCGGAGCTTGCCGTCGGCGGTCAGGCGGATGCGGTTGCAGTTCAGACAAAACGGCCGGCTGACGCTGGCGATAAGACCAATCGTGCCGACGCCGTCCGCGAAGCGGTACCGGCTGGCCGGAGCGCGCGGATCCTCGCCTGGCAGCTCCACCAGCGGACAGATTTCGCGCTCCAGCATCGCGACGATCTCGCCGGCCGGCAGCACCTTGCCCGGATCCCAGAGACCCTGCGCGTCCAGCGGCATGAACTCGATGTAGCGGATCTCAATGCCCCGTTCACGCCCGAACCGCGCCAGCGGCACGATGTCCGGCTCGGTCAGGCCCTTCACCGCCACGGCGTTGATCTTGATGGGCTGGAAACCCAGCCGGCGGCAGACTTCGATGCCTTCCAGAATCCGGCCCAGTTCGTCCCGGCGGGTGATCCGGATGAAACGCTCCCGGTCGAGCGTGTCCAGGTGGACATTGACCCGGCCCACGCCCGCTCGAAACAGCGCCTCCGCCTGTTCCCCCAGCAGCACGCCGTTGGTGGTCAGCGCCAGGTCGCCGATTCCTTCCACCGCGCGCAGGCGCGCGATGAGGCCGGCCAGGTCCTTGCGCACCAGCGGCTCGCCGCCCGTGAGACGGAGTTTGTTGACGCCCAGGCGCGCCGCAATTCGGACGAACCGCTCGATCTCCTCGAAACTCAGGATCTCCCGCCGCGGGACAAACTCCACCGGGTGCTCCGGCATGCAGTAGCAGCAGCGGATGTTGCAGCGGTCGGTGACGCTGATCCGGAGACTGTCGTGCAATCGGGAGTGCGTGTCGATCAGAGCCGGGTGCAACGAGCCCTCACCCGAGCGCGAGCATCCGGTCGATGGGCAGCCGCGCGCGCGCCATCAGCTCCGGCGCGAGTTCGATGCGCGGCTCCAGGCGCAGCAGGCAGTCCCTCAACTTCTCGAGCGTGTTCCGCTTCATGTAGGGGCACTCGCTGCAATTGCAGTTCTCGTTCGGAATGAACCAGAACCGCTTGTCCGGCGCCAGGCGCTCGAGCGAATGCGCAACGCCGCTTTCGGTCATCACCACGAATTCGCGGCCGGGGTGGCGGATGCACCAGTCGATAATGGAGGAAGTCGAGCCGATGTAGTCGGCCATGGCCAGCACGTCGCGCGAGCACTCCGGGTGGGCCGCCACCAGCGCGCCGGGATGCTCCCCCAGCGCCTGCGCGAGCCGGCGGCTGGTCCAGGTGGCGTGGACGATGCACAGGCCCTGCCAGATCCTCATGTTCTCGCGCCCGGTTTCGCGCTTGACGTAGTGGCCGAGGTTGGAATCCGGCAGGAACAGGATGGTCTTATCGGACGGAATGGATCGCACCACGTTGATGGCGTTGCGCGAGGTACAAAGGATGTCGGATTCGGCCTTCACCTCGGCCGACGTGTTGATGTAGGACACGATGACGTGGTCCGGGTGGCGGCGGCGGTAAGCCCGGATGGGCTCAACCGGACAGCTCTCTACCAGGCTACAGCTTGCTTCCGCGTCCGGCACCACCACAATCCGCTCCGGGTTGAGGATCTTGGCGGTCTCGGCCATGAACCGGACGCCGCAGAAGGCGATCACGCCGCCTTCGAAATCCCGGGCCTTGCGCGCCAGTTCCAGGCTGTCGCCGACGGCGTCCGCCAGATCCTGGATCTCCGGCTCCTGGTAGTGGTGAGCGAGCAGAATCGCCCGGCGCTCGGCCTTCAACGCGAGAATCTCTTCGGCGATACCGGTAGCGGCGATCATGGGATTGCCCAATAGTTTTATTGTACCAACCCGCGCGCCTGCCCATGCCGCGGCTGGTAGATGCAGAACGGCTCTTCGCCCAGGTAGTTCCCGGTGGCTCCGAAAGCCCGCGCCCGGCAGCCCAGGCAGACGTTGACGAATTCGCAAGCGCCGCACTTGCCTTCCAGGTTGCTGGTGTCGCGCAGGGTCCCGAAGAGCTTCGAGTCTTCCCAGATTTCCCGGAACGGCAGCTCGCGCAGGCTGCCCGCCGACACGGGAAGATAGCCGCACGGGAAGACCTCGCCCTGATGCGAAATAAAGCACACCCCGCTGCCCGCCAGGCAGCCCCGCGTCACGGCGCCCATTCCGTGGGTCGGCAACTCCGCCAGCGTCTCGCCGGCCCGGCGAGCCTCGGCCCGCCGCTGCCGGATAATGCGGTAGTAGTGCGGGGCGCAGGTAGCCTTCAACTCGATGTGGGAATCCAGCGAGCGGTCATAAAACCAGTTGAGGATCTGTTCGGCCTCCGCGCCCTGGATGGTCTGCTCCTGGGAGATGGTTAGCCCGCAGCCCACCGGAACCAGCAGGAAAAGATGGAAGGCGTCCACGCCCAGCGAGATCGCCAGCTTCAGGATTTCGGGCAGCTCGTGCGCGTTGTGCTGCGAAACCGTGGTGTTGATCTGAGTGGAAATGCCCTGTTCCTTCAAGCACTTGAGGCCGCGGACTGCGGCGTCGAAGGCGCCCGTGTGCCCGCGGAAGGTGTCGTGCGTGGTGCGATCCGCCCCGTCCAGACTGATCGAAACACGTTCGATGCCCGACTCCCGGATGCGGTGCGCCATCGCTTCGTCGACCAGCGTGCCGTTGGTGGCCAGCGCCACCCGCATGTTCCGCGTTCGGGCGTGGCGGGCAATGTCGAACACATCCCGGCGCCAGAGTGGTTCCCCACCACTCAGAACCAGAATAAGTGGGGCATATTCCCCAATTTGGTCGATGATCGCGCAGCACTCCTTGGTCGTCAGGTCCTTCGGCGACATCAGTTCCGTGGCGCTCGCACGGCAATGGATACACCTTAAATTACAACCAGTTGTGAGCTCCCAGAAGACTAGTCGCAGGCGGTTCTTGCCACTTGCGCCGTTACCGTGCATGCTATCAGTGTAGCAATTTTGAGTCCAGACCTTAGATGAGCTGCCCGACTCTCTATACAGAAACGCCGAAAACCTGCGAGATCTCACCCAAACACGAATGCCAAGAGAATGCCACGCGCTGTTTCGTGCGCTAAATCACGCACTTGGGGTGCGGAGCGATTCTGTCGATAAAGGGACAAACGGAGTGTCGCATGAACCCGAGCAATCACAGACGCCACCCAAGGGCACCGTTCCGGGAGATGGTCCGCCTGTCCTGGGAGGATAGTGCCGGGCATCGGCGCACGGCCAGAGGGAAAGCGGTCGACCGTTCAAAGAGCGGATTGATGCTCGAGACAACGGAGGCGATCGAAACTCGCATGTTCGTTCAAGTTCAGGTGGAGCGCTACGGGCTCGTCGGGATGGCCTGTGTGCGTCACTGCGCCCAGAAGGGCCTCCGGTACGTGGTGGGGCTCGAATTCGCTCTGGATGTGCGCTGGAAGGATGAGTTGGAGCCGGTGGCGGGTAGCGGTTAGGACTCCGCTTCCGGCGCCTCCCCGCTTTCCCGGCGCTCGGTCTTCAGAAACAGAAGTTTTCGGCACTTGCGGCACTCACACTTCGCAAAGCCGAATCTTTCGACGAGGCTGTCGACCCATGTACGGACGTGGGGCTGCCAGATGTCGCTCGAGCAACAATAAGGGCAAGCCAAGCCTGAGCAATTCTTCAAATTCACATCTCCGAATGCTCCAGTGTAGCAGGCGACACGGGCGGAGCCTCGGCCGCCGCATTCCATTCCGCCACACTCAGCTTCGAATTCGAGTTCGCCGCGACGGTGATCGCGGAGCACAAACCGGACTGCCCGACACACCGCCCCCGCTCCCCAGTCCCGGACTCCGTGCGGCAACCATCACGCGAGCCCTGCCTCCCATATCGGTCGCGGTGTCAGATTATCGGACAGTGTCGGGCTTTCGGACGTTGCGATCCAGGCCCGCCTGAGCCCTGACGCAATAGACATCGGCTCCATAGCAGTGAGGCATGCCTCGCCCGGCATGGCCATCTGCGTGCATGTCCGTAGTCAATTTGGGTGAAGTTCTTCGAGACCTACAAATGGGGAGAGTGTCACGGTGAAGCGTTCCAACTTGAGAAGTTCGGTCCTTCGGTGGATTCCAGCCGTGGTGTTATTGGTCGGCTCGGCCTTGTTGATTGGGAGCAATTCCAGGCCAGACCTGACGGCGCATGACAAGGCATATTATGCCGACCCGAAACTGGTCAGTTTCGTGCGGCCCGGATTGACCGTCAAGATCCTTTCGGCGGCCATCGGAACCGACGGCACGGTCCGCGCCCGGCTTCGAGTAACCGATTTGAAAGGACTGCCGCTGGATCGGGAGGGTATTGTCACTCCCGGCGTCGTAACCATCCGCCTGATTGCCGCCCACATTCCGAAGAACCAGACGCAGTACAGGAGCTATACGACCTCGGCAACCACCCCTGGGCAGCCGGCCGCCGACGTAAACGGCGTCTTCGAGAGGGTCGCCGAGGGCGAGTATCAGTATACGTTCGCGACCAAAGTTCCCGCGAGTTACGACCGGACCGTCACCCACACCATCGGCGTCCAGGCCAACCGGAACCTGACCGAGTTCGACCTCGGAACCCAGGTCGACAACGATGTGTTTCACTTCGTCCCGGATGGCTCCAAGGTCGTCACCACGCGCGACGTAGTCCGGACGGCCACCTGCAACGGGCGGTGTCATGATCCGCTGGCGATACATGGCGGCAATCGGCGCAAAGTGGAGTTGTGCGTCCTCTGCCACCAGCCGCAGAACGTCAGCCGATCCGGCAATCCGGTCGATTTCCCGGTCCTGATTCACAAGATTCACCGCGGCGCCGACCTGCCCAGCGTCAAAGCCGGTGGAAGTTACGCCTTCAGCGCCACGAACGATTTCTCCAGCGTCGTGTTCCCGGCGGGCGTGAGGAACTGCGAGGTGTGTCACGATCCCAAGTCGGGCGCCGCCCAGGCCGATGCGTGGCTTAAGCCGAACCGGAACGCTTGCGGCGCCTGCCACGACGATGTGAACTTCGCCACCGGCGCCGGGCACGTCGATCTGCCGCAAGTGTCCGACAGCCAATGCGCGAACTGCCACATCCCGCAGGGCGAATTGGAGTTTGACGCTTCGATTCGGGGCGCGCACCTGGATTCCCGCTTCTCACGCGATCTGCCCGGTACGGTGTTCGAAGTCGTGAGCGTGTCGGATGGAGTGGCCGGGAAGCGGCCGACGGTGACATTCACGGTTAAAGATAAGGCCGGCAACCCAATCCCGCTTTCCGCGATGGACCGGCTCACCCTGGTCCTGGCGGGGCCGACGACCGACTACAGCTTTTTCGTCAGCGAAGACGTCCGCCAGGCGGAAGGCGTGGCCGATGGGCGGAATTACTGGACTTTCCGGGACCCGATCGCGCCCGCCGCCAAAGGGACCTACTCTATCGGCATCGAGGGCTACCGGAGCATCAGACTGCTGCCGGGCACCAAGAAGGAGCAGACGGTCCGGGACGCGGGCATGAACAAGCTGGCCTACTTCTCGGTCGACGGGTCCAAGGTCTTACCCCGGCGCACAGTGGTACAGATCGAGAAGTGCAACTCCTGCCACCTCCAATTGGAGTTTCATGGCCGGAATCGGAACCAGACCGAGTACTGCGTCAGGTGCCACAACGTGAACCAGACCGACGCAGCCGGACGGCCGGCCGCGGCGGGCCCGGCGCAGGCGATCACCTTCAAGGTCATGATCCATAGCATCCACACCGGCGCGGACCTGACCCGCGAGTTTGCCATTTACAGCGGCAGCGGCAGAAAGTTCGACTTCAGCGATGTACGCTTCCCGGGCGACCGGCGCAACTGCGCCAAGTGCCACGTCAATGGGTCCGAACAACTGCCGCTGCCGGACTACGTATCCAAGGTGAACAACCCGCGCGCGCCATTCA
>JAUYBU010000289.1 GCA_030693045.1 Bryobacterales bacterium | reverse complement strand
ATGGTCACCTTCGAGTCAACTCTCATCACGCCGAGCCGGAATTCGTTGAGCAGCTTGGGGCTGAACGTATGCGTGTCCTGCAAGGCCCAGTTGGTCACTCTCAGCGACTGCCGGTACTGGCCGTAGGGAGCGATGTTGCCGCTCTGCGAAATCAGCCCGGAGATGTCGCGGAAATAGCGCAGGTTGATATTGTTCGTGGAGCTGAAGTTGTGGTCCAGGCGGAACAGGTATTGATCGGCATCCGTAGGCGCGGTGGATAGCTGCACCCAGCGGCCGTCCGGCGAGTTGGGCAACGGAATGTAGCGCTCAATCAGCTTCACCGCCACCGGATCAAACCGATTGGACGGAATGCGGCTGTCCGGAAATGGCTGGTTGGTCACGGGATCGGTCGGCTTCCGGCTCGAGGCGGAGAAGTCGCCGGTGCGCTCCGCCGCGGTTGGCGGCAGCGCCGTGGAAAACAACTGCGACGCCCGAACGCGGAGTCCCTGGTAGGAACCGAAGAAGAACGTGCGATTCTGGATCGCCGGGCCTCCAACCGTGAACCCGAACTGATTTTGCTTGAGGTCGGGCTTGTCGGCGGAGAAGAAGTTTCGAGCGTTGAGCGCCTTGTTGCGCAGGTATTCCCACATCGAGCCATGCAGTTTATTGGTCCCCGCGCGGGTGACCGCCACGAACACGCCGCCTCCGTATCGCCCGTACTCGGCGCTGTAATTGCTCGTCAGCACCTTGAATTCCTGCAAGGCGTCGGGGGAGGGAAAGTTCAGCGCGGAATTGTGAGTCAGGTTTTTCTGCGACGTGCCGTCGAGGCGGAATTCGTTCTCGGTGTCCCGGCCGCCGGCCACCGTAATCTGCGACCCGCTCCGGGCCTGCGTGACCGCCGTCGGCGCGTCCACCCGGATCACGCCCGGCACAACCCGCGACAACTCCATGATGTTCCGGCCGCTGAGCGGCAACTCCTGCACGCGGATGCGATCCACCACTTCGCCCATGGTCGAGGATCGCGTATCCACGCCGGTGGCTTCTCCGGTCACCGTCACGCTTTCGCTCAGTTGCCCCACCGATAGCACCGCGTCCACGCGCGCGTTGGCGTTCACCTCCAGCGTGATGCCATCCTGAATGGAGCGGCGGAAGCCTGCCTTCTCCACCGCCAGCGAGTACTGCCCTACGGGGAGGCTGGTGATCAGGTACGAGCCGGTGTCGTCGGTGGTGGCGCTGCGCTCGAAAGCGGTCGATACATTACGGGCGGTCGCCTTGGCCTGCGGCATCACCGCGCTCGAACTGTCCCGGACGACGCCGAACATGGTCGCCGTGGTCGTCTGGGCGACGCAGAATCCGGCGAAAACCAGCACACAACCAAGAACACAAACGTACGGCACAAAACGTCTCATGAACTTCCTCCTTAACTATGCAGCGAGATGTCGTCATAACTGAAATAGCCGTTCCCCGGCCAGTCTGTCAAGGCAAATCGGTTTCGATGGCGGGTGGCCTAGGCCAAATTGCAGAAGAATGGCCCGGCGATGGCGCGCCGACCAAGCCTTGGAGGGATCAAGCCAGCCAATTGCATATTATTCTAATCCAGCCATTCGCTCCACCGCTTGACGGCCAGCGCGGAAAGGCGTTAACTACTATCTTATGGCCGTCCGGCTGTTGGACAGCCGGATCGAGGAGGGTGGCACATGGCAAATCACGAATTCGACGTTTCCCGGCGCAATCTGCTCGGAACCCTGGCGCGCGGCTCGGCGGTGGCGGTCGCTTTGGGAGAGATCAAGCAGGGATTCGCCCGGACTCTCGAGTCCCTCGGCAGCGCTCCCGCGGCCCAACCGGTGGAGTGGCGAGAAGACGGCGGCTATTGGGCCAAGGTGCGTAAGCAGTTCATGCTGGAGGAAGGGTTCGCCTACCTGAATACCGGCACTCTCGGCCCCACGCCGGCGCCCGTGTTCAACGCGATGACGGAATACTGGCGGCTCATGGCCGTCAATCCCAACGAGAACAGTCAAATCTTTCAGGATCGGATCGAGGAAATCCGCTTTAAGGCGGCGAGTTTTGTTGGAGCCGCTTCTCCGGACGAGATCGCCATCACTCGAAATACCACGGAAGGAAACACGATCCTGTGCCATGGTCTGGACCTGAAGCAAGGCGACGAGATCGTGATGACCGCCTTCGAGCACAACAGCAACCGCGAGACCTGGAGGCGCCAGGCGAAGCGGTTCGGCCTGGTGGTGAAAGAGGTTAAGTTCCCCCTTCCGCCAACCAACCAACAGATCCTCGATGCTTTCGAGGCCGCCATTACGCCCCGGTCGCGAGTCATGCATTTCAACAACCCATTGGGAGGCTATGGCTGTTTTCTCCCGGTGAAGCAATTGGCCGAAATGGCGCATAGCAAGAAGATGCTTTGTTTTATCGATGGCGCGCATACCCTGGGCATGGTGCAGTTCAACCTCGTGGATTGGGGCGTCGATGGCTTTGCCTGCAACTCGCACAAGTGGCTCTGCGGGGCGGCCGGAGCGGGTATCCTTTACGTCAAGCGAGATGTGCAGGAGCGCATCTGGCCCGATATCAGCATCCTTCCCTGGGACCGTGAACCCAAGAACGCCCGCAAATACGCCCTGAGCGTCGGGCGGCGTCCCTGGCCGTGCGTGGCGGCGTTGGAAGACTCACTGGATTTCCAGCTTGCCATCGGCCGCGCCCGGATCGAACAACGCGCGCGCAGCCTCGGTTCTTACCTGCGGAGCAAGGCGGCCGAAATTCCGAAGATCAAAATCCTCACCCCGACCGATCCGGCTATGTCATGCGGCGCCACCAATCTCGGACTTGAAGGTGTGTCGGGACAGCGATTCAAGGAATACTTGCGCCAGAAATACGATGCCTACATCCCGGGCGGCGGGAGTACCGTCCGCATCTCGACCCACTTCTTCAATACCTTTGAACAGGTGGACCGCGTGCTGAAAGCTCTGCGTGAGCTGGCGACCGGAGTAGCCTGAAGATGGGTGACGAGAGTCCCGGGATCTCCCGGCGCGGGTTCATCGGCGGCGCTCCGGCGGCTCTGGCCGGCCTGGCGGCGGCGAAAGAGGCATTCGCTCAATCGATGCGGGACATCGAGTCCCTGCCCCCCGCCTGGCACACCGACGAAGGCTACTGGGCCAAGATTCGCGGGAAGTTCCTGCTTCAGGAAGGGCTCGGGTATCTCAACAACGGGACCGTCGGGCCGACGCCAAAACCGGTTTTCGAAGCTCTGGTCGAATACTGGCGGATGATGGCGGAGAATCCCAACGAGAACAGCGCCATCTTGCAGGGACGCTCCGACCTGATCCGGCAGAAGGCGGCGCAGTTCCTGGGAGTCGCCCCCGACGAAGTGGCGATCCTTCGGAATGCGACCGAGGGCAACAGCCTCGTTGCCAGGGGCCTGGAATTGGCGCGAGGCGACGAAGTTTTGCTCGGCTATCTGGAGCACGACAGTAACCGCCAGCCGTGGCTGCTGCGCGCCAAGCGTGACGGCATCGTGGTGAAAGAGGCGGAAGTCGGCACGCCGCCCAAGAGCCCCGACGAAGTGTTGAAGGCCTTCGAGGCCGGCGTGACGGGGCGGACCAGGGTGATCGGCGTCGCGCACTGCGACACGGTCACCGGCACGTTCACGCCGGTCAAGGAAATCGCGAAGCTGGCGCACGGCAAGGGCGCCATTTGCTGCGTGGACGGCGCGCAAACGCTGGGCATGGTCGCGCTGAATGTTCGCGATCTGGGCGTCGACACGTATGCGACCACTTGCCACAAATGGCTCTGCGCTCCGGCCGGCACGGGCCTGCTGTATGTCAGCCGCGAACTGCAGGACCGGCTCTGGCCCAACATCGCGACCGAAGACTGGTGGGCGCACAAAGACGCGCGGAAGTACGACCGGGTCAGCCGCCGGCCCTGGCCGGTGGTGGCCGCGCTCGAGGACGCGCTGGATTTCCAATCGGCGATCGGCCGGACCCGGATCGAGCAGCGTGTGCGCGGCCTGGCGAGTTACCTGCGCGGCCAGGCCGCCGCGATTCCGGGCGTGCGGCTTTATACTTCCAACGACCCGCGGCTGTCGGGTGGCATGACCAGCCTGGGGCTCGACGGGGTGTCGCCGCTGCGGCTGCGGGAGTATCTGCGCCAGCGCTTCGACATTTACACGGCCGAACGGCGCAAGGGCAACCGCTATCCGGCCGATCCGCACGGCGTCGACGGGATTCGCCTGTCCACTCACTTCTACAACACGTTCGAACAGGTCGAGAAAGTGCTCTCGGCCTTGAGAGAACTGGCAAGTGGAAAGACTTGATCGCGACTCAAACTACAATCAAAGAGGAGATGTGTCGTCAATGAAAGGAGACAATTTGGCACGCCGAACTTTACTGAAATCGACGCTGGCCGCCGGGGGCGCCGGGGTTGCGATGGCGGCTCCCGCCAAGACCAAGAAGAAGGTTTTGAAGACGGCAAAGGCCGCCTTGCCGATCGGGCCCTATTCGCAGGGCATCCAGGTCGGCAACCTGATCTTCGTCGCCGGCGAAAAGGGCATCGATCCCAAGACCAACAAGCTCGTTACGGGCGGCATCGAGGCTGAAACACGCCAGACGCTTGAGAATATCAAGGTCATCCTGGCCGAGGCCGGGGCGACCATGGACGACGCCGTGGCATCCACCGTCCACATGACGGACTTGAAAGAGTTCCAGCAGATGAACAAGGTCTACGGGGAGTACTTCCGCGTCGATCCGCCGGGACGCACCACGGTGCAGGTGCCGGCGCTGCCGGCGGGCGCGCACGTCGAAATCACGATCATCGCGGCCGTCTGAGACCTCGGAGACCGGCCAAGTGCCGCCCGCCCGGCCGGGGAAGATCCATCGGACGGCATTATTGCGCACTGCAAGGCTCAGCTCCAGGCGTCGGAGCAGGATCGCTTGGCGTTTGGCCGGTGTCGCCCACGCGGGACGGAGGCTCCAGCGGCGCCGCCGACCCGGCCGATCGCCAGGCTCAGACATCCTGACCTCCCTGGTCGGTATCGCCGCCTACCGCGGCACCGGGCGCGGCGGCGAGCGGGTGAAACTCGCTAATCTGGTAAAGCTGTGAGGTGACTCCATGCCAGTGACAAATCGCCGCGCGTTTCTGAAGACTCTCGCGGTCCTGGCCGCCGCTAATCCCTGGGATGAAGCCGCGGCGATTCTCAAACGCATCCGGCCGCCCTCGTTCCCGAACCGGGATTTCGACATCACCCGCTACGGCGCTTCCGGCGACGGGGCCAAGGATTCAACCGACGCCATCCGCCGCGCGATCGCGGCTTGCAGCCAGGCCGGCGGCGGCCGCGTGATCGTCCCGGCGGGACGGTTTCTCACCGGCGCGATTCACCTGAAGAGCAACGTGAACCTCCACGTCGGCGCGGGCGCGACACTGCTCTTCGATCGCGACCCGCGCAAGTACCTCCCCGCGGTCTTCACCCGCTGGGAGGGCGCCGAGTGCATGAACTACTCTCCGTTCATCTACGCCTTCCAGCAGGAGAACATCGGCATCACGGGCGAAGGCACGCTGGACGGGCAGGCGGATTGCCAGCACTGGTGGCCCTGGAAGGGGCGCACCGAATGCGGGTGGAAGAAGGGCGACCCCAGCCAGGAGAAGGCGCGGAACCTTCTTTTCAAGATGTCGGACGAAGGCGTGCCGCCCGACAAGCGGGTCTTCGGCGAGGGCGGCCTGCTGCGCCCGATGTTCGTCCAACCCTACCGCTCGAACAACGTGCTCATCGAGGGAGTCAGCATTCGGAACTCGCCCATGTGGGAACTTCACCCGGCCCTGTGCCGGAACGTCACCGTCCGCGGCGTGAAGGTTTCCAGCCACGGGCCGAACAACGACGGCTGCGATCCGGAATCGTGTACGGACGTGTTGATCAAGGACTGTGTGTTCGACACCGGCGACGACTGCATCGCGCTCAAGTCCGGGCGCAACAGCGACGGACGCCGCGTCGGCGTGGCCTGCGAGAACATCGTCATTCAGGGCTGCCAGATGAAGGACGGCCACGGCGGAGTGACCATCGGGAGCGAGATTTCCGGCAGCGCCCGCAACATCTTCGCCGAAAACTGCCGCATGGACAGCCCCAATCTCGACCGCGTCCTGCGCCTCAAAACCAACTCCGTTCGCGGCGGCGTGATCGAGAACGTCTATCTGCGCAACATCACCGTGGGCCAGGTGGCCGACGCCATCGTGCAGGTGGATTTCCACTACGAGGAAGGTAATAGCGGCAAGTTCAAGCCGGTAGTGCGGAACATCGAAATGCGCAACGTCACCGCCAAGAAGAGCAAGTACGCCCTGTACCTGCGCGGGTACGAAGACGCTCCCATCGAGAACATCCAACTGGTGGACTGCACCTTCGAGCAGGTCGCCAAGCCGGACGTCCTTGAGCACGTCAAGGGGCTCGTCCGGCGCAACGTGCGCGTCAACGGCGCTGCTGTCTAAACCGAAGTTCCAAGCCGTAAAGTAGGTCAACTCCAATCCCGTCTATCGCTTGGCTCTCAATTGGCCTGACAAATGTAGCCACTACATATGTAAGTTTTCTCTTGCATTGTTCCAAAGTCTCCTTTACCATTGGATATGCCATCCAGAACTGGACCAGTTCATGTGGCCACTACAACCCGCCACTACAAAGGCAAGGTCTATCAGTCCCACTTTCTCCGCCGTTCCTTCCGCGTCGGCGCCCGAGTCCTCCACGAAACTCTCGGCAATCTCTCCCACCTCCCCGCCCACCTGATCGACATCATCCGCCGCTCCCTGGCGGGCGAGAAGTTCCTCCCCGCCTC
>JAUYBU010000261.1 GCA_030693045.1 Bryobacterales bacterium | reverse complement strand
AGAATGTGACCGCGAACGAACCGTTTTTCTTGGGCCATTTTCCGGATTTTCCGGTGATGCCCGGCGTGCTCATCATCGAAGCCATGGCCCAGGTGGCCGGCGTGCTCGTGCGGAAGGGGATCCCCGACCGCAAGTCGAAGGTGGTCCTGCTGGCTTCCATCGACAACGCGAAATTCCGCCGCCCGGTTGTGCCGGGCGACCAACATCGCATCGAGATGAGCGTGGTCAAGAGGAAAGCGTCGATCGCCAAGATGGCGGGGCAGGCCACGGTGGACGGCCAGGTGGTGGCCGAAGCCGAAATGATGTGTAAGCTGGCCGACCGCGCCGGTGCGGACGCCCCCGCTACGTAAGAGAGCGTTCATGGCGATTCATCCGACCGCCATCGTCGATCCGGCGGCTCGCATCGACGAGACCGCGGACATCGGCCCGTATTCGATCATCGGCCCGGAAGTCGAGATCGGCGCGCGCACGCGTCTGATGGGCCAGGTCTATATGGAAGGCCCGCTGTGGATCGGCGAGGACAACCTGTTCTTCCCGTACTCGACCGTCGGCGTCGCCTCGCAGGACCTGAAGTACCAGGGCGAGCGCGCCGAGACGCGCATCGGCGACCGCAACAGGATCCGTGAATTCGTCACCATCCACCGCGGCACCGAAGGGGGCGGCGCGCTGACCTCGATCGGCGACGACAACCTGCTGATGGCCTATGTTCACCTGGCTCACGACGTCCGCGTCGGCAACCACACCATTCTGGCCAATGGCGCCACGCTCGGGGGCCACGTCACGGTCGGCGATTGGGCCGGCGTGGGCGCTCTTTGCGGCGTGCATCAGTTCTGCCGCATCGGCCGGCACTGCTACGTCGGCGGCGGCAGCGTGGTGACGCAGGACGTGATGCCGTACTCGATGACCGTCAGCCCGCGCGAAATCAAAACTTTCGGCGCTAACAAGACCGGTCTCGAGCGGCGCGGCTTCGCGGCCGGGGCCATCGAGAGCCTGCAAAACGCTTTTCGAATCCTGACGCGCTCCGGACTCAACACCACCCAGGCCATCGAGCGCATCCGGCGCGAGATCCCCGGTTGCGCGGAACTCGACGAGGTGATCGATTTCATCCGGTCCTCCGAGCGCGGCTGCGTGAAATGAAATACGGGCTAATTGCCGGCAACGGGCGGTTTCCGATTCTGGCGCTCGACGCCGCGCGCCAGTTGGGCCACGAAGTTGTCGCCATCGCCATCCGGGAGGAAGCGTCGCCGGAGGTCGAGCGCGTCGCCGCGCGCACGCACTGGATCTCGCTCGGCCAATTGAGCCGCCTGATCGAGATCTTTAAGAAAGAAGGCATCACGGAAGTGATCATGGCGGGGCAGGTGAAGCACGCCAAGATATTTTCGTCGATCCGGCCCGACTGGCGGCTGCTCAAGCTCTTGACCTCGCTGCGGGAGAGGAACACCGACGCGCTCATCGGCGGCGTCGTGAAGATCCTGGAAGAGGAAGGCATACGGCTGCTCGACTCGACCACGCTGCTCAAGCCGCTGCTGGCGGTGGAGGGCGCGATGACCCGCCGCAAGCCCAATGACGACGAAGAGCGCGACATCGCCTATGGCCGCCGCATTGCCAATACGCTGGCCGGTCTGGATGTCGGGCAGAGCGTGGCGATCTCCGAGCGCGCCTGCGTCGCGGTGGAGGCGATGGAGGGCACCGACGCGATGCTGCGCCGCGCGGCGAGCCTGGTCGATGGCCGCCGGCTGACCCTGGTGAAGGCGTCGCGCCGGCGCCGGCGTCTGCTGTTCGACGTTCCGGTGACGGGGCTGGGTACGATCGACGTCATGCGCGAGACCGGAACGACGGCGCTGGCGGTGGATGCCGGGCGCACGCTGCTGCTCGACCGCGACCAGATGCTGGCGCGCGCGGATGAGGCGGGCATTGTCATCGCCGGTTTCGCGCCTCAAGAGTAAGGACTGCTTCGGAGGGTCAATGCGAAGGCTCCTTCCTACCCTCCGTGGATGGAGTTTCAAAACCAGACGGCCGAATCGAACGACGGAGATCGAATCCTCCAGCCTAGCGATGCTCCGTTACTAGGGATGCTCCGACTGGCTGCGCCGGCCACGGCTCCGAGGCGCCTTCGATGCATGGTTCTACAGCACCGCACGCTGACTCGGACCACTTACAATCAGGCACTGGAGTTCCTTCAATCAGATACGCTCGTATGCCCGCCAAGTCGGGCTCACGTTGGAGATCGGAATCGTGAATGAAGCCCTTCCCATAGAGCGGGTAATGAGCGGATAGCCAGTGAACTCGCGCGGGCGTCAGGTCCACGGCTGCATGTTGCGCGCGCATCCCAAACCGAACAATTGCCGTCTCCGGAGACACTCTGCATTCAATGATGAAAAGCGGGCTGCCCGTAAACTCAGCGATCCCCTCCAATTCCAGACGATGTTCCACGGGCATGTATGTTGCATCGAGAATGGCGGAATGTCCCGCACTGAGCAATAACTCCGCGGCGAAATGCATGGTCCTGTATGCGATATCGCGATCCGGCTTCGCGTGGCGTGATTCAGGCATGAGACGGGCACGGATCGCGTCCATTTCCAGATGGCGTATACCCGTGTGGTTCGCCAAGATCTCCGCGAGATAGGACTTGCCCGAACAGGGCGGTCCCGCCACCACAATCAGTCGTTTCCGTCGATCAGGCAGCATTGCTTCTCTTTAAACATTGTACGGCATGTGGACGGTCGGGACGACTTCGTTGCAGCCGCCCTTGTCCAGACGGCAATGCCGTGCCACACTGGCGGGGAGGAGGTGTATGACTATGGCGAGTTGGTGGCCCGTGACGCTAACAGAGTGGGCACAAGTCATCCAAGTGCCTATTGTCGCCGGAGGCTTGTTGTTCGTCTGGCTGCAGATTCGCCAGGCCAGCCGCGCCATGCGGCTACAGGCGCTTCGTGAGGTTCTGACCGAACTTGGTGACGTGGAAATGAGAAAATTGCGATCCGAGGTCTTGAGCCATCCCGTGGACGACAAGGGCCTGGAATTCAAGAAGCGCACGGTCGCCGTGGCCCTGGACCGCGTAGGGTACATGTCCAAGTGCGGCCTTCTACCCGACACCGTGTTCACTGAGCTTCTCGAAGGTATGATCGAGGAGCTGTGGGACAAGGGACTGAAAGAAACTGTCGCCGAGGTCCGGAAGGACAGGCCGGGCTACTGTAAGTGCCTCGAGTGGCTCGTCAAGGAAAAGCTCCCGAATATCTAGGCCGGGAAGCAGGAACGAATCTAAGGGGGCAATACTGTCGAGGCGGGCATTGCGATCGCCGGCTTCGCGCCGGAGGAGTGAACCGCCTGCGCTACCATCGAACCATGCGTGCTCTGTTCTTGGCGTTGCCTTTGCTGGCGCTTGCGGCGGACAACCCGCTGGCGACGTTGCGGCCCGGACATCCGCGGCTCATGGTTCTGGACGACGGCATCGAGCGGTTCCGCGGCGTGCTGGCGTCGGACGAGAACGCCCGGCGCCTCTACGGCTATGTCCGCGGCGACGCCGAGAAACTGCTCACGCAGCCGACCGTTGAGTACAAGCTCATCGGGCCGCGCCTGCTCGACCAGAGCCGCCTCTGTCTGAACCGCGTCTACCGTCTGGCGTTCGCCTATCGCGTCGGCGGCGACCGGCGGTTTCTCGACCGCGCGCTCGGGGAGATGCGGGCGGCGGCGAACTTTAAGGACTGGAACCCGTCGCATTTTCTCGACACGGCCGAGATGACGCACGCGTTCGCCATCGGCTACGACTGGCTCTACAACGATCTGGACGAGGAGCAGCGCGGCTGGTTGCGCGAGGCCATCGTCAAGATGGGACTCGACCCGGCGCTGGCGCGCTACGCGCTTAACGGCAAAGGCGACGGCTGGTGGGCCATCAGCCCGTTCAACTGGAACCTGGTGGTCAACGGAGGCATCGTCGCCGGAGCGCTGGCGGTGGCGGAAGACGAACCGGATCGCGCGCGCCGCATCGTCGAAACCGCGCTGAAGTCGGCGCCCATCGCGCTGAAGTCGTACGCGCCGGACGGCGGCTGGGCCGAAGGTCCGGGCTATTGGGACTACGCCACGCGCTATGCCGTGGTGCTGATGGAATCGCTGAACACCGCGCTGGGCACGGACTTCGGCTTGTCGGACGCCGAAGGTTTCGACCGCGCCGGACACTTCCGCATCTTCACCTCGAGCCCCATCGGCCGCAGCTTCAACTACGCCGATTCGGGCGACGGCGTGGGCGGTTCCTGGGCCCTGATGTGGCTGGCGCGCCGCTTCGAGCAGCCCACCTACGCGTGGTTCGAGCTGGACAAGCTGACCTCGGCTTCGCGCACCGACCCGCTCGATCTGGCCTACTACCCGGACGCTTCGGCGACGCCGGATCTCATCCCCAGCTTCGCCTTCCGGGGCATCGATGCCGCCGTCCTGCGCACTTCCTGGACCGACCGCGATGGCATCTTCGCCGGCATCAAAGGCGGCGACAATCAGGCCAACCACTCGCACCTCGATCTGGGCGGCTTCGTGCTCGACATGAAAGGACAGCGCTGGGCCGTCGATCTTGGTTCGGACGACTACAATCTGCCCGACTATTTCGGCGGCAAGCGCTGGACCTACTACCGCCTGCGCACCGAATCGCACAACACCGTGCTCATCAACAACCAGAACCAGGACGAGCGCGGCCGGGCGCCGGTCATCGAGAGCGATTTCTCGGATCCGCTGCAGCCCTACGTCGCCATCGATTTGAAGGGCGCCTATCCGAAACTGCTCGCCGCGCACACGCGCCGCATGTGGCTGGAACAGGGCCGGCGGGTGGTGCTGGTCGATTCTCTCCAGGCCGCCTCGCAACCCGTGGACGCGCTTTGGGGGATGGTGACGGACGCCGAAGTGCAGTTGCGCGGCAACCAGGCGGTGCTTGCCAAGGGCGGCCGGTCGGTGACGGCGATCGTCTACACGCCCGCGGGCGCGGTTTTCGAAGTGGTCGCGACGCAGCCGCCATCGGCGGCCGAGAACCAGAACCGCGGCACGCGCAAACTGGTGGTCCGGTTGCCGGGGAAGGTGGACCGCGCCGAGATCGTGGTAACACTGGAGTGAGAAGACGCAGGCTAAGCGCGCCTTCTTCTGAGACAATAGAATCTGGTTCCTGACAAGAATGGTTGTTGACGGCATTTACTACGCTCTGGCGCTGATGGCGGGGGGCGCGCTGGTCTCCTGGCTCACCGGGCCGGTGTTCGGTGTGCCGCTGTTCATTCTCGCCGGTTTCTGCCTGTGGTTCTTCCGCGACCCCGAGCGCGAGATCCCGTCCGGCCCGGTGGCGGTTTCCCCGGCCGACGGCAAGGTGGTGCTGGTTCGTGCCGATGGGCCAGCCACGCAGATTAGCATCTTCCTGAACATCTTCGACGTACACGTGAACCGGACCCCCATCGCCGGGCGCGTGACCGGAGTGAACTACCGGCCGGGCCGGTTCCTGGTGGCCAGCCGCGCCGAGGCCTCGGCCGAAAACGAACAAAACACCATGATCGTGGAAGGCGACGGCACGCGGGTGGTCTTCAGCCAGATCGCCGGCCTGATTGCGCGCCGCATCGTCTGCTACAAGAAACCCGGCGACGTGGTCCGGGCCGGCGAGCGGATCGGGCTGATCAAGTTCGGCTCGCGCATGGACGTGTTGCTGGGCCCGGAATGGAACATCCAGGTGCGGCCCGGGGAGCGCGTGAAGGCCGGTTCGAGCGTGCTGGCGCGCCGGACGGACCAATGAAAAATCCGATCGGGCGGTTGAACCTCACCGAGCGTCTGGTGGACCCGCGCTCGCCGGACCGGCGTCCGCGGCGGGCGGCCTATGCCTTGCCGACTCTGTTTACCGCCGGCAACCTGTTCCTGGGATTTCTGGCCACGTTGAAGGCCTACGAGGGCGCCATGTATGCGGCGGCGGGCCACCTCGGCTTCAACGTGCATTTTCAGGCGGCGGCGGTGATGATCGGCGTGGCGGTCTTTCTGGACGGCCTGGACGGGCGCATCGCGCGCATGACCAACACCGTGAGCGATTTCGGCCGCGAGATGGACTCCCTGGCCGACGTCATCACCTTCGGCATCGCCCCGGCCGTGCTCGCCTTTGCCTGGGGAATTCAGTTCGTCGAGGGCGAACTGGGCGGCCTGATCCGCGAGCACTTGCGCCGCGCGGGGTACTTTGCAACCTTTTTTTACGCGCTGTGCGGCGCGGCGCGCCTGGCGCGGTTCAACGTGCAGACCAATCCGATCCCCAAGAACCCCGGCCGCCCCGACCGAAAGTACTTCGTCGGCCTGCCGATCCCGGCCGCCGCCGCGATGCTGGCCGCCGTGATCTTCGCCGCCGGCAGCGAGCCGGTGGTCTGGTGGCCGTTCGCGGTGGCGTGGATCGTGCTGCTGCTGGCGCTGGCGCTGCTGATGATCAGCAGTTGGCGCTATCGGAGCTTCAAGGACTTCAACCTGCTGCGGCCGCGCTCCACGCTCAGCATCATCGTGCTTGGCAGCACCATCTACCTGATCTGGAACTACCCGCAGCCGGTCCTTTTCGGGCTGGCAGTGATGTACGTGGGCAGCGGAATCGTGGTGCGATTCGCGGGTGTTTTGCGGCGGCGCTTCCGTCCGGCGCACCCCCAACCGGAGCGTCAAGTTGGCTGATCCAAAGCGGCAGGCGATGGTGGTGCTGGTGGGCGGCGAGACGCTGGCGGGCAGGGAAGTGCGCGACGTTCTCCACCGCTCCGGTTTGCCGGTTCGAGTGCAGTGGACTGGCGCCGAAGATCCATCCGCGGTCACGCTGACCGCGCGGGACGGCGAGCCGGTGGTGGTCAGCGCGCTGGATGAGGAGAATCTGACGGGCGCGGCGGTGGTCATTCTGGCCGGTTCCGCGGCATCCAGCCGCACGGCTTTCGGGTTGCTGAAGAGACGTTCGCCGCGGCCGGCGGTGATCGATCTGACCGAAGGGCTGGAGGATCTGCCCGAGGCGCGATTGCGCGCCCCCATGCTGGAGCCGGAAGGCTATGTCGTGGATCGCGATGCCGTGCATACCGTTGCGCATCCGGCGGCCATCGCCATGGCTGTGTTGTTGCGGCGGATCGCGGCGCGGCGCGCGGTGATTCAAGTGCTTGCGCCGGTGAGCGAGCAAGGGCGTCGCGGCGTCGGCGAGCTGCGGCAGCAGGTGGTGAATCTGTTCAGCTTTAAGCCGCTGCCGAAAGAGGTCTTCGACGAGCAGATCGGCTTCAACCTGCTGGCGCGCTACGGCGCCGAGGCTCCCGAATCTCTGGCCGGCGCCGAGGGGCGGATAGATCGCCACCTGGCGACACTGCTGGCTCTGGGCGCACCTGTTGCGATGCCGTCGTGGCGCCTGGTGCAAGCGCCGGTGTTCCACGGCTATTGCTTCTCGGTTTGGCTGGAGTTTGAACGGCGGACCGGGGCGCGGGAGATCGCCGCGGCCCTGGCCTGCGCCCAGATCGACGTGCGAACGGACGGCCAGGAAGCTCCCACCAACGTCGGCGTGGCGGGGCAGAGCGGCATCACGGTCGGCGCGATCGAGAACGACCGCAACTCGAGCCAGGCGGTGTGGCTGTGGGCGGCGGTGGACAACCTGCGCCTGACGGCGGACAACGCCGTCGCGGTTGCCGGCCAGTTGCTCGGGGCGGGCGTGCCATGACGCGGCTGCGCCTGGGGCTGGCCGCCGCGATTCTGGCGGCGGCTCCCGGTTGCGGGTATCACGTTTCGGGCCATGCCGACCTGTTGCCCAAGAGCATCAAGGTCATCGCCGTCCCGGCGTTCGGCAACGCCACCAGCCGCTACAAACTGGCGGACCGCCTGTCGAGCGCCGTGGGGCGCGAGTTCCTGACTCGCACGCGCTACCGGATCGTGGCCGACCCCAACCTTGCGGACGCCGTGCTGCAGGGCGCGCTGGTGAACTACACGTCTTACCCGGCGGTGTTCGACCCGGCGACCGGGCGCGCCAGCGGCGTCCTGATGGTCGCGACGCTGAACGTCAAGCTGGTCAACCGCGTCACGGGAGAGGCGATCTTCGTGCGGCCCTCGATGGAGGTCCGCGAGCGCTACGAGATTGCGATCGACCCCCGCGCCTATTTCGAGGAAAGCGACACGGCGATTGAACGAATGAGCCGCGAGGTGGCGCGGTCGATCGTCAGCGCGGTGCTCGAGAAGTTCTGACCATGACTCCGGAGCATTTTCTCGCCCAGATCCGCAAGCAGCCGCCGGGGCCCCTGTACCTGTTTCTGGGCCCCGAAAACTACCGGCGCGAAATGTGCCGCCGGGCGCTGGTGGAGCGCGTGCTTTCGCCGGAAGAGCGCGAAACCGGCCTGGTACGGCACCATCTGGACGATGTGTCGCTGGCCGAGGTGATCGACGACGCACGCTCGATGTCGCTGTTCGCGCCGCGCCGGCTGATCTGGGTGTCGGGCGCCGAATCGGTTCTGCCGCGCGGGCGCGCCGCGGCGGCGGTTGACGCCGAGCCGTCGGCAAAAGATCCGGGCGCCGGGCTTCTGGCCGCCTATGCCGCCAGCCCGACTCCCGGCGTGGTGTTGGTATTCGACTCCGCGCGCTACGAATTGGATGGCGAGGACAAGGCCAAGAGCGAGCGCGTGCGGAAGTTCTACGCGGCGCTTCCGCCGGCGGTCGAATTCGCGCGATTCGGCGATATCGAGGCCAGGCAACTGGCCCGCGACCTGGCTTCGCGCGCGGGGCTGAAACTGGGCGCCGGCGAGATCGAGTTGCTGGTGGAATCGCTGGGCGCCGACGCCGCCCGGATTGCCGTCGAGATCGAAAAGCTGAGCTTGTATGCCGGGGAAGGCGGCGTCGTCGGCCGGGAGACCATCGCCGGCCTGGTGCCGGACGCCCGCTCGACCACGATCTTCGCGCTGGTGGCCGCCCTGGGACGAAAGGACCGCGTCCGGGCGATGGAGTTGCTGGACACGCTGATTCGGGAGGGCGAGTACCTGCCGCTGGCCCTGAATTTCCTGGCCATCCAATTTCGCCAGGCCTTGGTGGCGGGGGAAGCCGGGCTGAAGAGCGCGCCGCAGATTCAGGCGCACTTTTCGAAGCTGGGCGTGCAGATGTGGCCCGCCCGCGCCCAGCAGGTGTCCCAGACTGTTGCGGCGTTCTCGGCGGAACAGCTTTCCCTGGCGATCACCAGCATCTTCGAAGCCGACCGCAGCCTGCGCGATTTCCGGCCCGACGACCGCGTGGTTCTGGAAGCCTTCGTTTTGCGGTTGACCGGCGAATGACTTATAGTCGCCTCACGTGGCAAACGCGGGATTTAGACGCGCGAAGATCGAGTTTTGTTCGGAAACCAAGCGTCGGCTCGGCCACTGCACCGAGCGCCAGAGGATGTCGAGTCGGCGCCGCCAGATCCGAGCGGAGTCGAGCCACCGGCAGAATATTCTGTTTGTGGCATAATGGTTTGTGGCTTGGGAAGTGGAATTCACTGAGGAGTTCGCTGCCTGGTGGGAGAACCTCACCGAAGAGCAACAGGATGACATCGCTCACTCTGTTGGGCTGCTGGTCGAAGTCGGTCCCGCATTGGGCTTCCCGTACAGTTCGAAGGTGAACGGTTCGCGGCACGGCCAGATGCGCGAGTTGCGGACTCAGAGCGCTGGAAAGCCACTGAGAACGTTGTATGCATTCGACCCTCTCCGCACGGCCATTCTCCTTTTGGGCGGAGACAAGACCGGCGACGATCGCTGGTACGAGAAGTTCGTCCCAGTAGCGGATCGGCTGTACGATCAGCACTTGGACGAACTGAAGAAGGAGGGAAAACTCTAATGCCAACTCGTAAGTTTCGTGAACTGGTGAAGGCGATGCCCGCCGCGCGGCAGCAGAAGATCGCTGACCGTGTGCGACAGAGCCTGGCGTCAATGCCGTTAGCGGAAGTCCGGAAAGCGCGCCGGATGACGCAGGCCAAACTCGCCAGCGCGTTGGGAGTGAATCAGGGCGAAGTGTCCAAGATCGAGCATCGCGCGGACATCTACCTCAGCACTCTAGCCGGGTATGTAGAAGCGCTCGGAGGGACGTTGGAGATCAGGGCTGTCTTTTCAGATCGCGAGATGCGAATCACGCAGTTCGAGGAGATCCAATAGACGGGGGGGAACGTGAGCCTACCTGGCGCATGTCCTCGCTGCCTGTGATCGAATTCCGGGATCGGCGCAGGGGGATCGGGACAGCCCTCTCGATGTTTGTTCTGGGAATCTCCCTCGAAGCTGGCCAGCATTTCTCGCCTTGCCCAACGAAATTCAGGCTGCGCGCCGCTCGTACCGGTGGTGAAGACCGCCAACTTGCGGTCCAGACACTCGCGGCGGAGGGCGCCGATCAGGCGTTCGATGTATGCTCGCCGCCAAGGAGATCGCGGGGCGGAAAGGACTCCCCGCCACTCGCAACATTGTTACGTCACTCGCGCCACACTGCTCATTTCATTCAGTGGCTAGGATTGCGGCACCCACAAGCCGGCGGACTTGCCTGGTGTAGACGAAGAATGCCGCCGCCGCAACGGTCAGAAGCAAACCGAGTGCCGCCAATTTCCGCATCGGATTCGGGGAGGTGCGATGCCGCTGATGGTCATTGTGCCATCGCGGTGCAAGACGACCTCTCCACGCGGAGTGGCGCTGAGGCCGCCCGGCGCGTACCGGTTCGAGACCAGGTGGAGGCGCTGGTTGGCGGAGCCGAGCAGGCCGGGGCCGCTTGGCAAGTCTTGGCGGTATAGACCGGCAATCAAAACACCCGTGTGGGCGAGGATCTGGGGGACTCCGGAGGAGAAAGATGGGGAAATTCCGGCAAGGACAGGCAAATCCAAATCGCAGCCCCTTGGGCGTGGCGCGTCAGCTGGCGTGTTTGCCAGGGTGTACGGTGAAACCCAAGGACTTAAATTGGCTCCGCAAGTAGGACTCGAACCTACAACCCTTCGGCTAGCTGGCGGAAGGGTGTAGGACTACCCGGCGACGGCGCGGACGCGAACTGCCAGCCGGCTCTTGTAGCGAGCCGCCGTGTTCTTCTTGATGATGCCCCACTTGGCGGCGCGGTCGATCACCGAAAACGTCTTCGGCAGTTCCGCCTGGGCGCCAGCGGCGTCCTTCTTCTCCAGCAGCCGGCGCAGGGTGCGAACCTGGTGCCGCAGACGGGTCTTCCGGGAGCGATTGATATCGGTCCGGCGCTTCTCGGTGCGCATCCGCTTCAGGGCGGAAATAGTGTTAGCCATTCTTAGAATCAGGATACCGCAACGCCCGGCGGCGGGTCAAACGCGGCCCTCGCCGAGGGTGAAGTTCTCGCCCAGGTAGACCCGGCGAACTTCCGGGTCGCGGCCCAGCGCTTCCGGGCTTCCGGCGCGGAAGATTTTTCCGTTGTTGATGATGTAGGCGCGGTCGGTCACCGCCAGGGTCTCGCGCACGTTGTGGTCGGTGACCAGGATCCCGATGTTGGCGCGCTTCAGGTCGAAGATGATCCGCTGGATCTCGAGCACCTGGATGGGATCGATTCCGGAGAACGGCTCGTCCAGCAGCAGGAAGCTTGGCTCGATGGCCAGCGAGCGGGCGATCTCGACGCGGCGCCGTTCGCCGCCCGAGAGCATGTACCCTTTGTTGCGCCGAACCTTGTCGAGGCCGAGTTGCTCGACCAGGCGCGCCACCCGTTCGCGCCGCTCGCGCGCGCTGATGGGCAGCATCTCGAGAATGGCCATCAGGTTGTCCTCGACGGTCAGCTTGCGGAACACGCTCGGCTCCTGCGGCAGGTAGCTGATGCCGCGGCGCGCGCGCAGGTACATCGGCAGTTGGGTGATGTCTTCCCGGTCCAGCAGGATGCGTCCCGAGTCCGGGCCGATCAGGCCCACGATCATGTAGAACGACGTCGTCTTGCCGGCGCCGTTGGGCCCCAGCAACCCGACCACCTCGCCCTGGCCAAGCGACACCGAGACGTCGTCAACGACCTTCCGGCCGCGGTAGGTTTTCGAAATCTCGCAGGTTTCCAGGGTGCGCATTCGGTTTTTTGGGCGACTAAGTCCAGCGTACTATTCGGCGCGCGGGGGAGCAAATCATCCGGTTGCCAGCGCAGGGTCTGCGTTGGTGACGGGACTGCCGCGCACGTCTTGCACACCTCTCGCTGGCCGCACCGCCTGATTTCAACAGGTTAGCTCAGGCCCCCGGATTGCCCATTCAAAGTGCGGAGGCAAGAGAAAGCCATGAGAAACACACTTCTTGCAGTAACAACGGCCGCGATGATGATCTTCTCGTCCGGCCTCGTATCGGCCCAGACAGCGCCCACGACTCCTTGTCCGAATTGTCCGAGCGACGGCGTTCCCAAAAAGGACGGCACCGGCCCTGGCGCCAAGAATGGGAAGCGCACCGGACCCGGCGACGGTTCCGGGCCGCAGCACACGCCGCCTAATCAGGGGAAGCGAGGCGCGCGGCGGTAGCGCCGGCGGTTCCGCCGCGCGCACCCCTGGCCGCGACCCGCGTCGCGGCCAGGGGTGCGCACGGCAAATCCATCCGGGTTGTCAACGAGTCGAAGCAAAAAGAGGGGCGAATAAGATGAAACAACTGAATCAGAACACTTTTCACAACTGGTCCGGACAACGGCGGGTTCTCGCGCTGGCTCTGATGTTGTTCGGTCTGGCCGCGCCGTATGGATCGGCGCAGACCGTTGCCGATCTGTTCGACGACCAGCACGTACACGACATATGGCTCGACGTCAATCCGGCCGACTGGAAAACGCTGCGCGACAACTACCTGGCGGACACCTACTATCCGGCGACGTTCAACTGGAACGGCCGGATATTGCACAACATCGGTATCCGTTCCCGCGGCAGCGGCAGCCGCAGCCCGGAGAAACCCAATCTGCTGTTGGGGTTTAGTCGCTATGACAGCAAACAGCAACTCCTCGGACTCCCTTCGGTGATCCTGAAAGCCAACAACCAGGACGCTTCCCTGATGCGCGAGATCGTCGCGATGAACCTGTTCCGGCGAATGGGCATCCCGGCCGTGCTGGAAGCCCCCGCCCGGCTTTTCATCAACGGCGAGTTTTTCGGCGCCTACATGTTGAACGAGGTGTTGGACGAGGCCTTCCTGCGCCGTAATTTTGGCGAGGATACGGGGTATCTGTACGACTGGGAGGAAAACCGCACCGATGGGTATCGCTTCGAGTACCTCGGACCGGATCCGGCCCTCTACTCCCCGGCCATGTGGTCGCCCAAGACTCGCAAGACCGATCCCGATCCGGCGAACATCGAAGCCATGGTCCGGGCCGTCAATTTCGCTCCGGATGCCGACTTCGAGCGGGAGGTCTCCAAGTACGTGGACTTGAAACAGTTCATGACTTACATCGCAACCGAAAACTTCCTGGCGGACTTCGACGGCGTGCTGGGAGGTCCTTTCGGAATGAACAATTTCTACTTTTACCGGTTCGCCGGCACGACGGTGGGGCAATTCCTGCCCTGGGACAAGGACGGCACTTTCAGTTGGGAAGGGAAGTCGATCTTTGACGGCGTGGAAGAGAACGTGCTAGCGCGGCGCGCCATGCAGGTTCCCGAGCTCCGGAAGACCTATCTGGATGCCCTGGCGAAGGCCGCCGCACTGGCGGGCGGACCGGGCGGCTGGATGGATGGGGAGATCAACCGGCTCTACTACCAGATCCGGGGCATGGCCCGGCTGGATCCCAACAAGCAATGCTCGACGGCCGGCGTCATCCATCCTTGCGGCGCCGAGGATTTCGAGCGGGAAGTGGAGATCATCCGGCTGTTCACCCGCGAGCGCGCCGGTTTCGTGACCGCCGAGGCGATCGCCGCCGGCCACCTGCCTTCGACGTTGGGCCCCGGGATCGAGTAAACTGACATTGTTGTGAGGATTGGATGACCACGCCGGCGAGATTGGGAATAATTATGATGCGCCTGGCAGTCCTGACGCTGGTGGCTGCGGCCGCCGGGTTCCCCGCCACGCTGGTCCGGCATCCTTATCTGCAAAACGCGCGCACCGACGGCGTGGCCGTGCTCTGGGCCACCGGCGAGAAGGGCCGGGGGGTTGTCGAGTACTCCCCGGATCAAAGCTACTCCCACGCCGTTGCCGCCGGCATCCGGGAGTTTTCGCCGCCGGCAACCAGCCGGCCGGTCTTCCAGTACCAGGCGGAGTTGACCGGGCTGAATCCCGGCCGGGAGTACTTCTATCGCATTCTGGTGGACGGCGAGATCCTGAAGGACGGCCTCCGGTTTCGCACCGCCGGCCCCGGCCCTTTCACCTTCCTGGCCTTCGGCGACAGCGGCACCGGGGGGTCGAACCAACTCCGGCTGGCCGATCTCATCATCGCCAAGGAGAATCCGGCGCTGGTGCTGCACACCGGCGATCTCTCGCAGGAAAGCGGCACTTTCGAACAACTGGACTCGAAGTACTTCGCCGTCTATGCCCCGTTGATGGCCCGGTCGCCGTTCTTTCCGACCCCGGGAAACCACGATTACTACACCGACGACGCGGCCCCGTACCGGGCCGTGCACTCCCCCCCGGCCGCGGACGCGCCGCCCGGGCACGCGGGCCGCTACTACTCGTTCGACTGGGGCAACGTCCACTTCGTCTCCCTGGACTCGAACCTGCTCGCGTTCCCTTTTGCCGCCGACCGGATGCTGGATTGGGTGGACCGGGACCTGGCGCGACAGAACCAGTTTTGGAAGGTGGCCTACTTTCACCATCCGCCCTATCCCACCGGCCATCACGTGAACGATCCCATCAGCGCGACGGTGCGGGGGCGAGTGTTGCCGATCCTGGACCGCCACGGCGTCCAGTTGGTGCTGAGCGGGCACGAGCACGGCTATCAGCGCTCCTTTCCGCTGCGGGATGGCGCTGTCGTCGATTCCGGGTCCGGCGCCGTGTACATCATCACCGGGGGCGGCGGCGGAGGTCTGCAAAGTATCCGCACCAGCCCCATTTCGGCGATTGGGAAGTCCGTGCACCATTACTTGCGCGGCGAGGTCCGGGGCTCCCGGCTTACCGTCACCGCCATTGACATCGACGGCGCCGAGATCGAGAGCCTGACCCTGGCGCCGGCTCCCAGGATTTCGGATGACGCCGTAGTCAATGCGGCTACGTTCACCTCCGCGCTGGCGCCCGGTTCACTGATCAGCATTTTCGGGCCGAACCTGGCTTCCGAAGCCCGCGAGGCTTCGGCTTATCCGCTGCCGACGGAACTTTCCGGAACTTTTATCGGCATGAAGGGGCAGCGATTGCCGCTGTTGTCGGTGTCCCCGGCCCAGATCAACGCCCAGTTGCCCTACGGCGTCTCGGGACCGGCCACCTTGCGCGTCGGCACGCCGAATGCCTTTGCCGAAACGTCCATTGTTATTGCGGAAGTCGCTCCCGCTTTCTTATCCGTGCCCAACGGTTTGGGGCGCGTTCCCGCGGTGGTGCGGGCCGCCGACGGCGTCCTGGTCTCGGCGGCATCGCCGGCCAGCCGCGGGGAGTTCGTGACGATCTACCTGATCGGGCTGGGTCCGGTTGACGGGAACATCCCCGCCGGGGAACCCGCTCCCGGTTTGCCTCCGCTCAGAACCCGGTACCCGGTCCAGGTGCGAATCGGGGACGTTTCGGTGTCACCCTCATTCGCGGGTCTGTCCCCCGGTCTCGCCGGAGTGTACCAGGTGAACGTGAGGCTTCCCGACGGTCTCGCCGCCGGCCGGCACCCGCTCCGGGTTGAAATCAACGGGGTCGGCAGCGAGACCGTCAGCCTGCCCGTCGGTTCTGTTGCCGGAAACGGGCAGTGAAGCGGTCACTGCTTCAGACGGCTCAGCGGGGGGCATCCGGGCATCCATCGCCTTGAGCCACTCCTCCATCAACTGCGCGTGAGCAGGCAGGCGCGCATAAATCTCTTCGGCAAGCGCCTCGTTGTAGGTGTGAACCGTAAGATTGCGGTCCTGGGCCATGCGCAATGCGGCCCGCGCCTGTTCCTCGTCCAGCAACTGCGTCCGAAAACAGCCGCGGATCACCGCCGAAGGCGATCCAAGCGTGAGTTGTTCAACCACGCTGAGATAGTTTTGCGCGGCCTTCCAAACCGTCTCGTAGGTGTACTCGAAACGCTGGATCGAGGCGTCCCGGTTGAGCGGCGTCTTCCGTTCCCGAATGGCTTCAACGAGCGTAGCGAGAGCCTTTCGTGCGACCGCCAGACGCTCGCTCAGTCGTTCCATGGCTGTCCCTCCGCCAGCACGCGTTCGCGAAGCGCCGCGGGCGCATCGGCGAGATCGACCAGGTCCACCGGGTACAGGACCTGGCTTGCTTCCAGGGCCTCCTGGAGATCCAGAAGAAATCCGGCCGGCAACGGTTCGGCGGCGAGGATCGCCACGTCAATGTCGGAATACCGTCGGGCCTCGCCCCGGGCCCAGGAGCCGAACAGGAACACACGCGCCGGGCGGCCGGCAAGCCGTTCGAGCACCAACCGCCGGACCTCCTCGAGATCGTGCGCCGCCATGTTCATACGCTGACGAGAATAGCACGGCGCCGGCGCCCCTTTCACTTCTTCAGCCGGCTCACCGCCGGGCGGCCGTCGGCGCCTTCGACGATCAGGTGATCGCGGTTGGCGTAGTAGGTGAGCCGCTGGCCGCGCGTGGCGCCCCGCGCGCTGTCCACCAGTTGCGGTTCGCCGCCGGTGAGGATCACGCGCTGCTCCTGTTCATAGAACTCGGCGTGCTCGGACGTGCCGGTGCGCTTGCGGCCGGGGGCGGCCTGCAGGATTTCGACCTGCCCGTCGGCGATGGCGCGGTCCAGGCTCGAATCCGATTGCGAGTCGCGGAGGTAGGCGCGGATCTCGCGTCCGCGGATGGTCATGCCGGGCCGCGTCAGTTCCACGCCGCCGCGGTAGTGCGCCAGGCGCTCCTCGTCGCTGTAAGTCATCTCGGGCGCGCGGATGACGGTGAAGACGCCTTTGCCGGCGGCCTTCTTGTCGTCCGAAGCCGGTTTGGCACGGTCCAGGAACTGGCTCACGACCTTGCCCCGCGCCGTGAGCCCGCGCTTCTGGCGGTCGATCTCGATGCGGTCGGCCTGTAAGCGGTTGGTGTCCTGCCACAGCACGGCGCCGCCTTCGTAGACCACCTGGCGATTGTTGTCGGCGGCGGTCATTTTCTCGGACCGCGCCTGCACCGCCCGATCCGAGGACAGCATGGCCGAGCCGGCGTCCTTGCGGTCGGGCTGGCGCGTGGACGTGACGCGGCCCTGGGCGGTGAACCCGCCGCTCTTCTGATCGAGAACGATCGCGTCGGCGTCGGTCGAACCGGAGGGATCGGAAACGCGCGCGCGTCCGGTGAGCGTGATGATGTCGCCGGGCGCGTCGAGCGAGGCCTTGTCCGCCCAGGCGCGGCGGTCGCCCTCTTCGTAACGGAAGTCGGTCCACTGCTCCAGGCGCGTGAGCTGGCCGGTCTTGGGGGCGAATTCAGCGGCCAGGTCCTTGCTCCAGGTGAGCGCCGTCGAAACCGTCTTCTTCGGGGTTTCGCGCTCGGTCCGGGTGGCCACATCCACGGCGCGGTAAGATTCGATCTCGTTGTTGGCGGCGTAGTTGATGTACATCCGGAAGGCCTCGACGTGACGCCGCCTTTCGCCGGGGCGGTTGGGAAGGAAATCGATCTGGCCGGGAGCCTGGGTTTCCAAACGCTCGATCTCCCGCCCCTCGGCGCGCATGTGCAGCGCGACGGACTCGCTGCGCAGCACCCGCGTGGCCGGCTGCGGCGCGCCCGGTTTCGCCGTTGGAACGGACTCCACCACCGCGTGTCCCGTCGCACGGGCTCTTTTCAGAGAGCTCTCTTCGGCCGAGGTGTCGAACTCCAGATCGACGCGATCGGATACGACGTTGGTGCGCGCGGTTTCGGAGATGGCGGCCAGCCGCGCGTTGCCGTCGCCGGTGAGATGTTCCATCACGCCGTCTTCGGTGAAGCGCATAACCAGTTGCGAGGCCTGAAAGTCGATGTGGCGCTTCGGGAAACGATCGTCGCCGCGCGCCTCCCGCGCCTCGACTTGCCGGATGACGCCCTGTTCGAGCGTAATCACGGCCACGCCGGCCTCCAGAGTCAGCGTGTCGCGCGTGAGCCGCGACCAGGGCGAAAGAAACACTTTGGCCTCGCGCTCGTTGTAGGTAAGCCGGCCCGCTTCGATCTTCATCGGTTTCGACTTGGGGCCTCTGCCGCGCCAGCTCAGTTGCACCTGGCTGTTCAATTCGAGTTGGCGCGTGGATGGATCGTAGCTGGCGCCGACGGCCTGCCCTTCGGCCGTGTCGAAGGTGAAACTGGCCGGCCGGTCGGTGCGTGCCTTGCCGGTGGTGCTTTCAAAGGTGACGCCGGAAGACCGGATCACCATGAGCCGGCCCTTGGGCGTGTTATCGGCGGGGACGGCCATGGTGATCTCGACCTCGCCCGGCGAGTGCAGCAGCTTCTGGTCGATATCGAAGTCGGCTTTGGCGCTGCGGACCTTGTCGAAAATCTTGCCGTCTTTCTGGAAAAAACGCAGCTCGACGTCCTCCAGCTCGAAGCGCGACGGCTCCTTGATCTGCCGCCAGTTGCGCGCCTCGACTTCGACGATGCGCCGGTTGCCGTCGGTGTGCGACCAGCGCCAGTGGTCCGCCGAGGCGCTGATGTGGCCGGGCAGCGATTTCGGAGCAGGCGGCGCGGAACGCTCCTGCATCCCGCGCTGGATGTGGTTGGTGATTCCATCTCCGGCTAGGATGAGAAGAATGACCAGCAGAAGCAGCCGGCGCGCGCGCCGCATTTCGTCCCTACTATAGCAGACCTGTCCGGCCGCCACCCTCGCGGAGTACAATCTCCTGCGATTCGGACAGGAGTCTAACCCACCCAGCCCGTTGAGGACCCCGGGTGTGGCCCAGACCGGCCGCCCGCCACCACGAGAGCAATTGGCGACCTTCTCGACACCCCTACACCGTATCGGATCCGAAGTGGATGGACGCTCGTTCTCTCCCCCCGAAAGAATATTTTTCCTCCTG
>JAUYBU010000234.1 GCA_030693045.1 Bryobacterales bacterium | reverse complement strand
AGATCAGTTATACCCGCCGGATGAAGAGCCGCACGGAGTACGTCCGCCGTGAATGGGTGACAGAGCTTCGCCGCCAGATCGCGACTCACAAGCGGTTCAAACGTCTGGTCGACCAGTGGATCGACCTGAGTATCGAGCACTCACGGCTGACCATGCGGAGTGCGGAACCCAAGGCTAGCGGATAGGCTGGAACCCCGGACTCTCAAGTTCGTTATTGTTTCTGAGAAATGGTAAACTGAGACCCACGCTGTCATCCAGACAGGAGCCCTGTCCGTTAGTCTTCAAAACCCGAACCGCTCTCCAGTTGGAGACCACGCCCGGCCGGGTGTTGAGAGCAAGGATCGTAGTCCGGAATGAGATCTGGCGAGCGGCGTTCCATTCCATCGGTGTGATGCTGCCCGATTCCTCGCGCATGGCCGCAACGATTGTAAACATGGCGTTGCCCATTGGCGTCGAGGTGTCCAGCGCCTCCCGCACCGAGACGAAGTCGATGCTGAGGGTCGGGAACTCCTCCCGTGCCATGACCAGTTGCTTGCGGTTGCCGTTCCCAAAGCCCAGACTTCCGGAACGGGTCCCATGTGTCGGATCACGGCTCGATAACCCGCGCGCCATCAAGGCTTCCGCTTCGGGCTCACTGCAAGTACTTCTGGAACACCCGCGCTGCGTTCGCCCATAACCCAACGCTCGTGTTGCAAGATGCGAAGTGAAGCGTCGTTTCAGCCCAAAACGGCTCGATCATCGACAATTCGTTCAGCCGTCGTTCAGTGCGTGCGGCGTTGTTCAAAAAACGGAAACGGAACTTGCGCAAACCGTAAACGCAACCAGAATTCGTTCGGCGAGGTGAAGCGCCGGCCATCGTACTCGAACCCCTCGTCGAGGACTTTCACCACGATCGTGCGGCCTTTGGAGTTCTTGGCGATCGGACTTCCCGGCATCGGTAGTCGCACATCCTGGGTCTGAACCACCATCGTCGTCGCCGACCGTTCCAGCGGGATCGCGTCCTGTCGTCGCGATGCGTTCTCCAACATGCGCATCCGCAATTCAGTTCCGCGGGCGATGCCGATGGCGTACTGCCTGACCGACTCCGGGAGACCGCCTTCTTTTGCAGCCTGCATGTGCCAGGCGATCTTGCGCCGCAGGTGCTGGCAGTTCGCGATTGGGTGCTCGGATCCAAACATCTCCCGGTGGACCGCCTGCAGTTGCGCGGCCGCCATCCTGGGCAGATCGCTGATCTCCGGAAGCCTGCCATCTTCGCTCATGACCTTCGTGACTCCTTTCTCCGACGCGTCAACGTCAGTTCATTAGGGCTCGGTTCCGCCGTCTTATTAAGGTCTTCCGTTGACGGCAGCGGCCCGGCGACTGGCCGGATCAGCCGGATCCGCGCGCGCCGCTGGTAAGCCGCAGCCAGCAGGATCGTGATCTCGCTCAGGACATCGTCCACTCTCAGCTCTTCGCCGGGTTGCATAGCTCCGCCTCCCACGGGTGGTCGGCTTGGCGAAAAGGAAGTGGGTGCGGACGATGGAGTGGCGGCACGGCCGTTGGTGGGCACTGTGGTTGCTCGATCCGATGTCCAGCACCCACAACGACTCCCGCTTGGCGGCCTGCCCGCTGTCTGGTGTTCCGGGGGCGCGTTCGCGCCCCTGTCAACTAATACCGGCGCGAGTTGGAGATTTTTGACTTTGTCGGGCCGCGCTGGACGGCGCTGTCAACTTCCGTGGGGCCACAACCGTTCAAAGGCCATGGTCAAATTTGGAAGCCGCTCAGCTACGCGAACTTCGAGCCGGCCGTCAGCCTCTCAGAGGTGGCCTGGGCTCGCCGACGTGCTCTCAGGTGATCCCGCAACTCGGCTGTTGCTCTGCGGTGGCACTTCAGGCACAGTGTGCGGATGTTCGATAGGTCGCATTCTCCGCCCCCCTCGACCACCGGAATGATGTGATCGGCGTCCCAGAGGTCCCGGCGCTTCCGGCCCTGTAGCCTCCATTCCGTCAGAACCTGCCACCGGCGCTTCCCCCGAAGAGACTGGATCCGTTTCCACTCGGCCTCAGCTTCAATGCCGCACTCGGCGCAGATCCCCTTGTCCCTGGCAAAGACCTGCTCCCGGAGGTAGCCCATATCCGTGCGGAGACGCCATTCGTGGACACACCATTCAGAACAGAAGGTGCGCCGGCCCTTCGGCACCTCCAGTGCACACCAGCGGCAGACATTGCGTCCGTTGGGGCCCTTGGCAAGTCCGGCGGGGTCCACCCAACCGCCATTCATGGCACGAGACGGTCGCATGGAGTCAATGTAGCCGATTCACGATCTGTGGTGTTCTCACGGGCGTTGGGCGGCAGTGAAACTCGAAAAGGCGACTGCGGCCCCCAATGATGACCGCGCAGCCGGTTGCCACGAAGCCTCTCATCCGCCCCGTGTGAGATCCCGAAATGATTCCAGGCTCCACTCGCCTTCGGGCGTCGATGAGCGGCGGCGAAGCACGTATAGGTTCCCGTCACTGGCACGGACTTTGAAGAAGGCATCGTTCGGCCCATACCACTGGTCAACCACCTCTTCGACGAAATACTCGTGGTCGTCCAGTTGGAAACGGAGAGGCCGCTCGTCCTCTTTTCGTCCCGAGTAGCAGACCACGTGCAGCCTCATCTCTTCATCATCGTCGCCGACTGCGAGGGGCGATGCAACGAGTTCATCACCGAAGCCGAAAGGCTGAACCCTGCCGCACGCTCGCGGTAACTGGTGTACTATGGTGGCCGGGACTGCTAGACACTTTCACCAATTGTCCCCGACCAACATGCCCAAACCGAATCTCGCTCCCGAAATCCTCAACGCCGCCTTACAGGGTCTCGAAGCCCAGCGGGCTCGGCTCGACGCCCACATCACCGAGGTCAGGCGCCTGCTGGGTGCCCGGCCCCAGCAACCACCTGCCCCGGCTGAAGCCCCGAAACCCAAACGGAAGATGAGCGCCGCCGGACGCAGGCGTATCGCCGCAGCAACCAAGAAACGGTGGGCCGAATACCATCGGAAGCAGGCGGCCGCAGGGCAGAAGGCCAGGCAGCCGGCCGCGGCCGCCAAACCCCCCAGGCCCAGACGGAAGCTGAGCGCCGCCGCCCTGAAGCACATCGTGGAAGCCCAGCGGAAACGGTGGGCCGAATACCACAGGAAGAAGGCGGAGGCCGCGAAGAAGGCGAAGGGCCCAGCCGTGGCGAAGAAAGCCGCACCGACGAAGGCGG
>JAUYBU010000213.1 GCA_030693045.1 Bryobacterales bacterium | reverse complement strand
ATTTCGGGGACAGGCTACGAAATCCCGAAATTAATTTCGGTATTTCGTAGCCTGTCCCCGAAATAGGCGGGGAGGAATATTATGCGACCATGCGTCTTGCTGCTGGCCGGGGCGCTGGCGGCCCAGCCGCAGATGTTTCACAGCCCGGAGCGGACGCCGGCGCGCACGTTCCCGATCATGGCCTGGGGCGGCGCGCCGTCGCAACCCGAGCAACTCAAACTGATGCGCGAGGCGGGGCTGAACGCGGCCGGCTTCTGCCGCGTCGACGACGCGGCGAAGGTTCGGGACGCCGGGCTTTCCTGCTTCGTCACCGACAAGCGGATCAACGGATACGACTGGAGCAACCTGCCGCCGGACGCGGAGATCCGGAAGAACGTGGCCGAAGTGGTCAAGGCGGTGGGCGAGAACCCCGCCGTGCTCGGTTTCTACATGCGCGACGAGCCGCACGCCTCGTTGATGCCGGCCATGGGGCGAGTGACCGGGATGCTGAAGGTATTGGCCCCCGGCCTATGGCCCTACGTGAACCTGTTCCCATACAGAGTCAGTAAGGAGCGCATGGGGACGCCGGACTACGACACTTACGCCAAAATGCTGGTCGAGATCATCGGCCAGCCGTTTCTGAGTTACGACAACTACTCGCTGGTTGGCGGCGAGATGCTCGAATACTTCTATAACAATCTCGAAATCGTCCGGCGCATTTCGCAGGAGACTAAGACGCCGTTCTGGAACTGCATCCTGGCGAACGCTCACTTCAACTACATGGAGCCGTCGGACGCCACCTTTCACCTCCAGGTTTACGCCACGCTGGCTTACGGCGGCAGAGGCATCCAGTACTTCACTTACTACTCGCCGCATAACGGCAACTACCGGCTGGGCGCGATCGACCAATTCGGAAACAAGACCGCGACCTGGGACGCGCTGCGGCGAATCAACCTCCAGATCCACGCGCTGGCGCCGACGATGGTGAAGCTGCGGAGCGCGGGCGTGTATCACTATCCCGATGTGCCCGAGTTTGGCCGGCCGCTGACGCAGAGCAAGCTGGTGCGCGGCGTGTCGATGATCCAGCGTTACGTGCGGCCGCCGGTGCAGGGACGTTTCCTGATCGGCGAATTCGAGGACGGGCAGGGCCGGCCCTACCTGATGATCGTCAACAAGGACCTGAACAACAGCTTTCAGTTCGCCATCGAGTTGAGACAGGAAGGGCGCAAGCTGATCCGTATCTGTAACTACTCCGGGCTAGAGGAAGAGTTCGGCCGCGAGATGGACTGGCTCGCGCCAGGAGCCGGCATCCTGTTCCGGATTGAGTAACTATGTTAACTCTCCCGCGCCGCCATCTGTTCGCCCTGGCGGCGTTGTTTCTGGTCTCCCTGGGGATTCGGACCATTTCTCGCTTCGCCCTCGTCTTCCGGCCCGATGGCATCCTGTTCCCGGACAGCGACGCGTGGTACCACGTTCGCGGCATCGACCACCTGCTTCACAACTTCCCGCACCAGATGCCGTTCGACCCATACGCGATTTATCCGGGTGGCATGATAGCCGCTGCCGGCCCGCTGTACGACTACCTGGTCGCCGCCATTGTCTTGGTGGCGGGCCTTGGCTCGCCCTCCACCACGCTCATGGAGACCATCGCGGCCTGGTTTCCAGCCGTGTTGGCGGCGCTCATCCCGGTGCCGGTGTACTTCGTTGGCCGGTTGCTTTTTTCCGGTACCGCGGGCTTGCTGGCCGCGGCCCTGGTCGCCGTGCTCCCCGGCCACTTCCTGCGAGTCACCTCGTTGGGCGTCTCCGACCACCACGTGTTGGAGAGCTTCCTGTACGCCCTCCTTCTGCTGTGTTTCGTACATGCGCTGAATGCCGCCTCGTCCCAGCCGCCCGAGCCGCGCCGGGTGGTCCTGGGTTGGACCGCGCTATGCGGCCTCACGCTGGGGGCCTACCTTCTTACGTGGGTTGCCGGATCCTTCTTCGTCGGTATCCTGGCCGGCTGGACGCTGCTGGCGTGTCTGGTCCGGCACTGGCGCGGACAGCCGTGCGGCGATCTGGTAAGCGTAGTGACACCGGCGCTAGGCGCCGCGCTGCTGCTGTTCCTGCCGGCCGGAGGTGTCCTGTGGGCTGCCTTCACTTACGGCGCTGTGGCCGCCGGCATCGCGGGTATTCTCCTGGTCGCGGGACTCTCCGCTCTTTTCCGGTCGCGTGGATTGCCGCGCATCACGCTGTACCTGGCGCTGCTGGTCATCGCCGCGGCCTCGGCGGGGCTTTTCCTGTGGCTCGCGCCCGGTCCCGCCGCCGCCGTGATTGCACAGCTCTCTCGCCTGGCGCCCAGGGGCACGTGGTCGACGATCAATGAACTGCGGCCACTCCTGCATCGCGATCTCATCAGGACAGTATTGGATGTCTGGAACGAATTCACGTTGTCCGGATTTCTCTCCGCGGCGGCGCTGGCGCTGCTCGCCGAGCGGACGCTCGCCGGAAGACCGGGTTCCGCCAAACTCGACTCCGGTTTCGGTCTGTTCCTGTTCTGGAGCGGCGTCGTTATGGGTGTTTCTCTGTTACAGGTCCGCATGTGCTATTACTCGGTCATCAATGTGGCGCTGCTCACCGGCTTCCTGTGTTCCTTACTGCTCGAAGGGAGAAGACCCACCCAACGCGGGCTGATTGCCGCCGCCATATTTCTGATCGTGTTCCTGCCTAACGCCTGGGGGATACGAGAGGTCACCCAAACCACAAGCGCCCCCTCGGCGGACTGGGTCCGCACGCTCAACTGGCTCCGAACCGCCACTCCCGAGCCCTTCGGCGACGCGGCCTACTTCCACCGCCGCTATGTTTCTATTCCCGGCGAGTATTTTCCGCCGCCCTCGGCTTACGGAATCATGAACTGGTGGGACGAAGGTTACTGGATCATTTATCTGGGACGTCGCATTCCCGTGGCCAGCCCCAATCAATTCGGGGCCCCGCTGGCGGCGCGGTTTTACATGGCTCAGGACGAGCCCTCCGCCTCGGCGATCCTGCGCCAGAGCGGCGCCCGCTACGTTCTCACCGACTCCAGGATACTGGTGCGGCTGCTGGCGCCGGGAGACGGGCCACCACAAACGCTGGGCCGATTGCCCTCGATGGCGCGGTGGGCCGGAACGGATCCCGGCAGTTACACCGACGGCGTTTGGGAAGAACTGGTCGAAGGCGTCCGGGGACCGGTGATGGTTTACTATCCCAGTTACTTCCGCAGCATGGCCGTCCGCTTGCACGTGTTTGACGGCCAGGCCGTGACGCCGAAAGACTCCACCTGGGTCATCGGCACAAAGCAGAAGCAGGATGCCCAGGGACCATACCGCGGGTTGAGCCTGGTGGAGAAGTTCCCGACTTACGAAGCGGCGGCGGGCTACCTGGGACGGCACAAAGAGGACCCGTCCCTCCGCATCGTCAGTCTGGACGGCTTCAGAAGCTGTGTTCCCCTGGAGCCGCTTGGCGGCTTCCGTAGAGAGTTCGCCTCCGGCCCCGGCCCCGTGGGGCAGGGAGAAGTGTTTGGAACGGTCAAGGTGTTTTCATACGCTGGTGCGCGGTAAGTGAGGTGGGGGATGTGAGTCAAGTCCAAGTGCTGGCGCTGGCGGACGATCTGACGGGCGCGCTCGAAATTGGGGCGAAGTTCGCGGGCGCCGGAATCCAGTCGGTGGTGACGGCCGCGGCGCGGCTGTGCGCCGATCGGCCGATGCTGGTGATCGACACACAGACGCGGCACCTGGGGGCACAGGAAGCCTACCGCGTAGTTCGCGCGCTGGCCGAGTCCGCCCGGAGGGACAACCTCCGGCTGG
>JAUYBU010000203.1 GCA_030693045.1 Bryobacterales bacterium | reverse complement strand
CCCGGCTGGGGCGGCACGGCGAGATAGACGTAACCCCAATCGATCCGCAAATTGTCGCCCGAGCGGACCAGCGCCAGTTGATCGACGGTGCCGGCGCGCAGCGCGTCGATCGCGCCCACGCGGAAGCGCGACAGGGCCATGCGCTGATCGGGCGTATTGGCCGCCAGATACGCGCTGGCGTCGATGTACAGCGAGACCTGGTGCGGTTTGCGGTCCGTCGCCGCCACCTCCGCCACCAGGTAGGTGAGCGGGCGCGACATCACGTCCAGATCGGCGATCAGCGCCGGCGTCAGGAAGGTGAAGACCAGCCGCACGCCGCCGGCCTCGAAGGTGTAGCGAGTGCTGGTGGGCGTGAGGGCGAGGCCGGTTTGTTTCATCGCGGACGTCTCGCGCGGCAGCGCTCCCATGAAGCGGAACGGCGTGCCGTCGATGCGCAGCAGGCCGGCCAGTTGTTGTTCGGCGCCGGTCCAGTGCCTGGTGGACTCGCCGGTCAGCCGGTCCGCCATCGACCAGATGCTGAAGTAGGGATCGTGCGCGACCAGCGGGACGGCCGGCGGCCGCAACTTCGGCTGGGCGAACAGGGAGGTGGCGCAGAAGGTCAGGGCAATCAGGGTTCGACGCATGAGAATAGGCTACCGAATTGTGCCTGACGTATGCTGGAATCGTGACGCCCTCATTCTGGATGGCGCGGGAAGGACCGCTGGCCCGGCTGGCCCGCCAGTTCCGCCCGACGCTGCGCTACTGCATGGAGACCGAGGCGCATGTGTACGCGTTCTCGATCGCCGTCAGCGTGCTGTTGTCCTTTTATCCTTTTCTGCTGGTCATGCTGTCGCTGTGCCACGACGTGCTGAAGTGGAAGACCGCCGAGGAGGCGATCTACTTCGCATTGCGGGACTATTTTCCGGACCAGTTGGGCGTGTTCGTCGAGCGGAACCTGAGGTGGTCGGTGGCGTCGTCGCGCGGCTCCTTCCAGCCGGTCTCGATCCTGCTGTTGCTGTTCACCGCCAACGGCATTTTCGAACCGCTCGAGGTGGCGCTCAACCGCGCCTGGAACACGGCCAACCGGAGCTACCTCAGAAACCAGATTCTGAGTCTGGGGATGATCTTCGCCTGCGGCTCGCTGGCCATGATCTCGGCGACCTTCACGGCGCTGAACCGCGACTATTTGACCAACATGGGCTACAGCGGCGCCGTTTTCTCGGTGCTGAGCGTGGCTTTCTTCAAAATGGCCGCCGTGCCGGTCTCGATGGCGATCCTGTTTCTGGTCTACTGGCTGCTGCCGAACGCGAGGGTGCCGGCGCTGAAGATCGCGCCGGCGGCAATTTTCGTGGGGCTGATCCTGGAAGCGCTGAAATACGTCAATCTTCTGACCTGGCCCTGGCTGCGCGTAAAACTGCAACGAGAATACGGGCCGTTCGTCTATTCAGTTAGCATCGTGCTCTGGAGTTTCCTGGCGGCGATGGTGGTTCTGGCCGGGGCGGAGTGGTCGGCCCGCTCGGCGCGGCGGGATCCCGGCGGCGCGCCGACGCGCCGGCTGGAGGCGCGTTTGCAAAGCCCGCCCGGCTTCGATAGACTCACTACTTAACGCACTTTATTTATCTCCCCTTTGAGAGGTCTCAAGCGATGAAGGACACGAGCAAGGTCACGCGGCGCGAAGCGGTGGCCATGGCTGGAGCCGCGACGGCCGCCGCCGTGGTGGCGAAGAAGTACATAACGGAAGGCCCGTTCATCCGGAAGGTGAAGGCCGCCAACGACCAGGTTCAATACGCCATTATCGGCACGGGCGGCCGGGGCCAATACCATATCAAGCACTTCAACAAGCTCGACAGCGGGCGCTGCGTTGCTTTGTGCGATACCTTCGACGTCAACCTGCAGGCCGCCCTCAAAGCGTCGAAGGACAAACCGGTTGGGATCAAGGACTACCGCGAGCTGCTCTCGCGCAAGGACATCGACGCGGTCATCATCTCGACGCCTCTCTTCACGCACTTCCCGATCACCCGCGACGCGCTGCTGGCCGGCAAGCACGTCTTCTGCGAGAAGAGCATGGTCTTCAAGCCCGAGGAAGTGCACGGGCTTCGCAAGCTGGCCGAAGAGCATCCCAAGCAGGTGGTGCAGTGCGGCTTGCAGCGCCGCTACAGCAAGTTCTATCAAACCGCCAAGCAGATGGTCGAGAAGGGCACCATCGGCCAGGTAACCCACGCTTACGCCCAGTGGAACCGCAACCCCGGCTGGACCATGAAGCCCGACAAGGATCTGAAGGTGCAGAAGGAGCGCAACTGGCGCCTGTACCGCGAGACCTCGGGCGGCCTGGTGGCCGAGCTGGCCTCGCACCAGATCGACGTTTGCGACTGGATGTTCAACGCCACCCCGGAGTTCGTGGTCGGCGTCGGCGACCTCACCTGGCGCAAGGACGGCCGCGACGTCTACGATAACGCCCAGCTCATCTTCAAGTACCCGAAGAACCAGAAGCTGATGTACTCCACCATCAGCACCAACAAGCACCTGACGCTGTTCAACGGTGGGCGGACCGAGTTCGGCGAAGTGATCATGGGCACCGAGGGCACCATCGAAATCACCGTCGGCACCGACGACGAGCCGGCCGTCGGCCTGTGGTTCTACGAGCCCGGCCCCAAGCTGACCGCCGCCGAGATGAAGAAGCAGGTTGCGGCGGTGGCCGGCGCCACGATGGCCTCGACCGGGCGCGGCTCGCGGGCGCTGCCGATCCTGTTCGACAAGGACACGCTCAGCGGTAAGGAGTCGTTCATCGAGAAGGAGATGAAGTTCGCGCGCCGCTGGCTGTACTCCAAGGGCGTCATGGTGCCCGAAGAGGACCGCAACCCCTGCACCGTCCAGCTCGACCACTTCCTGGAATGCTGCCGCACCGGCAAGAAACCCCTGGCCGACGTCGAAATCGGACTGGCCGATTCGTCCATGGTCATTCTCGCCAACCTGGCCCTGGACGAAGGCCGCCGCGTCTATTTCAACGAAATGGACAAGATGGGGAAGAAGGCGTAGGACTTCCAGCCACGGATGAACGCGGATCGACGCGACGGAGTGCTATCCTGGCCCTGAGAGGGACGTGTGCCGCAGACGACGTTCCTGTTCTGGAACCTGAATCGGAAGCCGCTGCTGAACCTTGTCGCGGAGTTGGCCGGCAGCCGCCGGGCTGACGTCGTGATTCTCGCCGAGTGCGCTGACGAGCCTCGCTCAATTCTTCAGGTTCTGAACGCGAACGGCGATGGCGGATTTCGCTATCCGCGCAGCGTCTGTGAACGAGTTCGTGTCTTCACCAAATTCTCCGGCCAGTTTCTTGTTCCGGAGTTCGAAAGCGAGAGAATCTCAATTCGCCGGTTATCGCTGCCCGCTCGATCAAAGGTCCTGCTGGCGATGGCCCATCTTCCCAGCAAGCTTCATTGCTCGGATGCCAGCCAGTTCTTCGAGTGCACGGAACTCGCTCGCGACATTGCACTAATCGAAGATCGAGCGGGGCACGGCCGGACGATTTTGGTCGGCGACTTGAACATGAACCCGTTTGAATCTGGTTTGGTTGGCGCGGGCGGACTGAACGCTGTCATGGCCCGCCATGTCGCCTGGCGGGGTCAAAGGACCGTTCAAGGCCGGTCGTACCGCTACTTCTACAACCCGATGTGGAACTTCTTCGGCGACATGTCGAATGGCCCGCCTGGCACGTACTACTATGAGAAATCGGAGCACGTGACGTACTTTTGGAATATCTTCGATCAGGTTCTGGTCCGTCCTGAGTTGTCGCATGGACTGACCCGGGACGACATCGAGATCGTCCGGGCAGTCGGGACACGATCCCTGGTGAAGCCGGATGGAACGCCCGACGGTGGAGGGTGTTCCGACCACCTTCCGGTCATCTTTCGTCTGGAGTTTTGAGAGGAGCTGAGAATATGGCGACACAGATTGCGGATTTGTGGGGAAGATTTGAGCCTGCCGAGGTGAGAACGCCGCTATCGATTCTGCGTCAGCAGGCCGCCCTGCTAGGCGATAAGACTAACCATCTTGTGGAAGCTCGAGTCAACACTTACGCGTTGGGACCGAACATCTACCATGCCTTCAATCTGGTTGTCCCGGCGCTCGAAGACTACACCTACCAACTGTTTCGGGTGAGCCACGGAGTTGAGTTGTACCCGGTGTCTGCCAACTCCACGGAGGGGCACCTGCAGTGGCACCGGGAGCTTGAAAACGAGGAGGCTTTCGTGGGATGGCTCAGCTCTTCTTTCTCGTCGGAAGCGACCAAACGAATCATCAGCACCTTGATGGCGCAGGCCGCTGGCTGACGGTTCTTGGCCTTTCCTGTTCGCTTTCACGCGCGGGCATTTTTGTTTTCAGCTATAGTATCGGTCACGGGAGATGCTCCCCATGACCGAAACCACGTACCGCAATCGCCGCGCCGTTCAAATTGAGAACGACCGGGTCCGCCTCACCGTTCTGGTCGAGGGCGGGCACATCGCCGAGTTCGCCGACAAGGCGAGCGGCATCAACCCGCTTTGGACGCCGCCCTGGCCGTCCATCGAACCTTCCGCCTGGAACCTGTTCCGCACGCCGGAATACGGCGACGACGCCGAAGCCAAACTGCTGGCCGGCATCATGGGGCACAACCTGTGCCTGGACCTGTTCGGCGGGCCGTCGCCGGAAGAAGCCGCCGCCGGAATGACGGTACACGGCGAGGCGTCGGTGCTCCCGTACGAGATTTCAGCCCACGCGGAGTCCCTGACGGCGCGTCTCACGCTGCCCGCTTCGCAACTGGCCTTCGAGCGGCACATCACGCTCGCCGGCCGCGTGGCGCGCATCCGGGAGTCGGTCGAAAACCTCACCGCCTGGGACCGGCCCATCGCCTGGACCCAGCACGTCACCCTGGGGCCGCCGTTCCTGGTTCCCGGCGAGACCGAGTTCCGCGCGCCGGCGACGCTGTCGAAAGTCATCGAGTCCGATTTCACCGGCGGCAAGGGCTACATGGAGACCGGCGCCGAGTTCGTCTGGCCCTTCGTTCGGCACAAGGACGGCGGCACGGTGGACATGCGCGTGTTCCCGGCGCTGGAAGTCTCGGCCGCCTTCTCGACGCACCTGATGGACGCCGATGGCGAGCCGGCGTTCTTCCTGGCCTGGTCGCCATCCAGCAAAACGCTTTTCGGCTACATCTGGGACAGCGCGGACTTCCCCTGGCTGGGCATCTGGGAAGAGAACCATTGCCGCACCAACAAGCCGTGGAACGGAGAAACCGTCACGCGCGGGATGGAGTTCGGCGTCTCGCCGATGCCCGAAACGCGCCGCGCCATGATCGAGCGCGGCAGCCTGTTCGGCGAGAAAGGCTACCGCTGGATTCCGGCGCGCTCGCGCGTGACGGTCAACTACTGCGCGTTCATCGACACGGCGGATGCGATTCCCGAGCGGCCTTACATCGACGCCAGCAGTTCGTAATCCACATTGCCGCCGGAGATCAGGATGCCCACGCGCCCGAGGCCCGGGGGGAGTTTGCCGGCCAGCACCGCCGCCGCCGGGACCGCGCCGCTGGGTTCGGCCAGAATCTTCATGCGCGTCAGTAGAAACTTCACCGCGGTTTTGATCTGATCCTCGCTCACCAGAAAAATGTCGTCGACCAGGCGCTGAATGATGGGGAAGGTCACGGCGCCGGGTTTCTGCGCGCGCAACCCGTCGGCGATGGTCGCCGGCGGCGGAATCTCGCGCCGCTCGCCGGCGCCGAGTGAAAGCCAGGTATCGTTGCCGTCTTCGGGCTCGACGCCGAAGACCCGGATGGCCGGATCGAGCCCCTTGGCCGCCGTCGCGCACCCGGAGATCAAGCCACCGCCGCCGATGCAGACCACCAGCGCGTCCAGGCCGGCGACCTCTTCCATCAGTTCCAGCGCGGCCGTGCCCTGGCCAGAGATGATCCAGGGGTGGTCGTAGGGCGGAACCAGCGCCGCGCCGGTCTCGGCGGCGATGCGGCCGCCGATCGCCTCGCGGTCCTCGCGCAGCCGGTCGTAGATGACCACGCGCGCGCCGTAGCCGCGCGTGGCTTCCAGTTTCGACCGCGGTGCGTCGGCGGGCATGACGATGGTGGCCGGCGCGCCGACGCTGGCCGCCGCGATGGCCACGGCCTGAGCGTGGTTGCCCGAGGAGTACGCCACCACGCCGCGCGCGTGGTCGGCTTCGGGAATCGAAAAGATGAAATTCGCCGCGCCGCGGATCTTGAATGCGCCGCCGCGCTGCAAGTTCTCGCACTTGAAAAACGCCTCGACCCCGGCCAGCGCATTGAACGTGCGCGAGGTCATTACCGGCGTGCGGTGCGCGATCGGGCCAATGCGCTGGGCCGCCCGGCGGATATCGTCCAGGGTCATGACGCCTGCTCCGGGATCAGTCCGCAGCGCACCAGCAGCGCCCGCGGGTCCGGGTCGCGCCCCATGAACCGCCGGAACAACTCGGCCGGATCCTCGCTGTCGCCCAGGGCCAGAATCCGATCACGAAACTCCCGGCCCACTTTCCCGCTGAAGATGCCTTCGGTTTTGAATCGCGTGAATGCGTCGGCGTCCAGAACTTCCGACCATTTGTAGGAGTAATAGCCGGCCGCGTAAGCCACCGGGTCCGAGAACAGGTGCATGAACCCGGTGATCATCGAGTGGTCCGGCTCGAGTTGCACTGGGGTAAAGCGTTGGATGATATTTCTTGTGTAAGTCACTGGATCGCCGTCGGTTTCCGGCGAATACTGCCGGTGCAGCGCCAGGTCGAGCGTGGCCAGCCCGAGTTGCCGCATCTGCCCGTTGGCGGCGCGGAAGGTGCGCGCGCGTTTCATTTTCGCGAAGAGGTCTTCCGGCAACGGTTCGCCAGTCTCGTATTGGCTGGCAATCAGGTCCAGCGCCTCGCGCTCCCAGCACCAGTTCTCCATCATCTGCGAGGGCAGTTCGACGAAGTCGCAGGCCACGTTGACGCCGCTCTGGCCGCGCATCTCGGCGCGGCTCAGGCATTGGTGCAGCAGGTGGCCGAACTCGTGGAAGATGGTTTCGACTTCCTCGTGCGTGAGCAGGGCCGGCCGGTTGCCTACAGGCCGGGTGAGGTTGGCGCAGATCAGGCCCAGGTGCGGCTCATGGCCGCCGGGTCCCGGCCCGCCGACGATCAGGAAGTCCATCCATGCGCCGTCGCGCTTGTTTTCGCGGGCGTGGAAATCGGCGTAGAAGGCGCCCAGCAGCTCCGCGGTCGAGGCGTCGCGGATTTCAAAGTAGCGCACCGCCGCATCCCAGGCCGGAACGCCGGGCGTTTCGATCACGCGGATGCCGAACACCCGGCTACAGATGGCGAACAGGCCCTGGATGACGCGGGGCAAAGGGAAGTAGGGCCGCAGCGCCTCCTCGTCGAAATCGTAGACCGCCTGGCGCAGCTTCTCGGCATAGCGGGCGAAATCCCACGGTTTGAGCGGCGGCGCATCGGCTCCTTCCACCTCGCGGCGGAAGGCCGTCAGTTCCCGGTTCTCGCGCTGGAAGGCGTCGCCGGTTCTGGCGTGCAGGTCGTCGAGGAACCGCGCGGCCCGCTCGCCGGACTTCGCCATCCGGTCCCACAGCACGAAATCGGCGAAGTCGTCACAGCCCAACACGCGCGTCTTCTCGCGGCGCAATTCGACGATGCGCCGAACCAACTCGCGATTGTCGTGCTCGCCCGAGGCGGCGCGGGCATGGTAGGCGCGGTAGACGCGCTCGCGGATTCCGGCGTCGTCCAGGTAGGTCATCAGGGGGACGTAGCTGGGCGCCTGGAGCGTGAAGCGCCAGCCCGGCTGCCCTTTTTCCTCGGCCTTCTGCCGGGCCGCGGCGCGCGCCGTCTCCGGAAGTCCGGCGAGCTGGCCCTCATCGGCGATCAGCAGTTCGAATGCGTTGGTCGAATCCAGGACGTTCTCGGAGAACTTCATGGTGCCGGTGGCCAGCTCGACGTCGATCTCCTCGAGGCGCCGCTTGCCCGCCGCGTCCAGGTCGGCGCCGTGCCGCCGGAAGCTCTCGATGGTCTTGTCGAGGAAGCGCCGGCGCGGCCCGGTCAGCGGGCGGGCCCGCTCTGTCTCGCCGCAGGCCTTGATCGCCTTCCAGAGCCCCGCGTGAAGCGGGATGCTCGAATAGAAGGCGCTGACCTTGGGCTGGACGGCGTTGTAGGCCGCGCGCAGCTCGGGCGTCGTGGCGACGCCTTCCAGGTGGCGCACCACGCCCATCGCGAAGTCCAGCCGGTCGGTCATTCGGTCCAGCGCGCGCATGGTGTTGTCGAAGGTGCGCGGGCCGCTGGCCCCGGCCAGCGCCTCTAGTCGCGCGCCGGCGTCGGCGAGCAGTTCGTCGATGGCCGGTTCGACGTGCTCGGCGCGGATCTGGTCGAAGGGGATCCGGAATCTGATTTCGAGAAGAGGGTTGGGTTGAGACAAGTGCGAGGGTCGCTCCTTCTATTGATTGTAGGGGAAGGTTGTGGCGGCGCGTTCCGGCGATTGTAGCGGAAGGTCGCAGGGGCGCGTCCCAGCCGCTGTTTTACGTTTGTCTTCGAAGGGGTAGGGCCTGGGACTACGTGAAGATCACCGTAAAGGTTTCTGGTGGTCCGTCGATGGAAGATCGAACATACTGCGAAACCCGGACGTGAAGCCGGGACGCCAAGAAACTCTGATGATGAGATTGCTGTGGTTCACTTCTCGCATCGCTGTTGGTCTGGAACAGATCCGCAGCCGGCTTCCCGGGTTCTCGGTCGAGGCGATGTCGGACGGACGGGCCGGGCTGAACGCGCTGGGCCGCTGCTCCTATGACGTGGTCCTGGCCGATTTCCCGCTGGCTGGTTGGACCGCCGAGCAACTTCTGGAGGAGTTGAGGCGCGCCAGCTCGATCACGCCGGTGGTGATCCGGCTCCGCGCCGGCTCGATATCCGACGCCGTGCGTCTGACCAAGTTGGGAGCTTTTCAGTTTCTGAACGGCTGCGGCAACACGGCCCAACTGGCTTACGTTCTGGAAGCCGCCGTGGAGGATCGCCGCGCGCGCGAGCTGGCGTTGTTCGGACAGGCGCTGGCCAGTCTGCCGTGGAAAACCTTCATGGTTGGCGAGAGCCGGCGGATGCGCGAGATCGACCAGATCGTGCAATTGGCGGGGCCGCGCCGCGCGACAGTTCTCATCACCGGAGAGACGGGGACGGGGAAGGAGATGGTCGCGCGTGCGCTGCACATGGCCAGCGGCCGGTCGCATATTCCCATGGTGGCGGCCAACTGCCTGGCGCTGCCGGAAAACCTGCTGGAAGCCGAGTTGTTCGGGCACGTGAAAGGCGCCTTCACCGGGGCCGTCAGTCACCGGGTGGGGCGTTTCGAACAGGCCCACGGCGGCACGCTCTTCCTGGACGAGGTGGGGGATCTGCCGCTGGAGATTCAGGCCAAGCTGCTGCGGGTGTTGCAGGAGCGCGAGTTCCAGCGCCTGGGCAGCTCGGAAAGCGTGAAAGTCGATGTGCGCATTGTGGCCGCATCCAATTGCGACCTGATCGAGCGCATGCGGCAAGCCCGGTTCCGCGAGGATTTCTACTACCGGCTCAACGTTGTGTCGATTCACGTGCCGCCGCTTCGGGAGAGGCTGAGCGACATCCCGGTTTTGGTTCATCACCTGGTCGACAAGATTTGCCGTCAGGAAGAGTTGCCGCCGAAACAGGCGCCGCGGGAGACCATGCAACGGCTGACGGCGTACTCCTGGCCGGGCAATGTAAGACAACTGGAAAACGCCATCGAGAAAGCCGTCGCCTTGAGCGGACCGCGCGAGACGCTTTATCCGAGCGATTTCACGCTGCCGTCGCGGGCGCCGGCGCCGGTGGCCGTCACGGGCGTTGCGCCGGTGGTCGCCTTGCCCGACGACGGGCTGGACTTCGCGCGCACGATGGGGGCCATCGAGAGCCAGATCCTGGATCAGGCGCTCATCAAGGCGGGCGGAAACAAGAAGCGCGCCGCCGATATGCTGCGGCTGAAGCGCACCACGCTTGCCGCCAAGCTTCGCAGCCGGGAGGTCTACGCCCCGGCCTACTGAAGTCCCTCGCAACCTGCCGATCACCGCGCCAGCGGGTCTTCGATCCGCGGCGGCGTGGCTTCGATGGTCCGAGCCAGTTCGGGCTCCTGTTCCTCCAGCCGGCACTTCATCTCCCAGACCACTTGCCGGTAGCTGAAGTGCCCCTTGACGCCGCTGCGGACCCGCACGATATAGTCCAGTTCGGCGAAGTCCATCTTGAACAGGAAACGGGAGCGGGTGGCAAACGGCAACAGGTAGTGCGATGCCGTGGCCGGCAACTCGCGCGCAACGGCGTGCGCACTGGCGATGGCGGCGTCGCATTCCCCTCCCAGGCCGGCTTCGATCAGCGCTGGCGGGGTCTCGAATCCGAGCCGGTCCGAGTAGCTCTGCCGGAACTGGTGGCAGCGGCGATGCCGGTGAAGATCGCGGTAGGCGCCGATGTCCATGACGATGTCGAAGGCGTAGGGCGCGCCGCGGAAGGCGCGCAACAGGTCGTCCCGTTTGCCGCGGCCGGCGATGGCCACCTCGATCACCTCGTTGCGCATGGCGGCGGGCCAGGATGCCGCCAATTCGTACAACTCGCGAAACGGCCGCTGGCTGACCGAATACAGAAGCGTGGCGACGATGTCGGCCGCCGTCGCGGCCGGACGAACCAGGTCGACCCGCCGGACCTCGAGGCCGGAAGCCGCGGGAAGATTCTGATGCGCCCAAAGGGTCAGATTCTCGCGGGCATTCAGGGCGTATTGGTCGATATCGACAAACTGGGCCAGCGTCGGCGCAATCGGTTCCCGCGCGGCGTCCCGATCCAGGCCACAGGCCGGAGGCGCGGCGCAGGCGGCGGCGATCTCGCCGGCGATCTCGCGCAACTCGGGGTATGGGGACCCCTTCAGACGGCGGATCTGCTTCTCCAGTGTCCGGATGCTGGCCACCTGGCCCACGCTGGTCGGCACGCCCAGAAAGAGCAGGTAGCGCGCCACGTCGAAAGCCCGCGCCGCGATGTTGCGCCGGTAGGCCTCCTCGGGCATGCTTTCCGGCCGCGGCAGCTTATCGGCCAGGTGCTGGGACATTCGCGCGTGGATTCGCGTGTAGCCGGCCAGCAGCGCCGCGCCGGCCTCGCGATAGCGCGATTGCTGGCGGGCTTCCAACCCGGGCGGGGTGACGAATCCGGAGCGCGAAAAGTCCTGGTAGCGCGACGAGCGCGCCTGCCCGTCCCAGACCGGCTCGTCTTCGAGTTCGGTGGCGGCCAGTTCCGAAATGCCCTCCAGGCACATCACCACGTGGCCCAGGTCGGCGATCGAGGCGTGACCGTAGTCGAAGTAGAAGCTCTTTAGAAACTTTTGCGAATCGTGCGTGCGCACCCACTCGAGCGACTCGAGGATGGAATCCGGCGACCGGCTGTAGCGAGCCAGGGCATAGGCGCACTTTTCCGGCGCCATCGGCGCCAGCGTCAGAATCCGTCGGGCGGGAGCATCCAGGTTCACGAGGGTCAGAGTTAGTATGATAGCGGATTCGACCCCATGCTAGCCAGAATCCAGAGACTGTGTCCGGAAGCGACGCTGCCGGCGTACGCGCACGGCCCCGAGGAAGACGCCGGAATGGACCTTTGCGCCATTGCCGACACGCTGCTCGAACCCGGCGTTCCGCGGACCGTGCCCACCGGACTGGCGATCGAACTCCCGCCCGGATACGAGGCCCAGATCCGTCCCCGCAGCGGGCTGGCGTTGAAGCACGCGATCACGCTGCCCAACAGCCCCGCCACCATCGACCCCGGCTATCGCGGCGAGATCCGGGTCATTCTTCTGAACCTCGGGCGCGAGCCCTACCAGGTTCATCGCGGCGACCGGATCGCCCAGATGGTGGTGGCGCGCTACGAGCCCATCGAGTGGGACGAATCGGAGCTGAACCATTCCGCGCGCGGCGCCGGCGGCTTCGGCTCCTCGGGCCGGTAGCACGCCGCCGGAGTCGGCTGACCGGGGCCGGTAGCGCGCCGCCGGAGTCGGTTGACCGGGGCCGCTAGCAAGCCGCCGGAGTCGGCTGACCGGGGCCGCTAGCAAGCCGCCGGAGTCGGTTGATCCGGGCCGCTAGCGCGCCGCCGGAGTCGTGTTATATTGAGTAAGTAAGCTCTGCATGTGGGCGGCTAGCTCAGTTGGGAGAGCACGGCGTTCGCAACGCCGGGGTCGTGGGTTCGAATCCCTCGCCGTCCACCAATCCAACCTGTTCATTCAAAGCAACTCTTTTCGCCAGCCATCTTCCGGAGATCTACCGCCGGGGGCTCCCCGATCGGAAGGCACGATGCAGGCTCCAACGCCTCGACCGGCCGCTCCTTGACGTCGCCTTACAACTGGACCGCATCGCCACAGCCGACTCCCTCGCCTGTGCCCGATCGCCTCCGGCGTGAACCTGATACTTAATCAGCCAACGGCGCGCGCGCGCCGCCACGGCCGCGCCCCCGCTCAGCTCTCGAAGTAGACCCCGCCGTTTTCCAGCGCCTTGCGCAAATCCGCGTATTTCACATCGCGCGTTCCGCAATTGCCGGCCGCGCACAGCGCCGCCGCCGTGCCCGCCGCCTGGCCGTGTCCCATGCAGCTTACCGTGTTGCGGGTGGACATGTGCGCGTCGTGATTGGAGGTGATCATCATGCCGGTCGCCAGCAGGTTGTCGATGCCCGCCACGCGCAGCGCCCGGTAGGGAGTCCCGTAGGTGCCGCCGTTCTTGATCTGCATCCGGGGCGCGGAATCGTGGAAGCCGTAGACGAACACGTCGTCGTCGAAGTGCCGGGCTTCCAGCACGTCCGGCAGCGTGATGTCGTAGTCGCACGCGATCAGCCGGCCGCGCCGGATATTCAGCGACGGACTGGTCCGGGCGATGAACGCCTTTTCGCAACCCGGCACGAACTTCCGGAACAGCTCGACGGTTTTGAACTGACGCCGCCGCAACTCCAGTTCGGCCTTGGCCACCGCGTCCCGGCTGGTGGGGCTGACCGGCAGCTTGTAGTTCACTTTGATGAACATGAAGTAGTCGTCGTGGACCGTGGTGGTGGT
>JAUYBU010000040.1 GCA_030693045.1 Bryobacterales bacterium | reverse complement strand
GACGTGCCAATATCGATCCCCAGAAACCTGGGGACAGGCGCGACGTCCCCGCGTTTCCGGGGAACGTCCCGTCTGTCCCCGCGTTTCCGGGGAACGTCCCGTCTGTCCCCGCGTTCCAGGCAGCGCATGGTTTCGCGGGCGATGAGCAGCTCCTCGTTAGTCGGGATCACCCACACGGCGGTTCTCGATCCGTCCGGCGAGATCCGCATCTCGACTCCGGCGGCGGCCTGATTCTGTTGCGGCGCCAGGGCGATTCCGAGCGCTTCCAGCGATTCGCATATTTGGGCGCGGATCGAGGGCTGGTGTTCGCCGATACCGCCGGTGAAGATGACGGCGTCAACGCCGTTGAGCGCCGCGGTGTAGGCGCCGATGTACTTCTTGACGCGGTAGCAGAAGGCGTCGATGGCCAGTCGGGCCCGCTCGTGGCCGCGCCCGGCGTGTTCGATGAGCGCGCGGATGTCATTGGACACGCCCGAAAGGCCCAGCAGGCCGCTGCGCTGGTTCAGCAATTCGCCCGCCGCTTCCAGGTCCAGGCCCTCGCGCGCCATCAGGTGCAGCACCGCCGCCGCGTCGATGTCGCCGGTGCGCGTCCCCATGATCAGGCCCTCCAGAGGCGTAAAGCCCATCGAAGTGTCGATGGAACGGCCGCCGTCGACGGCGCACATCGAGCACCCGTTGCCGAGGTGGCAACTGATCAGCTTGAAGCGCTCCGGCGGGGCGTTGTGGATGCGCGCATAGCGCTGCGACACGTACTGGTGCGAGGTCCCGTGAAAGCCGTAGCGGCGCAGGTGATGGCGCACATACAGGTCGTGCGGCAGCGCGTAGAGGAATGCGTGGCGCGGCAGCGTCTGGTGAAACGCGGTATCGAATACGGCCACCTGCGGCACGCCCGGCAGCGCCGCGCGCGCGGCATGGTAGCCCCTGAGATTGTGCGGATTGTGGAGCGGCGCCAATTCGCTGAGTTCCTCGATCTGGCGGGCAATCTCTTCGGTGATCACCACCGCGCGCGAGAACCGCTCGCCGCCGTGAACGATGCGGTGGCCGACGGCGTCGATGCCGGCGGACGATTCCAAAATGGAGGCGATGGCCGACTGCGCGGCCTCCCCGGAACTGACGCTCTCGACCACGCCGCGGCTCAGCACACGGTCGGTGGACGATTCCATCTGCTCCGGGCTGGTCTCAATCGACTGGAACTTGACCGACGAGCTGCCGCAATTCAACACCAGGATCTTCATGGCCAGGCGAGGTCTCGCCGCAGTATAACATCCGGCGGGAACATGCTAAGCTTTGAATCAACTGGTGATGCTGCCGTTTCGCATTGTTTATCACGAGGGGTATGACCTGAACCTGGGCGACCACGTTTTTCCGTCGCAGAAGTTCCGCCTGATCCGGGAACGATTGCTGGGCGTCGGTTTCGCCGGCGAGTCCGACTTTGTCGCGCCCGAGCCCGCGCCCGACGCGGACCTGTCGCTGGTGCACGAGGCGGGTTGGATCGAGCGCCTGAAGACCGGCACCCTGAGCTATCAAGAGGTAATGCGGCTGGAAATCCCATATTCGCAGCAGATGGTCGCGGCGTTCTGGCTCGCCGCCGGGGGCACCACGCTGGCCGCGCGCCACGCGCTCTCCGACGGCATTGGGTTCAACCTGGGAGGCGGCTTTCACCACGCCTTCCCCGATCATGGAGAGGGTTTTTGCGCCATCCACGATGTGGCGGTCGCCATCCGCAGTCTACAGAAGGACGGCCTGATCGAGCGCGCGGTGGTGGTGGACTGCGACGTTCACCACGGCAACGCCACCGCGGCCATTTTCGGCGGCGACCGCAGCGTGCTGACGCTCTCGATTCACCAGTTCCACAACTATCCGACCGAAAAACCGCCCTCGACCATCGACATCCACCTGGCCGACGGCGCCGGCGACGAGGAGTACCTGAAGAAGCTGCGCGACGCCTGCGAAGCGCTGATCGCCGGGTTCCGGCCCCAGTTGGTTCTGTATGTCGCGGGCGCCGATCCCTATTGCGAGGACCGGTTGGGCGGGCTGAACCTGACCCTCGAGGGCCTGCGCGAGCGCGACCGCATGGTGATGGAGATGGCGCTGAAACACCGCGCCGCGGTGGCCGTCACGCTGGCCGGAGGTTACGCGATGAGAATCAGCGACACGGTGACCATTCACGCAAACACGGCGCGCGCGGCCAAAGAAGTTCTGGACCAGTGCGGCTGGCGCAAAACCCGTTGATACAATGGAGAATATGGCGGCACAGCCGCGCCGGAAGTCTCAGGTGGTCGATGTCGGCGGAGTGAAGGTCGGAGGCGGTCACCCGATTGTGGTCCAGTCGATGACTAACACCGACACGGCGGATGTCGCGGCAACCGTCAACCAGGTCATGGCGCTGGCCCGCGCCGGCTCGGAACTGGTCCGGGTGACGGTGAACACCGACCAGGCCGCCGCCGCCGTTGCGAAGATCGTGGACCGGCTGGACCGGTCCGGCGTGCGCGTGCCGATCGTCGGCGATTTCCACTACAACGGCCACCTGCTTTTGAAGAAGTATCCCGACTGCGCCCGCGCGCTGGCCAAGTACCGGATCAATCCGGGCAACGTCAACATCGGCCGCGCGCACGACGACAACTTCCGCAGCATGATCGAGGCGGCCGTCGAGTACTCGAAGCCGGTGCGCATCGGCGTCAATTGGGGTTCGTTGGACCAAGCGCTGCTGGCGCGGATGATGGATCGCAACGCGCAGTCGGCCGCCCCGCTGGAGCCGGCGGCGGTGATGATGGAGGCGATCGTCGCCAGCGCCGTCGAATCGGCCCAGGCGGCCGGGCGCTACGGCCTCGACGCCGGCCGCGTGGTCCTGAGCGCGAAGATGAGCGGAGTGCAGGACCTGGTCGCGGTCTACCGCATGCTTGCCGCGCGCTCGGATTGCGCCCTGCACCTGGGCCTCACCGAGGCCGGGCTGGGCTCGAAGGGCATTGTGGCGACCACGGCGGCGCTGGCGATTCTGTTGCAGGAGGGAATCGGCGACACCATCCGCGCCTCCCTGACGCCGATGCCCGGCGGCGACCGCACCGAAGAGGTTCTGGTCTGCCAGCAGATTCTGCAGTCGCTGGGGCTGCGCAGTTTCTCGCCGCAGGTCATCGCCTGCCCCGGATGCGGCCGCACCACCAGCACGTTCTTCCAGGAAATGGCGGACCGGATTCAAACCCATCTGCGCGAAAAGATGCCGGCGTGGAGAGACGTCTACCCCGGGGTTGAAGAGATGAAGGTCGCGGTGATGGGCTGCATCGTCAACGGCCCGGGCGAGTCGAAGCATTCCAACATCGGGATTTCGCTTCCCGGCACGTTCGAGGAACCGGTGGCGCCGGTCTACGCCGACGGGCGCCTGTTCAGAACCCTTCGCGGCGAGCGCATCGTCGCCGAGTTCATCGAAATCCTGGAGGCTTACGTCGAGCGGCGCTACGGTTCACACCAGGCGTGAGAGACCGAAGACCGCAAAGGCCGCGGTGGCGAGTTGCCAGGCCCGGCGCTCGATGGCCGGGGCCAGCGACAATAGCGGCGCCCCCAGCAGCAGGGCCGCCGCCAGCGGAGTGAGCGCGTTGCAGGAAACGGCGTCGCTCCAGCGGCCCAACGCGAGCGCGGCCAGCCCGTGCGTCAGGCCGCACAGCGGGCAGAGTCGCCCGGTGAGCCAGCGGAACCCGCACAAGTTCGCCGCGTCCAGCCAGCGGCAGGCGACCGCGCACCAGAGGGCCGCGGCCGCCAGCGGGGCCCATCGAAGCAACACCTGGGCGAGCGGCGGCCTCATGCCAGTTCGGGCGTCGCCGGGTTGACGCCGACGATGTCCTGGTAGGCGGCGGCGATGGCGCAGAAGCTAATCGGCACGGTAACCAGAAGGCCCACGATGCAGCACAGCGCTCCCAGCACGTTGATCAGCGCGTAGGCCAGGAGGAACATGGTGAAGCCGAAATAGTCCTGCTTGACGATGGCGTGGCTGGCCTGGATGGCGGGCCAGAAGTCCATGCGCTTGTCGACGATGAAGGCGTAGGTGAAGTTCAGGGCCGCCGCCACCACCAGGCCGGGAATGATGCAGGCCAGAACGCCGGCAAACACGAACACACTGATCAGCAGGCTCGCCACCAGCGTCGGGACGAAGAAGTTGAAGCCGCGGAACAAGTCGCCTACCGCCGTGGGACGGCCCAGCAGTTTCTTGAAAGCCAGGATCATGAATCCGGCCATCAGCGGGCCCTGCAGGATCAGCGGCACCACGCCGTTCAGCACCGCGTAGAGCAGGGTGGCGACAATGAACGTGCCGAGATCGTCCTTCACCATCTGCCAGCCAATGCCCAGCCAGCGGCCGGTCTGCGAGCGCACGCCGGTTGGGGGAACGTAGGCCGGCTGAGCGACGGGCGAGACAAACGGCCCCGCGCCCTGGGGTTTTCCGCAGTTGGGACAAAATTGCGAATCGGGATTCATGGTCGTGCCACAAACGGTGCAGAACACTGGCGCCTCCTTGGGGTGACTTCCCGTTTATAGCAAACAAATGCGTCAGCCTGGTATGGCCCCTTTTAATTCGGGACAGACAGGTGTGTCCGCAAGGGACACACTGGTCTGTCCCAATAAAGGGGCCATACCAGGCTGACGCATTTATTGGACGCAGCAGGAACCGCTGGAAATCAGCGCGCTGGGAGAAATGCCGCGCTGCGCCAGGAAAAACCTCTGCTGAGAGAGATTCTTGTAGACCGCGCCGGCCACGCCGGAGGCAGTGGGACCGCTAACCGGACGTCCGCCCGTGAGCAGCACCACCACCACCAGCCTGCGCCCGCCCACGTCGTTGAACGAACCGAACCAGCCCAGGTGCACGCCCGGTTGCACCCTATCCGTGCAAGTGCCCGTCTTCCCGTAGATGGGCTCGTTGGGATCGTAGGCCGCGCGGCGAGCGGTGCCGAACTCGACGGCGCCCATCAGTCCGGGCTTGACCTCGGGGACCCACTGCTCGAGGTCCAGCCGGCGCTTGACGCGCGGCACGTAGTGGCTGACCTCGTCCGGCGTGCGCGGGTATTGCAGGTAGTACAGCGTGCCGCCATTGGCCACCGCCGACATCAGGCCGGCGAATTCGAGCGGCGTCAGCAGGATGCCCTCCCCGAAGCTGGTCATCATGCCCACGCCGCCGTTGGCGGGCGGCGTTTCGGGCAGCTTGCCGGGCTGTTCGCCCGGGATGTTCAAGCCCGCCAGTTCGCCCAGGCCGAACAGCCTGGCATAGTAGTTGACGCGCTCGAAGCCGAGCTTCACGCCGAGGTTGGCGAAGTACGGGTTGTTGGATTTCGCCAGCGCTTCGGTCAGGTTCATGGAGGTGCGGCCGAAGATCCGCATCAGCGTCGTCCGCTCGATGATTCCTTCGCTGAGGGAGGCCAGCGCCGCGACGATCTTGATGGTCGAGCAGGGCTGGAAGCCGCTTTTGAGCGCCAGTTTCTGATTGACCATGGAAAGCACGCGGCCGGTGTGCGGATCCACCACCACCACGGTGCCGTTCATCGCGCCCAGGGCCTCTACCGCGGCGCGGCGCACCACGAGATCCTCACCCTCGATCACGTCGCCCTGGGTGGAATCGGCAAACGAGGGCTCCGACCACGGGCCGTTGGACGGCCCGCGAGCGCGGCGCTTGGACGATGCGGGCTTCTTTTTCGCCGAAGACGCGGAGGCGGCACTGGCGATTTTGTTGGGAGCGCTCTTGGCGGCGGGCTTGCGCGGCGGAGCCGCAGCGCCCAGAACCAAGCCGAAAAGTAGGATTATGCCAATAAGAAACAATAACTTACGAGTCGGTGTCAACGGATGCACCTCCATTAGCTCCAGACTGCTGGCTCCCTATAATCTTAAGGATCGACAGATCCGCCGTCAAGCAGTAGTTCAACTCAGCTAGCAGCGCCGCGCGCCGGGCGATCTCGTATCATATCTCTTATGAAAACCCGAGGCCGCTTCGTGTGCCTGCTGCTCTTGGCTGCATCCGCCCTGCCGGGGGCTGAGCGCGTCGTCGTGCGCCCGCAAGATACCGGCGCGGCGCTGATCAACCCAGGCATGGGCTGGATGTTCCAGCACTACGACAACGACATCCGGCGCTACTCGGTGGACCTGGATCCGTCCGACGGGGTCGAGGAGTTCCCGGGTGTGAGTTCGGTTTACATCCGCCTGGCGTGGTCCTATATCGAACCCGAGGAAGGCAAGTTCAACTGGCCCATTGTGGACACCGCGGCGCAGCGCTGGCTGACCAAGGGAAAGACCGTCGCGTTCCGCTTTTCGTGCGCCGAATCGCACCGCGACCAGCCCTACGCGACGCCCGAATGGGTGCGCAAGGCGGGCGCCAAGGGCTACCACTTCATCCCGGGCAAGGGCCTGGCGCCGGACGGGCCGTGGTGGGAGCCGGACTACGACGACCCGGTGTTTCTCGACAAACTCGATCGCTTCCTGGCCGCGGCGGCGGCGCGCTACGACGGCAACCCGGAGGTCGCCTTCATCGACGTCGGCTCGTTCGGCGTGTGGGGCGAGGGGCACACCGGTTCGTCGACGCGATTGCCCTACTCGGCGGCCACCGTCCGCCGCCACATCGATCTCTACAAGAAACACTTTAAGCGAACCCTGCTGGCCGCCAACGACGATTTTTCCAACCAGGGACGCGGCCTGGAGACGCTGACCTACGCGCGGCAACAGGGCCTGACGCTGCGCGACGACAGCATTCTGGTTCAAGGCGGCGCGCAAGCCTACCATCACGCCTGGGTGGCGCCGATGTTCTGGCCCGAGTTGCCGGTGGTGTTGGAGTGCGAGCACTTCGGCGGCTCGCGCGACCGCGGCCACTGGCAGGACGGAAACCTGTACAGGAAGGCCGTCGAGGAGTACCACGCCAGCTATGCCACCGTGCATTGGTATCCGCGCGAGTTTCTCAAAGCTAACCGCGAACTGATCGATCGCATCAACCGGCGGCTGGGCTACCGTTTGCAGTTGCTCGAGGCTTCCGTCCCCGCCCAGGTGAAGGCGGAAGCGGAGTTCGGCATCGGCTACGCGTGGCGGAACGCCGGCGTCGCGCCGTGCCTTCCGGGCGGCCACCCCGCCATCACACTCAAGGACGCCAAGGGCGCGATCATCGGCGTCTTCGTCGACGAAGACTTCGACATGCGCTCGTTGCCGGTCGGACCGCCGGATGCCGCCCCCGTGGTTTCGCGCGGGGAGAAGCCGATCAACCAGGCCTCGCGGCCGTTGATCTCGTACCGCCTGCCGCCGGCGCACATCGTGAAGCCGGGCGTCTACGACGTTTACATCTCGGTGGGCACGCGCACCGGCACGCCGCAAATCGCGTTGCCGCTGGCCAGCGAAGACGGCCACCGCCGGTATAAGCTGGGAACGATCGCTATCACGCCATGACCCGCAGACAGTTTCTCGCCACCGCGGCGGCCGGCGCCGCTTCCGCAAAAGAAAGCCGGCCGAACGTACTGTTCATCTCCGTGGACGACATGAACGATTGGGTGGGCTGCCTCGGCGGCTACCCCGGCGTCCAAACTCCCAACATCGACCGCCTGGCGCGGCGCGGCGTCTTGTTTGCCAACGCGCACTGCGCCTCGCCGCTGTGCAACCCGTCGCGGACCGCGCTCTACACCGGTCTCGGCCCGGCCACCAGCGGCATCTACAACAACGAGCAGTTCTGGCGCCCGGCGCTGCCCGACGTGGTGACGATGCCCGCCTACTTCAAGCGCAACGGCTACCACGTCGCCGGCGCGGGCAAGGTTCTGCATCACACCTCGGGATTCAATCCGCCCGATCAGTGGAACGAATTCAAGCTCCAGGTCTTCGACGACCCCTGGTACCGGCGCGCGGAATGGTATCCGTGGAACCAAAAGATTCCCGCGCCGCCGGGACACCCCTTCAACGGGATGAAGGACTTCCCCGGCGAGTTCGACTGGGGCGTGCTGCCCAGAACCGAAGGTGAGTACGGCGACATGCGCGCCATCGATTTCGGCGTCGAGTTCCTGAACCGCCGCCTAGATAAGCCCTTCTTCCTGGCCGTCGGCCTCTGGCACCCGCACATCCCGCTGTTTGCGCCGCAGAATTACTTCGACCTGTACCCGGATAGCAAAGTGAAGCTGCCGGAGAGCCCGGAAGACGACCTGGACGACGTTCCCGCCATCGGCAGGCAATGGGCCGCCGCGCGGCGCGAGGAACTAAACCGCATGGTGCGTGAGGGCAAGTACAGGGATGCTGTACGTGCCTACCTGGCCTGCATTTCGTTCGCCGACGCCATGATCGGGCGGCTGCTCGCCGCGCTGGACCGAAGCCCGTACGCCAAGAATACCGCAGTGGTGTTCTTCTCCGACAACGGCTGGCACCTGGGCGAAAAGAAACACTGGCACAAATCGACGCTATGGCAGCGCTCGACGCACGTGCCGCTGATCATCCGGGCCCCCGGCGGGCGAGCCGCCGGCCGCGCGCGCAAACAACCGGTGAGCCTGATCGACCTGTACCCCACCATGGTCGACCTGTGCGGCCTGCCGAAGAAGACCGACCTGGACGGCGAGAGCCTGGTCTCGCTGTTGCACGATCCGGGCGCAAAACGAAAGCCCGCCGTGACCACCTACCTGCCAGGCAATCACGCCGTGCGCACCGAGCGCTGGCGCTATATCCGCTACCGCGACGGCGGCGAGGAACTCTACGACTGCCTGGGGGACCCGAACGAATATCGCAATCTGGCTTCCGACCCACGCCACGACGGCCTCAAGAAGGAGCTGGCCGCGTGGATGCCGAAGACCTCCGCGCCGCCCAAGCCGGTGCGCAACGACTACGACTTCGACTTCGAGCGCTACACTTACAAACTCAAAGCGGGACGGTGAAAAAGCAAGAGGCCCGTCCCGCTCCCGCCGAAATGTGACTGAAGTCATTGACCGGCCGCCCCGATCCTGCGATTCTTTTCCATATGAAGAAACTTTGGATCAGTTTTGCAATTGTGGTTGCCGTGTCATTCGGCATTTTGGGATGGATCGGAACACGCATCTACCAGGAGATGCCGCCCATTCCGGACAGGGTCGTAACGACCGAGGGCCAGGAAGTTATCGCCGCGGGCGAAATCGGGCGCGGGCAGAACGTGTGGCAGTCGATGGGCGGCATGGAAGTGGGCTCCATCTGGGGGCACGGCAGCTACGTCGCCCCCGACTGGACCGCCGACTGGTTGCACCGCGAGGCGATGTTCGTTCTGAGCGAGTGGGCCCGGAAGGACTACAACAAGCCCTACGAGCAGTTGCCGGGCGAAGACCAGGCCAGGCTGCGTGGACGCCTGACGGGACTGTTCCGCGCCAACACCTACGACGCCTCGGCGAAGGCGATTGTTGTCGACCCGGCGCGGGCGCGGGCATTTGAAGCGTGCCTGGCGCACTATTCCGGCGTCTTCATGAAGGGCAACGCCGCTTACGCGATTCCGGCGGGTTCGGTGAGGGATGCGGCGCGTATGCGGCAGCTTGCGGCTTTCGTTTTCTGGACCGCGTGGTCGGCCTCCACCAACCGGCCTGGCGACACGGTTTCCTACACCCACAACTGGCCGCACGAACCGCTGATCGAGAACCGCCCGACCGGCGAGAGCGTGATGTGGACCGGTGTCAGCATCATCATGCTGCTGGCCGGCATCTGCGCCCTGATCTGGTGGTACGCATCGCAGAAACGGGAGGAAGAAACCGGGGCCGTGCCCAAGGAAGATCCGCTCGGAAGCTGGCGCGCCACCCCCTCGCAGAAGGCGACGCTCAAATATTTCTGGGTGGTCGCGGCGCTCATCCTGGTGCAGATTCTGATGGGCGTGGTGACGGCGCACTACGGCGTCGAGGGCGACGGCTTCTACGGAGTTCCGCTTTCCAAGTGGCTGCCCTACAGCGTCGCGCGCACCTGGCACGTGCAGTTGGGCATCTTCTGGATCGCCACGGCATGGCTGGCCGCCGGCCTGTTCATCGGCCCGCTCGTGAGCGGCCAGGACCCCAAGGGCCAGCGGTTGGGCGTGAACGTTTTGTTCGGTGCGCTGCTGTTGATTGTGGCGGGTTCGATGACCGGCGAGTGGCTGAGCGTCCAGAATAAGCTGTCGGATGCCGCATCGTTCCTGTGGGGCCACCAGGGTTACGAATACGTCGATCTCGGGCGCGGCTGGCAGATACTGCTCTTCGCGGGGCTGTTCATTTGGCTCTTTCTGGTGGTCCGGTCGATTCGCCCCGCGCTGAAGAATCCCGGCGAGCAGCGGCAACTCATCTGGCTGTTTCTGATTTCGGCCGGCGCCATCGGCCTGTTCTACGGCGCGGGGCTGAACTGGGGCCAGCACACGCACCTGTCGATGGTCGAGTACTGGCGCTGGTGGGTGGTGCATCTGTGGGTGGAAGGCTTTTTCGAGGTCTTCGCCACCACCGTGATCGCCTTCTTCTTCGCGCGCCTGAGCCTGATCCGTCCGGCGCTGGCGGTCAAGGCGGCGTTGCTGTCGGCCACCATCTTCCTGGCCGGCGGCATCATCGGCACCTGCCATCACCTGTACTTTTCGGGAACGCCGACGGTGGCGCTGGCCTGGGGTTCGGTGTTCAGCGCGCTGGAAGTGGTGCCGCTGACCCTGGTGGCGTATTCCGCCATCGACGACCTGCGCCGCGGCAAGCTCACCGTATGGGCCGGGCGCTACAAGTGGCCGATCTACTTCTTCGTCGCGGTGGCTTTCTGGAACATGGTCGGCGCGGGGCTGTTCGGTTTCATGATCAACCCGCCCATCGCTCTGTACTTCATGCAGGGGCTCAATACGACGCCCGTACACGGCCACGCCGCGCTGTTCGGCGTTTACGGCATGCTGGGCATCGGCCTCATGCTGGTTTGCCTGCGCGCGCTGGCGCCGGATGCGCCATGGAACGAGCGCTGGCTCAAGTTCGCTTTCTGGGCCATGAACATCGGCCTGTTCCTGATGTGCGTCGGGAGCCTGTTGCCGGTGGGCCTGCTGCAGACCTGGGCTTCGGTGGACCAGGGCTACTGGTACGCCCGCAGCACCGAGTTCCTGGGCACGCCGCTGATGCAGACGCTGCGCTGGATGCGAGTCCCGGGCGACACGCTGTTCGCGCTGGGCGCGCTGGTGCTGGTGGCTTTCGTGGCCGGCATCCGCCTGCGCAAGACCGCCGCGTGACGCGGAAACCCGGGACAGTATCCTCAATTCCGGATTTCTGTTCCCGGGTCTGAAGCCTGGCCAAATGTATTTGAAATTTTGATTCCACCGGTCGCCTGCCCGATGATCGAGTTGTCGAGACAAGATCGGAGGACCGGCGACCGATGGAACTTTTCGCAAAGCTGTTTTCCAGCCTGCTGATCTTTGTATACCACTGCTTCGACCGCATCGCCATCCACGGGTACCTGAGCGCGCTGTCGCGCCCGGAACAAGTGGACTACTTTTTCCGCGATGTCGTAGGCGTTCCACCGGCAGCCGCGTACCACCAAGCCGACGCATCCATCCGCGGCCTCATCCAACTACTTGAGGCAGCTTGAGATTTGTTGAAGTATTTCTGTTTACGATTAAAGGCACCGTTGGCGAGCCAACGCCAGGAGCCCAATTGAAAAAGCTTGCGGCATTAGCCTGAAGGCCGCGCCACGAAAAAATGGGGGAAGAGTACTCCGTCCCCGGTTTCCTGAATTGGACAGTTCCGCACCTGAAACTCCACATCGCTCCAGTGGTATGATCGAGATCTTGCCTTCCGGCCGGCTGATAGGGCGAGCCGCGGGCAGGAACTGTCATTCCCCAGATCCGCAAAATTAATTCAAACCAGGAGTCTACTGAATGAGCGTTCGACTTTCTAACGGTAGGGAAATCCCGATCGAAACCCACAAGATCCGCATCGTGCAGAAGGTGCGCCTGGCGCCGGCCGCCGACCGTCTGCGCGCCATCGAGGAAGCCGGTTACAACACCTTCATGCTTCGCACGCGGGACATTTTCATGGACATGCTGACCGACTCGGGCACCAACGCTATGAGCGACAACCAGCTCGCCGCGATGATGCAGTCCGACGATGCCTACGCCGGCTCGGAGAGCTTCTACAGGCTGGCCGACGCCGTTAAGGAGATCTTCGGCTACGAATACCTGTTGCCGGTGCACCAGGGCCGCGCCGCCGAGCACCTGCTGGCCAAGATTTTCGTGAAGCCCGGCGACTTCGTGCCGATGAACTATCACTTCACCACCACCAAGGCCCACTTCGAGCTGGCCGGCGGCAAGGTGCTGGAACTGTTCCAGGACGAAGCGCTGAACACTCAAAGCACGTGCCCATTCAAGGGCAACATGGATCTGGACAAGCTCACGGCGGCGATCCGGAAGGCCGGCCCGGAGCGGATCCCGTTCGTGCGCATGGAAGCGACCACGAACCTGCTGGGCGGCCAGCCCTTTTCGCTTGAAAACCTGAAGGCGGTGAAGGCCATCGTTGGCCCGCTCGGAATTCCGCTGGTGGTCGATGGCAGCCTCATTTCCGAAAACGCATTCTTCATCAAGCAGCGCGAACCGGGCTACGAGAACCGGTCGATCACCGAAATCATCCGGGAGATCATGGCCGAGGCCGACATCTGCTACCTGTCCGGCCGCAAGAGTTGCTCCGTGCGCGGTGGTTTTATCGCGACCAACATAAAGAAGTACTCCGACATGATCCGCGAGTGGCTGCCGGTATATGAGGGCTTCTTTACCTATGGCGGCATGTCGTCGAAGGAGATCGAAGCGATGGCCGTGGGCGTCCGCGAGATGACCGAACTCGACGTCGCCAGCAGCTCCGCCGATTTTGTCAAGTACTTCGCCGAGCGGTTGATCGAAAGCGGTATCGCCGTGGTGACGCCTCCGGGCGGTCTGGCCTGCCACATCGACGCGAAAATCTTCCTGCCGCATTTGCCGCAATCAGTGTATCCGGCGGGCGCCCTGGCCGCCGCTGTCTACCTCACCAGCGGCATCCGTGGCATGGAGCGCGGCACCGTGTCGATGGACCGCGACAAGGACGGCAACGACGTGTTCAGCGACCTCGAACTGCTGCGCCTGGCCATTCCGCGCCGCGTCTTCACGATGTCGCACATCGAGTACGCCGTCGACCGCCTGTCGTGGCTGCACAAGAACCGCGAACTAGTCGGCGGCCTCGAATTCTACGAGGAGCCGCCGGTGCTGCGTTTCTTCGCCGGGAAGATGAGGCCGCTGGACGGCTGGGGCGCCAAACTTGCCGCCAAGTTTGCCGCCGACCTCGGCGAAAACAACTAGCCGCGACTGCCGGAGGATCGCCTGCGGCCCTCCGATCAGCCCCCCGGGCGGGTCCTCCGATCAGCCCCCCGGGCGGGCCCTCCGATCAACCCCCCGGGCGGGCCCTCCGATCAGCCCCCGGGCGGGCCCTCCGATCAGCCCCCGGCCGGGCCCTCCGCGCGGCGCCTCCAACGGCCTCCGATTCTCGTCTGTTGGCAGCTTGCCTTAGGGTGTTGATGGGGAATCGGCCAGGGCTCGAGGAACCGGTCGGGAGGGTTTTGCTTGAGAGACATCAACAGGCAGATCACAGTGTGAGAGGACAACACATAGGGGTTCGGACTGCGGATCGACCCTTGTTCCCCGAGCTTTCCTGGCTTTTCACCACGCTCTTAGGAAAGCAAGATCCGTGCCAAACCGTAATTGGCTGAAAACAGGCGCCTTCGTCCTGGCGAGCCGCCTCGAATGTCGAAGTTTTGCCAGTTGTGGCACACCTGCACCGTCCCGGAATGGCATGCTGTTCCGATTCGGGATGGAGAAGCCTCTACCGGGGATCGATGACCGGCAGCGGCGTCGGGGGCCGCGAGACCTGGCCCTTCACGGCTTCGTCGATCATGATGTTGTTGTTCTCCAACGTCTGGCCGGTGGCGCGGTTCAGCTCCACCCGGGCCAGGGCGTAGGCGCTCAGCGCAGCCACCTCGCCGGCCTGCGCCGTGGCCAGGTCGCGCTGCGCCTGAATCACGAAGAAGATGGTCGAGGCGCCCAGCGCGTATTTCTTCTGTTCCGCGTCCAGGTTCTGCTCCTGCAGCAGGCGGTTCTTGGTCGCCGTCTGGAAACGGGCCCGGGCTTGCTGCACGCCGATCATGGAGTTCTGCACGTCCACGCGAACCTGGTTGATCTGCTGCTGTTGCTGCAATTCCGACTGGCGCAGGTTGAGTTGCGCCGACACCATGTCGGCCTGCGCGGAGCGGTTGCGGAGCGGGACGCTCAACTGGAACCCGAACGTATAGTCCGGGAAGTTCCGCGCGAACATCTGCCGCAGAAAGTTGCCGTAACCGCCCAGGAAGAACGGGTCGACGGCCGCGGAACTGCGCAGTTGCGGCGGGACGCCGGGGATGGTCGACGGTATGGGCAGCGAGTTGATCTCGCCGGAAAGCGCGTTGTTATTGAGGGTGGCGAAGGCGCTCAACTGGGGCAGCAGCGCGTTCCTGGTGGCCTTCAGGTTGATCTTGGAATTGTCCAGTTGGATGCGGATGCGGCCGAGTTCGGGACGGTTGTCGAGCGCCCGCGCGATCAGATCCTGAATCGGTTCGATCCTTTCCAGTTCCGGCACCCGGATTCGGTCGGTCGGGACGATGCGCGCTTCCGCCAGCGCCGGGCTGGCGACGCCGGTGCGGCTCAGAGCGTTCTTGAGAATCGTCTCCTGCTGCAAGACCTGGGTCTCGGAGACCACCACGTCCTGTTGCCGCGCCGCCACTTCCGCCTCGGCTTGAACGATGGCGATGGGCGCCAGGGTGCCGATCTCCACCTGCTTCTTGTTGTCGCTGTACAGCTTCTCGGCCAGCGTGAGGGCCTGCCTTCTCACCTTTACATCTTCGTTGTAGCTCACCAGGTTCCAGTACTGGCTGACCACCGAGGAAACGGTGGTGATGACCTGGAGCCGGAAGACCAGGTCCGACACGCCGAGGTTGTTCTTGGCGATGCGGATCAGCCGCGAGTTCAGCGCCCGGCCGAAGCCCTGCAACAGCGGTTGAGAGATGTTCAGACTCAGCGCGCCGGTGGTGGACGGGTTGAAATCGCTGCGTCCCGAGCTGGACAGCGTGTTGCGGTTGGTCATTCCAAGGGTCGTGGTTGCGCCGGTGAGAAAGCCCTTCTGGATCTGAAACCCGCCATTGTTGATGGTGGACACGATCGAGTTGGAGCCGACGATGAAGGAGTTGACCTGCGGCGCCGTGGTGTGGCCCCAGGAATAGTTCATCGCCATCACCGGGTCCAGGCTTGGGATGCCGGCCGCGGAAACCGCGCCGGTTGAGCCGCCAGTGGCAGCCGACCCGCCCGCCGCCCCGGTAGAAGTCTGCGAGATCGAAGTCGAGACGCCGCGGATGGCGCCGCCCGCTTTGGCGCGATCCAGGTCCACCTCCGCCAGACGCAGTCCGTAACGCTGGATGTCGATGTCCAGGTTGTTCTCGAGCGCCAGCGCGATGGCGTCTTGCAGCGAAAGGTACAACAACCCGCCGCGGAGCAGCGATTCCAGGCGGTAGGAGTTGGCGAGACTGATGGGCGCCACCTCCTTGGCGCGGTAGGGGTAGGTCAGGGTGGAAAGCCGGCCTCCAGGCTCGGTCACCGAGGCGTTGGCGCCGCTCCACTGCTGGGCCGGAAGGGCCGAAACCACCATCAACCAAACGCAGATTATGCTCACACTGCTTCGCATGCCGTTCATGAGTCCTTTCACTCCGCCCGAAAGCACCGCTTCACAAACATTAAATGACGCCATCCGGGCTCCGTATGTTCCCTGTTTTTCCAATCCTAGCAAAGTCTTGCGGCCCGACCGGCGGCGCCTGCTGACGGAATGCGCCGCGGTTTGGTATCGTTGCCTCTGTGGAACCTCAATCCGATCCCATTCTGGCGCTGTTCGAGCGCACCGGCGCCTATCTGCGCGGCCACTTCCGGCTGACCAGCGGGCTGCACAGTCCGGAGTACTTGCAATGCGCCAAGGTGCTCCAGTATCCCGAGCACGCACAGTCGCTGGGCGCGAGCATGGCCGGCCGCCTCCGGGAGCGCCTGGGCGCGGCCCAGGCCGCACTGGTGGCGGCGCCGGCGCTGGGCGGGCTGATCATCGGCCACGAAGTGGCCCGCGCGCTCGGCGTCCGGTTCATCTTCACCGAACGAGACGCCGCGACCGGCAAGATGACCCTGCGGCGCGGATTCGCGGTCTCGCCGGGCGAGGTCGCGGTGGTGGTCGAGGACGTGGTCACCACCGGCGGCAGCTCGCGCGAGGTGGTCCAATTGCTCCAGGCCGCGGGCGCCGAGGTGCTTGTGGCCGGCTCGATCGTCGACCGTTCCGGCGGCTCGGCCGACGCCGGCGTGCCGCGCCTCGCGCTGGCCACGCTCAAGGTCGTCGCCTACCAGCCCGAGGAGTGCCCGCTGTGCGCGCAAGGCCTGCCGGTGGTCAAGCCGGGCTCGCGCCCGGGTGCCTGAGATGCGGCGCATCCGGATCACCGTGGCCTACGACGGCGCCGTCTACCACGGCTGGCAGGTGCAGCCGGGCCTGGCGACGATTCAGGGCGCTCTGGAGACCGCGCTCGAACAGATTGAAGGCCGGCCGGTGGACGTGGCGGGCTCCGGACGCACCGACGCCGGCGTCCACGCCCTGGCGCAAGTGGCCGCGTTCTCGATCGCCAATCCGATCCCTCCCGGCAATTTGAAAAAGGCCCTGAACCGGTTGTTGCCGGGCGAGATCCGCGTGCTGGCGCTCGAGGAGGCCGCCGCCGATTTCCATCCCCGCTTTCAGGCCCTCGCCAGGACCTACGAGTACCGCATCTGGCGCGGCGAAGTCGTGCCGCCTTTCGAGCGCCGCTACGTCTATCACTTTCCTTATCCGATCGACGAGGAGCGGTTCATCGAAGCGGCATCCGTATTCGCGGGCGAGCACGATTTCTCGGCCTTCGCGGCGTCGGATGAGAGAGACGCCCTGGGCGGCTCCAAGGTCCGCACCTTTTTCCAATCCCGCGCCTGGCGCGAAGGGGACCGGTTGTTGTACCGGGTCCGCGGCTCCGGCTTCCTCAAGCACATGGTGCGCAACATCGTCGGGACATTGATCGAGGCAGGGAAGGGAAATCTCACCCCGGACCACATCCGCGCTCTGCTGCGCCCGGGAGTGGAAGGGAAGGCCGGCCCCAGCGCCCCGGCGCGCGGGCTGTTTCTGGTCGGCGTCGACTACTCCTGAACGGAGTTTGGCCCAGCCGGTCTGCTGGCCTGTGCTCACCTCGGCCCGGAAACCGGAGACGCCGTTCACGCCGTAGGGTTGGCTAACGCATCCGCACAGTCGACGAGATAGACCGAGCCGTTCAAACAAGTCCCGAATCTCCCGATTTATCCCTGTAATCGATCGGCGATTTGATGTGATACGATGCAGAAAAGGGGGATTCTGGGATGAAGTTCATGGCTGGGATAGCTGTTTGGTTGTTCGTCGTCATGGGCGCGGCTGCGCAAGCACCTGTGCGCAAGGCGGCGCCTGCGAAACCGGCGGCGGCAAAGCCGAAACCGGTGGCGAAGGAGGGCGCGCCCAAGTTCAAGGCGATCTGGGAGCCTGTTCCGTTCAACAAGGACATCGCCCTGAACGCGATTGCATGCGTGGGGCCGGAGACCTGCTGGGTGGTGGGAGACAAGTCTACGATCCTGTTCACGGCAGATGGCGGGAAGACCTGGCAGGTGCAACTTGGCGGCGATCCCGAGGCGAGTGACGACCCACTAACGAAGGTTTTCTTTTTGGATGCGAAGAACGGCTGGGCGATAACGGATCGAGCTAAGATCCTGGGTACCAGAGACGGAAGCACGTGGGCGGAGTTGTCTACCGTGAGCGGCACAACCAAGGGAGTATGGTTCCTGAGCCCGCAGACCGGGCTGGAGATCGAGAATGCGGATTCGACGAGCCAATCGACGCTGAAGACCAGCGGTGACGGCGGCAAGACCTGGAAGCCGTTAAGCCGCTGCAGCGTGGACGCTATGATCGGAGGACTGCCGCGCAAACTAGGCTGCGTGATGGGCACGGCTCAGTTTCTGTCGCCGAGCGTTGGGTTCGCCGGCGGGGGCGCGGAGATTGCCATGGCAACGCGCGTGGCCGCCTTCGGCAAGACCGGCGATGGGGGCCAGACGTGGACGATGTCGGTGATTCCGGAAACCAAGTGGGGCATCACGGACGTGAAGTTCTGGAACGAGAAAGACGGGATCGTGGTGCTGAGCAAAGGCGAGGAAGTCTACTGGACAGCCGATGGAGGCGAGACCTGGACGAGGTCCGTGAAGCAACGTCTCTGGCCCAGTTCTCACGGTGTGGGTGAGGGCAAAATCATCGTTGGGGTCGGGGATGACGGCGGGATCGGCTACTCCTTTAACGGAGGGCGCAACTTCTCCTCCAGACCCTTCAAACTGCCAGCCAGAGTGCATGCCGTGACGTTTCCCGACGCCCAGCACGGGTACCTGGTGGGGCAGCACGCCATGGTATACCGCTACCGGATCGTGCCCATCGACTACACCAGCCAGGGGATGATCTCGGCAATGGCGCCTTAAAGGTTGCGTCGCGGCCCGAGCGCGGGCCTACAACCGGGCGGGGCGATTTATCGGGAACTTCACGGGCGCCAGCGCCCGCGTCGGATCCCCAGGTGCGGCCTTGACCGAGTTCTGCCCGGAGAGCGACCGCGGGTTGTCGCTCTATTCCGCGAGGCTCACCGAGCCCCGCCTCTCGGCGCCTTCACCACCTGCTCCCACGGCGTCACGTTGGCGCGCGCGGCCCAGGCTTCGTACTTGGCACTGAGTTCGGTGACCTTGCCGGCGTTCCGGCCGGCCAGGTTGTTCATCTCGCCGCAGCCGGCTTGGGTGTCGAGCTCCAGCCGGGTGTTTTCGGCGGTAAAATATCGGAAGGAGGCCCGTCGTGAACGTCGCCATCGAAATCCCGGACGATATCGGGCGCGTGCTTGCCGCCCAGGCGGGTGGTGTCTCGCGCGCGGTACTGGAAGCGGTCGCTGTCGAAGCGTATCGGTCGGGCGCGATCACGCCCGCGCAGGTGCGGCAGATGCTCGGGCTGCACTCGCGGTGGGAGACGGAGTCCTTCCTCCGGCGCGCCGAGGCATACCACGATTACACGATGGATGACCTGGAACGGGATATTGCGGCAATTCGTGACGCCTCCCGGCCATGATCGCCGTCGCGGATACCTCGCCAATTTGCTATCTCATTCTGATCGGTGAGATCGACCTTCTGCCCAAGCTCTTCAGTCAAGTGCTGGCGCCTCAGGCCGTGCTGGCCGAGTTGCTTCACGAAGACGCTCCGGCCGCGGTTCGAAGCTGGGCGTCCAACCTGCCGTCATGGATCTCCGCCAAGGAGACTCCTGTCTGGGCAACCTCGGGCCTGGAGAAACTTCAGACTGGCGAGCAAGCGGCAATCGTCTTGGCCGAGTCCATCAAGGCTGACATCATCCTGCTCGACGAAAAGGCAGCGCGACGCGTTGCCGCCGATCGCGGCCTGCGGGTCACCGGGATCCTGGGTGTTTTGGGCGAGGCTGCTACTCGGGGGCTGGTTGAACTGGCGGCCGCGATCGACCGCCTCAGGATGACGAACTTCAGATCCTCTCCCGCGCTGCTGAAAGCGACTCTCGACCGCTTCGGAACCCGATAGTCGTCCTGGCTTGAGGCGGATTCCACTCTTCCATCACTGGTAGGGAACTTCACGGGCGTCCGACAGCGGGTCGGCGCTCGATTCCGCGAGGCTCACCGGGCCACGGTTCTCGGCGCCTTCACCACCTGCTCCCACGGCGTCACGTTGGCGCGCGCGGCCCAGGCTTCGTATTTGGCGCTGATGTCGGTGACCTTGCCGGCGTTCCGGCCGGCCAGGTTGTTCATCTCGGTGCGGTCGGCTTCGATGTCGTAAAGTTCCCACTGACCCGGGTGGCGTGAAACCAGTTTCCACCGGCCCTGAACCACGGCGCGGTTGCCTTCGTGCTCCCAGAAAATCTCGGAGTGGCCCTGGCGCGACCGGCCCTCGATGATCGGCCTCAGGCTCTTGCCTTCCAGCGGCGTGATCTTCTCGCCGTCGAAGGTCTCCGGATAGCGCGCGCCGCCCACGTCGGCGCAAGTCGCCATCAGGTCGATGAGGTGGCCGGGTTGATGCGTGAGCCCGCCTGGTTTGCCGGTCGCGGCGGGCCAGGA
>JAUYBU010000004.1 GCA_030693045.1 Bryobacterales bacterium | reverse complement strand
CGCGATCCTGCGCCTTGACTTTGATGGGGATGGGGCGACGGGCCATACCCAAGTATGGACCAAAACATTTCTGAATGGAAGTGTTTTATAGAACTTTTTCAGGCGGTCGAAGACCTAGCGCCATTCGCCGAACGACGGCAGCCATTCGGTGTGAGCGGCCAGCGCGTCGCCGGCCCATTTCAGGCGCACGTCGGCGTCGAAGGGAGTGGCCACGACGGCCAGCATCCCGGCCTCCCCGTCCACCAGTCCGAACCAAGGCATGCTGAGGCCCCCCGGCGGCCAGCCGGAAAGGCTGAACAGGTCGCCCGCGATCTCCAGCGGCTTGGCGTCGTCGAGTTTCAACAGGATGCCTTCCTGGTAGGGCAGCACCAGTTCGGCGGTGGAGCGCGGGGCCGTGAAGGCGTGCGGGTAAGCGATGGTCTTGGCGAACTTCAGCGGTTTCGGCGCGTACAGTTTGACGCGAATCTCCGCCGCTGCGTCGGGCAGGATGACGCTCATGCGCAGGCCCGCCGCGCCGGCCAGCGTGGCCACGATCTCCTGGTGGCCGGGCCCGCGGCGCGTTTCCGCGGCAGTGACCTGGAATGCGTCGCCGGAGACCGTCTGGCGCCAGTCGAGGCCGGCGGCGAGGTCCCGCACCTGGAGCATGGCCGAGCTGTCGAGCGTCGCCGTCAGACGGCCGTTTCCGATGGACGGCGCAACCGCCGCCCCGGCTGAGGCGGCGGTCAGCGCCAGCAGCGCCGGTATCCAGCGGTTTTGCTTCACGGTCTTCTCCCGTGGCTGGGCGCGGCCGCGGCCTCGGGCGATGGCGCCGCCCGCGGATGCCGGTCGAAGAAGACATCCACCACGCGCCAGTCCAACGCCACAACGATATCGAGCATGCCGCCGATCATCTTGAGAGTACCGAGTTTCAGCCTATCAGGTAGCCTTAGGTCCGGCAATCCGCGTGATCGCCCGTTCCACGCCGTGTGCGGAATCCCTTGGCACTCGCGCCCCCGCCCGGCGTGAATCCCGAGGGTCGTCACGTGGCAACTCAATGCGCCGCGTCAGGGGCACAACCAATAGACTCCAGAATCCTTCCATGTTGGGAAATTGCTCTTTAACGATCGGCCAATAGCCACGTTCGACAACGTCACCGTCGTTGGCGAAATGGAGCAAGGAGACTATGGCCAGCAGGCTCTCCGAGGTAGTTTGAAAGGCTGGCGGCATAGGCGCTGTTCCGGGCGCGAAAGCGCACCAGAACCATTAGGGTGTGGCTACTTTGGAACGACGGCTAACGAGTTGTAGAATCATACCGTTAGGGTAATCTGGCCCCTCGCCGAAGGCGGCTTGGAGCGGGGATATCGAGATAACCCCGGTTAATGCCTATGTGCTTCACTCAGGTAGCCCCTATATGTTGTGGTTCTCACTTGAGCCCTGCAATCTGTTGCAGGCCATCTCTATGCTGTTGGATAGACTGGCGAAGCTGAAAGCAGTCCCCAGATTGCACGAGGAGCTGGGCTTGTCGGCTTGCCCTCTGCTGGTACAAGAGGAACTAGTGCCGAAACCGGATTAGTTGCTTGCATCCTGCCAGCGTATCGAAACCACTACATCTTGTTGTCACCTGAGTGAAGCACATAGGCCTTATCCCGAAATAGCTTTCCGGCGAAAATGCCAAGTCGAATTTCGGGATTTCGTAGCCTGTCCCCGAATTAGGGGCTTCTAAGTACATCGCCCCAGTACTAACGGTCTCTTGTAATCCGGCGAGCCGGATGGTACGCTTAGCCCGGACGGATCATGCCACTTGTGCATATGTTCCGGAGCAACGTCTTTGTCGGCCTTGCGATTTGTGCGTGCCTGGCGGCAATCTTATGGTGTATTCTCCTGCTGCGGAAGCTGGCCCGGGGCCATGAACGTTTTCTTGTCGGTTTCATCGGACTGATCTCGATATTTCAGGGGCTGCGGATCTTAAAGGATGCGGGTATCTGGGACCCCCCGCGGTTCTCCAAGTTTGCCGATCTGGCGACGTTGATCGTCTGCGGCCTTTGCCTGGCCGCACTGTTCGTAGTGCACATATTCGGCACCGAACATCGAAGGACGACACTGCGCCTGCGCCTGTCGGAGGCCAATGAGAAGCCTCCCACGGTTTTCGGACGGACGCATTTGCCTGAGATCGAAGCGATGCGCCAGCAGCAAGGGCAGTCCGGTTAGACGGTTTGCCGGCGGCGTAGCCCTCCACACTTTCGCGCCGAACGCCCGCCACACGACACGCCTCTGGGCCGGGGAGCCGGGCGTGAATTTTGCAATTGGCTCGAGGTTACTGTCTCGAATTCCGATTGCGCCCTGGCGGGCTAGGCTCGCTACAATGAAGAGAGTTATTGTTTGGAGGAGAGCCATGCGTTTTCAGTCAGCGGTATTGGTTTTGGCGAGTGCGGGTCTGTTGTTTGCCCAGTCCGAGCATGAGAAGCGTCTGGTGGAAGCCGCCGACGTGCTTCAGGAGGTGATGGACACACCGGACAAAGGGATTCCACAGGACCTGCTGGACAAGGCGCATTGCGCCGTAATCGTGCCGGGCCTCAAGAAAGGCGCGTTCCTGATCGGCGCCAAGTACGGCCGCGGGTTCATGGTTTGCCGTACGGGCAACGTGGGCTGGTCGGCGCCGGGATCGGTGCGTGTGGAAGGCGGGAGCGTTGGTTTCCAGATCGGCGGTTCGGAAACCGACGTGATCATGCTGGTGATGAACGAGCGGGGCATGAAGCGCCTGCTTTCGAGCAAATTCACTCTGGGTGGGGACGCCTCCGTCGCGGCCGGGCCGGTGGGCCGCACCGCTTCGGCGGAGACCGACGCCTATCTTCGCGCCGAGATTCTCACCTGGTCGCGCTCGCGAGGCGCGTTCGCCGGCATCTCGCTGCAAGGCGCGACGTTGCGCCAGGACACCACCGCCAACAAGGACCTGTACGGGCAGGCTTACGCGAATAGGGATCTGGTTCAGAAGGGCGTCAAGCCGCCCGCGGGAGCGGCAAAGCTGCTCGGGTTGCTGAACAAATATTCCGGCCGTAAGTAGACACAGCCTGAAGGCCGCGCTACACCGGCCAGTCGGACGGCTCGGCGGTGGAGACTTCGATCAAGCCCTCCTGCGGCAACGCATCCATGGGCAATCCGTCGCGCCACATCGAAAGCTGAAAGCGGAGCGAGCGGCCCTGCGCGACACCCATCGCGGCGAGCGAGAGGCGCACCTCCAATACGGTTCCAAAGGCCGTCTCGGCGGCGGAACCGGCATGTTCCGACACCCCGAAACGCGCCTCGGCAATGGCGGCGGAACGCCCGCTCAGAGCGATGGTGACGGTGCTGGCCGGATGCTCGCTTTCTTCCGGCTCCACCCGCACTCGCACGCTGGAGCCGGCCAGGTTCGGGCTGGCATCGTCTTCGAAGTCCACCCGCAGATAGAGATGCGCTCCGTCGCTGCCGTAGTGCAGCGCGCGAATCAGGTAGGGGCGTCCATGCATGGCTCCCGACCGCTGGTCCACGCGGTAGGTTCCCGCGCCCAGCCACTCGAAATACGAAGTCACCTGCCCGTCGATCGCGGGCCGGATCGGGCCGGTGGGCGGCTGGTGAAATTCCTTCACTTCCACGCGCAGGATGGAGCGGGAAAGATCCTCCGGCGGGGCCAGATTCAGCAGGTAGTACATGTTCGCCAGATGGTCGCGAAAGAGCTTGTCGAACTCGGGCCGGTTCTCCGAATCGTGCTCGGGACCGTACCACCAGCACCAGTCGCTGCCCTCGGCGATAAGCAACTCCTCGTACGCCAGGCTCCGGTTTTCGCTGGGAATCTCCGTGCATCCGGGAGCGCCGGTCACGCGTTCGTAGGTGTCGCGCGCCTTGACCAGCGCCTCCCAGGCGCGATTGTCCTCCTCGGCGCCGATCCAGATATCGAAATTCGCGTTGATCCAGGAGCCGGGGAAAACATGGTCCAGCGGTTGAGGCTCGATCCGGCCGAGGGCTTCACTGACGGTGAGCGCCTGGATGCGCGGGTCTTCGGAAATGCGCTGGTAGAGTTCGGCGAGGAACGGGCGTCCGCTGAACGGGTAATGCTCCCAGGCGTTTTCGCCATCCAGAATGATCGGCACCAGCGCGTCGCGTCCTTCGGCGAGGATGCCGCGGGCGTTCTCGCGGATGCGGTCCAGAAAATGAGCGGCCGACTCCTGGGCGCCCATGCGCGAGTACACGAAGCCGATCAGGTCGCTCAGGTAGTGGTCGCGGAAGATGAGCCGGATCTCGCGTTCGCCCTGCCGCCACAGGTAGGGGCGATAGGTCTCGACGGCCCCGGCCGCGCGTCCGATGGTGCGGCTGAGAATGCCGTTATCGGTCGCCGCCCAGCGGAAACCGGTTTCGGCGGCGATGGCGAGCGCCTCGTCGGAGACCGCGCCTTCGGAAGGCCAGAGCCCCGCCGGCGCGGATCCGAATCTCTTCCGCATGTAGGCGCGGGAGTTTTCCAATTGCCGCCGCGCGTCCTCGCGATAGCGGAACCGGCTGGGCAGCGGCAGGTGGGGATGCGAGACTTCGGCAATCTGCGAATCGCACAGCAACGGCAGGATGGCGTGGTAAAACGGCGTGGTGGAAATTTCGATCTGGCCGGTGGAGGCGTACTCCTGGTAGACCCTCATTACCGCGCCCAGGATCTCCATTTGCTTGCGGCCCACCCGGGTCTGGTCCTGGAGCGAGTAGTCCCGGCGCTTTTCGACCAGTTCGCGCACTTCCGGATCGCTCTGGAACTCCTCGTCGAACCAGGACAACTGCGACAGCACCTGCAAATCGCGCATCGCGCGGGCGTCGAAGAAGCGGCGGGCGCGGGCCACGTTGTGGTCGGCCGCGCGCCAGGCCTCGTACAGTTCGGCGTAGCGCGGGTAGCGATAGATGAGCCGCCCCGGGTTGGCTTGAAAGAAGTAGCGAAGAATGAACCCCCGCTCGTCCTCGGAAAGGCTTTCGGCCGGCTTGAGGGCCGCGCGCAAGAACGGATCGGCGGCCTTGCCGGTGGCATATTCCTCCAACTGCGCGATCATCGACGGCACCAGGTTGAAGGTCTGCCGCACCAGCGGAAAGTCCTTCAAGATGCGGACCATGCCGTAGTAGTCCTTGAGCCCGTGCATGCGGGTCCACGGCAGCCTGTATTCGCCCGACAGCAGGTCCTTGTAGAACGGCTGGTGCATGTGCCAAAGGAAGCACAGGTAGATGCGAGGCATGTCCTTATATAGTGTAGCGTGAGGCGTCCTGGCTGCTGAAACACTTCGGGATTTGCGGGCGGCGCACGCCGTCGCCGACAAACCGGAAGGGCCGTATCGGGTTCTCGGGACCGTGCTCAAGGGGCGCGGAACAGCGGCTTTCTTTCGGCTTGACCGGGCCGGCGGGAAGCATGTACGATTCGAAACGTCATCCCGGGATGACAACTTCCAACCCAGAGGTCCCTACTATGAAACTCACCTGCGCCGCCTGTGTCGGCATTCTCCTGGCGGCAGCGATCCCCTCGGCGCCAGCACCCAAGGCCGGCGTCTTCTCCAAGGACAATCTCGTGGCCTGGTGTATTGTGCCGTTCGACGCCAAGAACCGCGGTCCCGAGGAGCGCGCCCAGATGCTTCACAACCTCGGCATCCGAATGCTGGCCTACGACTGGCGCGACAAGGACATTCCGACTTTCGACCGGGAAATCGACGCGCTCGGGAAACACGGAATCCGTCTCCAGGCCTTCTGGCTGACATCGGGCCCCAACGCGGCCGAGGACAAGAAGGTCGCGGTTGTGCTGGATCTGCTGAAGCGGCGCGGCGTCAAAACGGAGCTTTGGTACATGTTCGTTCCGCCGCGCTCCTTTGCCGACCTGCCGCGGGAACGCAAGATCGATCTGGTGGCCGGAACCGTGCGGTACTTGGCATCGGAGGCCGGCAAGATCGGATGCAAAGTGGGCCTCTACAATCACGGCGGCTGGTTTGGAGAGCCGGACAACCAGATTGCCATCATCGAGCGGGTGAAATTGAAGAACGTCGGATTGGTGTACAACTTTCACCACGGCCGCGAGCAGATGGACCGATTCCCCGAAATGTTCCCCAAGATGCTGCCGTACCTGCTGGCGGTGAACTTGAACGGGATGAGAAAGGACGCCCCGATGATCATCCCGATCGGAGACGGCGACCGCGAGATCGAGATGCTGAAGGTGATCCGGCAGAGCAACTACAGGGGACCGGTCGGCATCCTGGGCCACCGCCCGGAAGTGGACGTGGAGCTCAGCCTGAAGCAGAACCTCGAGGGTCTCCGAAGGCTGCTCGAGAAAATGGGTGACCGCACCGCGCTGAGGACCTACTGACAGCGAAGGCCGCGCCTGTGAGAAGCTGTAAGAGAATCCTGGGGGACACGCCTGTGGGCGCTCCAAAGTGTTGTTTCCGTGAAGCCAGCCCGGAGTGTCCCCGGGTTCTTTTGCAGCTTCTGACCGGGCGCTACCTGCCCCGGCGTGGGTCTCGGCGCCACCGCCACGAAGGCGGCCCGGTATCGCCCCGACGGAACTTTGGTCGCCGAGGTCCGCGCCGAAGTTCCACTCGCGTATCCCCCAGCCCGGCTGGGTCGAACAGGACTCGGAGGACTTTTGCCGCTCGGCGCCCGCCGCGGACGATCTGTTGAG
>JAUYBU010000600.1 GCA_030693045.1 Bryobacterales bacterium | reverse complement strand
CCCCCCCCCCGCGACCGGGGTGCCCTCTGGGCCGGGAGCGGTTGAAGAACGGGAAGGGAGCGATTCAGGATGAGCAAGAAGAAAGATACGGGCCGTCTTGTACCGCGCATTGCCGCGCTGGGGTGTTTGCTCTGGGCCGCGGCTGTTTTTGCGGCCAGCCCGCCGCCGTTGAAGCCGGACGAGGCGGTTCGGTGCATCCTGCCCGGTCCGTGCGAGTTTCAGATTGACGTGCCGGAGATCGCCGAGCGTCTGGAGTTCCAGATCGCGGCCGCCGGTTCCGCGCGCGCCAGCCTGTGGGTCAAACGGGGCCGCGCGCCGGACCTCAAGCGAGATTCGGCCGATCTTTCCTGGAGCGGAGAGGCCGGCGAGAGGCTGCTTCAGATCACCCGTAACTCGTCTCCGCCGCTGAGCAAGGGAACTTACTTTATCGCCGTGGCTTCCAGCGCCGCCGACGCGCAAGGCACGGTGGAGTTTCTGGCGCGGGTCGGCGGCCCGCGGGTCCGGCCCGCGGATCCCAAACCGGGTTCGGACCCCATGCCGAATTCGGATGCCAAACCCGGCGTTCTTTCCTGGCTGCCGGTGGCGCTGGCGGCGCTGTCGGTAGTCATGCTCGCCTTCCTCTGCTGGCAGGTGCGGCGGCTCTCATCGCGACTGGACGCCGAGAAGGAGGAATTCGGGGAGGCGGGCCAGGATCCCGCGGAGATCGCGCGACTGTTGAGGCGCATCGACGCAAAGCTGATCGTGCTTGCCGAGCGCTCCGCCCAGCCGGAGGAGAGTCAGGACGAGCCTGAGCCCACGGCGGCGGAGGGCGAGCGCCGGCGCGCGGAGGCGGCAAGCCGGTTGGATGAGATCGAACGGGAGGACGTCTACGCATTGGCCGGCGCGGCGCGCGAGGTGATCTCGGCGCTCGGCAAGACCGCGGCCGCCGAGTACGGCGATGCCTTCGAAAGCTATGTGAGCATCCCCCGGAAACTCGGTGAACTCCGCAAGAAACTCGCGTCCGCCGAGACGCCGCCGGAGGAAGCGGAACTGCGGGAGTTCACCGATGAAATCGCCCGGTTGCGGGACAAGCACAACCCGCGCTACTTTCTGAACCTGCTGGATGCCGCGCGCCGGGCGGCCGTTCCCGGCTTGGGCCGTTTGCTTGAGCTGCTGGGAATCGAGGAGTATGGCGTCGCGCCCGAAACCGAAGTCTGGAGGTTGGAGGAATACGAGATTGTGCGGGTGAACGGTTCCGGCTACAGAACGTATGTAGAAGAGATTGAGGGCAACGGTTACAGGCTGAAGCGAAATGGTGAAGTGTTGAGAAAGCCGCGCATCAGTGTGAGAAAGAGCGCCGAGGCCAGGCCCGGCACGGCCTAAGAGCTGGGCGACAAGTACCGCTTGCTGACGCGCGCGGCTCAGTACAAGTTTCCGAGCCGCGGCTCAGTACAAGTTTCCGAGCCGCGACCGTCAGGGAGCGGTTAAAAGGAGATATCAGTGGCGGAGTTGGCTGCCGTCGATCGGATTGATGGCGAATGGGTGATCGCCGTCGGTTCGGCCGCCGAGTTCACGGTGCACCGCGTCCGGGAGGGCGAAGCGCTTAAGCAGAGGCTGAACGGCGCACTCACGGTGGTGGTCACGGCCGAAGCCCAGGAGAAGTTCTCCGACGCCACCGGCAGGACGTCGGACCTGGAGGCCATCTCCCGCCTGGAGGCGGTCTACAGAAGTGTCCGCAAGGAGGAGGTGGCAGGCAGGCCCTGCCTGGTTCTCTTTCTGGAAGAATCGGAGGGCTTGATCGGCCTGGTCGACGACGGCGTCCTGGTGTCCAAACACGCGGCCGATCCGGCGCTGACACCGCGGGCGCTGTTTCAGGAGTGCGCCAAGAAGAGCCCCAGCTTCGCGTATTGGCTGGCGTCGAGAAAGGACAACCAACCCGCGCGGGACGAGGCGTTCCGGAGCTTCCTGGATAACCTCCTTTCGGGCGAAGCCGCCAAACCGGTCGGCGCGACCCGGTGGATGCGGCGGACCTTGCGGCTGGATGCAGCGCTGTCGCGGGACGCCTTCCGGAAAATGAGGAAAGAGGCAGACCCGAACGATCGGGCGCGATTGGTGGTGCTGGCGGGTTGGGCCGGAGCCGCCCACTGGGATCTGGAGAGTTTGCTGAGAAGCGAAAACCTGGAGGTCCTGACGCGATCCGGCAAGGCGGCCTTCGAATGCGGCCCCCGGGGGCTGGTCGAGTACGCGAAGGAAACCATGAAACCGCCCGTGGACACCACCGGGCTCCGGGCGGGCCTTTCGCTTCTGCGCGAAGCTATGGTGATGAAGGCGGGGGTGGCGGCGGGCGAAGTAATTCCGCAGCTTGCGCAAGAGGTGCGGCCTCGGCACAGGAAGACCCTCGCGGAGTACCTGGCCCTGAAGGAGGAAGCCGGGCAACTCGAGAAGAAGCTTGGCCAGACCCCGGTCCCCCAGACCTGGGAGAGCGAGCTGAAGGCGCTTGCGAAACGGGTGGAGGACCTCTCGAGTCGCCACCAGCCGGACACGTTTTTCGAGGCGCTGGATGCCGGCCACGCCTGCGGCGCGGCGGCGCGCGGCGATCTGCTCAAGGCGCTGACCATTCGGGACGTCGTGATCGCCGAGGGAACTCCGGTTTCCGATCCCGCCAAGTTCGAGGTGATCGGGGAGATGCCCAAGGGTCCCTTGCTGGAGATCGAGAAGATGGTGGCGCCGGGTTATGCGGACGCCGCGGGCCGGGTGATTCGAAAGCCCAGGGTCGTGTTCCGCGCCGTGAAGACTAAGGCGCCGCCGCCAAAGCCTCCGAAGCGGAAGTGGCCCAGATGGTGGAAGCCGTTGGCCGCCTCACTGGTGGCTGGCGGAGTTGTGTTCGCGGTGATCGCCCTCTGGCGGATGGCCGGCCGATCGGAGCCCAGCCGCCCTCGCGAGTTGGAACTCGGAGCGAAGGTTCTGAAGATGTCGCTCGCCGCCGGTGGCGGGTCTCTGCTGACCGTGCTGGAAGGCAATCAGACCAGACTGCTCGAGGTCCGGCGTACCGCCGACTGGAGCCGCTTGTCGGCCGCATTGGCCTCCACTTCGCCGGCGGCCGCGATATCGCCCGATGGCAGCCTGCTGGCCACCGGCTCGGAAGACCGCGGGCTGCCCGCACTGTGGAATTCGAAGACCGGCTCGCTACTGGGCCAAATGGAGCCCGCCACGGCGCGGCACGACGACACGGTCCGAGCGCTGGTGTTTTCTCATTACGGCTCGTATCTGATTTCCGGCGCCGACGACGGGGTGGCGAAGCTTTGGAACGTCCGTAACCGGCAATTCGTGCGTGCGCTGTCGCTTCACAGCCCGGTGACCGCCCTGGCTGTAGGGCCGAAGGGCCTGGTCGCCGCGGGCATTTGGGACAAGGCGGTTTCGGTTTGGGAGCAGGAGGCGAGCCAGATCTCGCAGACCTTGCAGGGGGCGCCGGATCGCATCACCGATGTGGCAGTCTCGCCCGACCAAAGCCGGATCGCCGCGGCGTCGGTGGACCAAGTTCTCCTGTGGCGGTTGGACGGCGGCGGGCAGAAGCCCGTGGTCGAACAACTGAGCGCAAATGCAACTGGCGTCGCCTTCTCCCCGGACGGCAAGCTTCTGGCTGCCGCGGCGGGGAACTCGATCTGGATTTGGGACATTTCCGGCGGAGGCATGAAACCCAGGAAGCCTCTCAATGCGCACTCGGCCCCCGTCACGGGCTTGGTTTTCCTGCCGGGCCTGAGCCCCCTCTCGCTGGTTTCGGGGTCGGACGACAAAACCCTGAAGATCTGGGAGATTCAGTAGCGCGATGACTCCACCTCTCCGATTGCGGCAACTTGTGCCCCTGGTGGCGTGGCTGGCGTTAGCAGGCGCCGCCGGCGCGCAGTCTCCGTGCGCGGAAGTTCCGCTGCCCAAGCTCAAGGACGTGCGCACCGGCGTGATCTCGCCGGACGACTGCAAGTTCCCGATCGGCGGCGAAATGCGGCTGGCCGATCGCTTCGCCGTGCAAGTCAAGGAGGCGGGCGTCCTCACGGTCCGCGCGACGGCGACGGACAAGCGCCTGCGGGTTTGCGTCACTCAGACGACGGGTGGCTGCAGCTACCCGTCAATCGATTTGCGCGGGCCGGGAAACCACACTTTCTATGTCTCCTCCGAAGCGCAGACCACCGGACCATACCGGCTCGCCCTGAGTTTTCAGCTGACGCCGCCCCCGCCGCCGCCTCAACCCAAGCCCAAGCCCAAGCCCGAGCCCAAGCCTCAACCCAAGCCCAAGCCCCCGCCTCCCCCGCCGCCTCCGTGCCCGCCGCCGACGCCGGTCGAGTTGAACCGCTACTGGAGGAATTCCTTCGCGGACGCGTGTGCGCAGCCGGGCGGATCGTCCCGCACTCTCACTTACGCCTTCCAACTGAAAGAGAAAGGGCCGGTGATCGTGGAACTGGAGCCCCTGGCCGCGGATTCGACACGGGTGCAGATCGAACTGACATGCGGCAAGGAGTTTGCCGGAGAAGCCCGGCGGGTGTCCCGCGAGATGGGGCCCGGCCCTTGCCAGTTGGTGCTTCGCGCTTTCGGATCCTGGCAGGCGGAGTTCCGTTTGCGGCTCCTGGGCGGTTATTCGAGCCAGACGGCGGTCGAAGCCGGTCAGCTTTACGAAGGGGAATTCACGCCCGCCAATTCCCGGCGGCTCGAGGCGATGCCCGGACGGACGGAACGCTTTTTCGGACGTATGTATCGATTGGATCTCACCCAGCGCAGCCATTGTTCCGCCGACCTGGCGTCATCCGGATTCACGCCGCATCTGCTGCTGCTGGACCA
>JAUYBU010000589.1 GCA_030693045.1 Bryobacterales bacterium | reverse complement strand
GGCACCAGGCGGGCGGCGCCGGCTCTTTCGAGCGCGCGCGCGTTGGCCGTCTGGTGGTCGTCGGCGGCGAATGGAAAGGGCGACAGGATCGACGGCTTGCCGGCGGCGGCCAGCTCCGCTACCGCGCCGGCGCCGGAGCGGCCTACCACCAGGTCGGCCTCGGCGAAGGCCGCCGGCATGTCGTCGATGAATGCGGCCACGCGGCCATCCAATCCGCCGGCGGCGAACTCGCGCGAGATCTCGGCGGCCGCGTCCTGGCCGGCCTGGTGAATCCAGCGCACGGGAAAGGACGCCCGGCGAAGCAGCGGCCAGGCCTCGCGCGCGGCCTGGTTCAGGGTTCGCGAGCCGCGGCTGCCGCCGGTAATCAGCACCGTCAGGGTGGCCTCGCGCGGCTTCACCGGAACTTGAAAGAACTCCTCGCGCACGGGCAGCCCGGTCAATTCGGTTCTTCCCGACGGAAAGTAGGGCCGGGCCTCGGCGAAGCTGACCAGGGCGCGATCGACCCAGCGTCCCATGCGCCGGGCGGTGAATCCGGGCAGCGCGTTGGGCTCCATCAGCACCACTGGAATGCGGCGCAGCCAGGCCGCGATCATGGGCGGGCCGGCGACGTAACCGCCGAGGCTGAACACCGCCGCCACGCGCCCGGCGCCGTAGCGCGCCCAGCACTGCGCCACGCCGGCGGGCAACTGCCACAAGGTTTCGAGCCTTTGCCGCCAATCGACCCGGTTCAGGGGGCCGATCTCGATCCAGTCGATCGGGAAGCCCTCGGCCGGAACCAGCCGGGCCTCGAGGCCCCGGCGCGTGCCGACGAAAAACGGCTTGTGCCCGCGGCGGCGCAATTCGCGCGCCACGGCGACCAGTGGAATCACGTGCCCGCCGGTGCCTCCGCCGGTCATCAGGAACGCCCGTGGCGTCATCCGGCGTGCTCGCTCACACTGAGCAGCAGGCCGAGGGAGGTGAGCGTGCTCAACAGCGAACTGCCGCCCTGTCTGATCATTGGCAGGGGCAGACCCTTGGTCGGGACCAGGTCCAGCACGACGCTCATGTTGACCATCGCCTGCACCACGATCGCCGTCGTCACGCCCAGCGCCAGGTAGCGGGCGAAATCGTCCGTCGCCACCCAGCACAGGCGCAGACCTCGCCACAGGATGACCATGAAACCGCTCAGCACGCCCAGGCAGCCGAGCAGGCCGAACTCTTCGCCGACCACGGCGAAGATAAAATCCGTGTGCGCTGCCGGCAGATAGTAGAACTTCTGTATGCCCTCCATCAGGCCCCGGCCGGTGACGCCGCCCGAGCCGACCGCGATCTTCGACTGGCGCACGTGGTAGCTGGGGTCTTTGGAGTGGGCCGACTGGTCGATGTACTGGCGGAGCTTGCTCTCCGGGTCGAGCGTCTTTACGCCACCGGTCTCCAGGATGCGGTATTCGGGGTCGAAGAAACCGAACACGCGCACCATTCGATAGGGCTTGACGGCAACCGCGCCGGCCGCGCACAGCAGCCCGATTATCAGCGCGGCCACGAAGTACCGTCTCTCCAGCCCGGCCACGAAGAACACTACCACCGCCGTGACCACCAGAACAAACGCGGTGCCCAGATCGGCTGCCACCACGGCGCCGGCCAGCAAGCCCAGCGCCAGCGTGGCCTGCGCCAGGGTGTGCCAGTTATTGACCGAGCGCGAGCGCATGGTCAGGCAATACGCCAGAAAGATGACCAGTGCGGGCTTGGCCAGCTCCGACGGCTGTATCGAGATGGGCCCGATGCGCAGCCAGCGGTGGAACCGCGGATCGAGGAAGTAGACCAACACCAGCAGCAGCAGAGTAGCGCCGACAGAGACGAAGGCCCACGACACCGAGGAGGCGCTGAACAGCATCACCAGGCCGAAGACCACCAGCGCTCCGATGGTCGCCAGTAACGTCCAGTCGGTCTTCACGCGTTGCGCCATGTTATGGTTACGGCTCCAATCCGCGGACCAGCCGCATTGTTTCGGCTTTCCGCCGCGCTGTCGGCGACTTAATAACTTGAGAGTACCGCAACATGAGTTCGGGCGGCCCGCGCCGTCGAGCTACTTGCTGTGGATCCGGACAGGTCAAGGCGGTCTCGGATGAGTTTGGCGCGGATTGAGGTTTCGGCGGCGGGGGCCAGGCTTGGCCGAACGGTGTGGATGCAGGCGCCGAAGAGGCGCCGGTCTGAGTGGCGCATGTAGTCGGTGTCGAAATCAAAACCGCGGGATCTCAGACGGTGCGCATCGATCCCGCGGACGGCACGCCGCCGGCGGCGCCGGAAGGCGGAAACAAAACGCGGCCGACCCGGTCGGTGGGCGTCCTGAAAAGAAATCCTTCGATTGTCGTCACGTAGAGTGTCGTCAGGTCTTCACCACCGAAGGCGCAGTTGGTCGGCCGACGACAGGGGACGGGATGCCTTTCAAGAACGTCCCCCGCGGGCGAGAAGACGTAGACCATGGGTCCGGGCCCGCCCAGTTCCCACCCGGCGGTGGCGATGATATTGCCCTCGGTGTCGAGGCGCATACCGTCGATGCCGCGATGCGATCCGAAATCGTGCAGGATCTCGCATGTCCCCAGGCTCTTGTCGGCTCTCACCGGATACGCCCGTAACTGGCGCGCCTCGTTCGGCTCGCGGCCGCTCTGCGCCACATAAAGGGTGCTGTAGTCGAGTGAGAACAGCAAACCGTTGGGCCGCGTAGTGTCGAACGTGACCCGGGTAATGCTGTCGGTCCCGCCGGCCCGCGGGTCCAACCGGTACACGGAATCGTGCTCCAGTTCCTTGTTGGCCCGGTCGAAACTCCAGGGACCGGCCGCTCCCTCGTAGTAGGGATCGGTGAACCAGATTCGTCCCTCGGGGTCCACGACCAGGTCGTTCGGGATGTTCAGCCGCTTTCCCTCGTACCGGTCCGCCAGAACGGTCACGCTTCCGTCGGGGTCATAGCGGACCACGCGCCGCGCATCGGCCGTCGCGCCGCCTTCGCATCCATAAAGCCGGCCTTGAGCGTCAAAGCTGAGTCCGTTCGCGCAGTTGGAGTTTTCGCGATAAACCGTGCAGGCGCCCGCGGCTGGGTCGTATCTCATGATGCGGCTCTGCTGAATGCGTGTGAACAGCAATCCGGAGCCGTCCCACACCGGACCCTCGGTTACTCCCCCATAGGAGGGATCCAGTGTCTGGAATTCCCAGTTGCTCATTCTCATCTCTCCGGAGTACCACTGTACCGCCGTGGCCGCCAGTCTGACAATGCCACAGTCTCAACAGATCGTCCGCGGCGGGCGCCGAGCGGCAAAAGTCCTCCGAGTCCTGTTCGACCCAGCCGGGCTGGGGGATACGCGAGTGAAACTGCGGCGCGGACCTCGGCGGCCAAAGTTCCGTCGGGGCGATACGGGGCCGCCTTCGTGGCGGTGGCGCCGAGACCCACGCCGGGGCAGGTAGCGCTCGGTCACAGGCGTGGCCTTCGCTGTCAGTAAGTCCTCAGCGCGGTGCGGTCACCCATTTTCTCGAGCAGCCTTCGGAGACCCTCGAGGTTCTGCTTCAGGCTGAGTT
>JAUYBU010000518.1 GCA_030693045.1 Bryobacterales bacterium | reverse complement strand
GCCCCTGCTGTACCAGAGCGAGCGCTATAGCACCTCGGCGCTGCAATACCAGTTCAACGGCATTCCGGCGGGGAGCTACACGGTGAAGCTGAAGTTCGCCGAGATCTACTTCCCTTCGCCCGGACGGCGGGTGTTCAACATTGCGCTCAACTCTCAGACGGTGCGAACGGGTTTCGACATCGTGGTGGCGGCGGGAGGGGCGTTCAGGGCGGTCGACCTGAGCTTCCCGGTGACGGTGAGCGCGGGACAGATTGTCATCCAGTTGACACCGGTGGTGGAGAACCCGAAGATCAGCGCGATCGAGATCCAGTGACCGGCGAGCCCGGCGCGGCTTGCGCCGCCGCGGAGGCCGGGACCGCCGCTGTGCGCCAATACCACCGTGTGAATCGCAGAGGTCCTATAATTGAAGACGTGGCCCGCGGTTGGGAGAGCAAATCGGTCGAGTCCCAGATGGAGATGGCCGAGACGGACAAAGCCGCGCGGACCGCGGCTCGATCCTCCAAGGCACAACTCGAACGGCAGCACAGGAAAGAAAGTCTGGAACTGTCTCGAACGCGGGTCGTCAACGATCTGGCGGCTTGCCGGAACCCCCGCTACCGGACCGTGCTGGAGGCGGCGCTGGCACACCTGGACAGCGAGATTCAGGCGCTGGGCTGAGCGGGTTGAGTTCCTTCGAGGCCGAGGTCGGCGGCCCGCGATTGGATGGCCCGCACGCAGAAGCCGATGTGCTCATCCAGGTCCACGCCGAGTCCGGCCGCGCCGGCCAGAATATCCTCGCGGCTCACCGAGCGGGCGAAGGCCTTGTCCTTCATCTTTTTCCGCACCGACCTGGCTTCCACCTCGAAGATGCTCTTGTTGGGTTTCACCAGCGCGCAGGCGGTGAGAAAGCCGGCCAATTCGTCGCAGGCGAACAGCGTCTTTTCCAGCAGCGAGTCGCGGCTGACGCCGCTGTAGCCGGCATGCGAAACGACGGCGCGGCGAATCTCGTCGCTCACGCCGCGGGCGGCCAGAATCGGCTCGCCCTTCACCGCGTGGTCGGGCGCGTCGGGATGTATCTCGTAGTCGAAGTCGTGTAGCAGTGCCACGACGGACCACTTGGTTTCGTCCTCGCCGAACTTGCGCGCGTAGGCGGCCAGGCACGCCTCCACGGTCAGAGCGTGCTTGCGCAGGTTCTCCGACTTGGTGAACTCGCAAAGAATGTCCCAGGCTTGTTGGCGATCGGTCATCAATACGAAAATAGCACCCCCGCGCCGCCGCCCGCTCAGCCGAAAACCCGGGGACGGAGTACTCCGTCCCCGGGTTCGGAGCGTCCCCGAGTCTGTAGTGGGGGGACACGCCTGTGTCCCGGGACAGGCGATGGGTTGCGTAAGGTTAGCCCGGAGTGTCCCCAGGGGCAAGTCCGCGGATCAGTACTTCTTGAACAGGAGACAGCCGTTGGTGCCGCCGAAACCGAACGAGTTGGAAAGCGCGCAGCGGATCGCCATCGGCCGCGCCTGGTTGGGCACGTAGTCCAGGTCGCATTCCGGATCGGGAAACTCGTAGTTGATGGTCGGCGGCGCAATCTGATCGCGGATGGCCAGCACCGTGATGCCCGCCTCCAAGCCGCCGGCGCCGCCCAGCAGATGACCGGTCATCGATTTGGTCGAGCTGACAGCCAACTGGCGTGCGTGTTCGCCGAAGCAGCGCTTGACCGCCACCGTTTCAATGCGGTCGCCCACGTCGGTTGAAGTCCCGTGCGCGTTGATGTAGTCCACCTGTTCGGGCGCGACCCCAGCGTCTTTCAAGGCGTTGCGCATGACCCGCATGGCGCCGTCCCCGTCTTCGGATGGAGCGGTTATGTGGAAGGCGTCGGCGCTCATGCCATAGCCGGCGACCTCGGCCAGGATCGGCGCGCCACGCCGTCTGGCAAACTCCAGCTCCTCGAGGATCAGAATGCCGGAACCCTCACCCACCACAAAGCCGTCCCGTTGGGCGTCCCACGGCCGGCTGGCGCGCGCCGGATCGTGGTTGCGCGTGGAAAGCGCCCGCATGGCGGCGAAACCGCCGATACCCATGGGCGTGATGGCGGCCTCCGCGCCCCCGCAGATCATGACCTCGGCGTCGCCCCGCTGAATGATCTTGAAGGAATCTCCCACGGCATGCGTGCTGGTGGTGCAGGCGGTCGCGGTGGCCGAGTTGGGGCCCTTCGCACCGGTGCGCATCGACACGTGGCCGGAGGCCAGGTTGATAATCGTGGCCGGAATAAAAAAGGGCGAAATCCGGCCCGGGCCCTTCTCGAGCAGATTGCGGTGCTCGCGCTCGATGACCTCGAAGCCCCCGATGCCGCTGCCGATGTAAACTCCTACCCGCTCCTCAATATCGGGCGTCACTTTCAGCCCGGCCCCGGCCAGGGCGTAATCCGATGCGGCGACGGCGAACTGCATGAATCGCGCCATCCGCCTGACTTCTTTCTTCTCGATAAACCGCGTCGGGTCGAAATCGCGCACCTCGCCGGCGATGCGGCAGGCAAACTGCGCCGCGTCGAATTGGGTAATTGGGCCGATGCCGCCGCGGCCTTCCTTCAACGCCTGCCAGGCCTGCTCCGTGCCGTTTCCGACCGGGCAGAGCAGGCCGACACCTGTCACTACGACTCTGCGGGACAAAAGTTCACTCCGTTCGTGGAAAGACGGACAGACTCAAAGAACTGTCTTCTTTGCCTCAATGTAATCGATGGCATCTTTCACGGTGGTGATCTTCTCGGCGTCCTCGTCCGGGATATCGATCTCGAACGCCTCTTCGAAGGCCATCACCAGCTCGACGATATCGAGCGAGTCCGCGCCCAGGTCGTCCACAAACGACGCGGTCGCGTCGACAGCGCTCTCGTCGACGCCCAACTGCTCGACGACAATCTGCTTCACCTTCTGCTCAACGGACATGAATCCTCCAAATTAGAAGTTCAAACTCAATGATTCTAGCGGTCATGACCGGCCGTACGCAACTGGGAGCCGGGGCAGATTCCACACCGCCCTAATGTAGAGGATATACTGCTGGCTATGAGATCCGCCAGTATCCTCGCCGCACTCGCCTGTTTTTCTATCATATGCAAGGGGCAGCCAGGTTGGTGGATGCGCGAGCCCATTCGCTGGGTGCAGACCAACCTCCGGGAGACCGACGCGGCGCTGGACCCGCAGCGGTTCATCGGCCAGATCGGGGATTTCGACGCCAACGTCCTGCTGATGGCCATGGGCGGCATCGCGTCCTTCTATCCCAGCCAAGTGCGGTACCACTACGTGAGCCCGTCGATACCCCGGGGGCGCGACACGTTTGGCGAGGTTCTGCGCGCCGCGCACGCGCGCGGAATCCGGGTGGTCGGGCGCTTCGATTTGAGCAAGGCGCACAAAGACGCGTTCGACGCGCACCCGGAGTGGTTCTTCAGGAAGGCCAGCGGAGAGCCGGCCCCCTACAACGGGCTGTATCAGGCCTGCATTAACGGCGGTTGGTACCGCCAGAAGGCCATCGAGATCCTGAGCGAGGCGCTGGAGCGATACGACGTGGACGGGTTGTTCTTCAACATGTTCAGCAACCCGGCCAGCGACTACAGCGGAAACCCGCTGGGCATCTGCCAGTGCGGCAACTGCCAGCGGCTGTTCCGCGCCCGTTTCGGCCGCGAGCTTCCGGCCACGCCGGACGCCGGCTATCAGGCCTTTCTCGGCGAGTCCACCCGGAGCATGTCCGAGACCATCCGCAAGCTGATCAAGAGCAAGCGTCCCAACGCCATGCTGGTCGGCACTTCAGCCGAGATCACGGACGGGGTCTTCTCCGAGTCGAACACCGCGGTGGGGCGCCCGCTTCCGCTCTGGCCCTATGCGTCCAGCTACAACGTCAACCGGGCCCGCAACTCCTATCCGGAGAAGATGGCCATCAACCAGTGCATGTCGTTCATCGACTTTCCGTGGCGCTTCGCCACGGTTCCGCAAAACGAAATCCGCATCCGCCTGTGGCAGAACGTGGCGCACGGGGGCGCGGCCGCCCTCAACATGCACGGCACCATGGAACAGGAAGACCGCATGGCGCTGGAAGCGGCGCGGCCCATCTACGGCTGGCTGCGGGAACACCAGGACTACTTCGCCGGCCAGCAAAGCGCGGCGCGGGTCCTGCTGCTGGGGCGGACCCGGGGCGCGAGCGCTTCCGACAGCGCCCTGCGGGGCATGTTCCGGCTTCTCTCGGAGGAACACATCCCGTTTGGTATGACCGATAACCTGGACTGGCTCGGCAAGCGCGACGTCGACCTGGTGATTGCGGCCGGCCAGGCGCCGAAAGAGCTCGATCAGTGGGTGCGCGATGGAGGGCGGATGCTGGTCGCCAGTTCAGCCGCCGCGCCGTTCGATCTCGCCAAGCCGGTCAAGCTCTGGAAAGGCACGCAGGGGGCGTACTTCCGCATTCGCGATCACGCCCTGTTCCCCTCCCTGAAGAGCGCCAACGTGGTGTTCCTGCAAGGCGATTACCTGGAAGTGGAAGGCAAGTCCCCGGTGACGTTCATTCCGCCGTCCATGTTCGGACCGCCGGAGCTGGTGCACGTGGATTGGAAGGACACCGACGCCCCGGGCCTGATTCTGCGGGACCACGGCAAGGGGAGAGTGGCCTGGCTGCCCTGGGACATCGGCGCCCTGTACTACCGGCACAGCTCCCAGGCGCATGCGGGATTGCTCCGGGACCTGATCGATCATCTGCTCCCGCGCGGCCGGCAACTGAAAACCAGCGCGCATCCGCTGGTGGAGATCGCGCTGATGCGGCAGCCGGACCGTCACCTGGTGCATTTCGTCAACCTGTCGGGCCACTCGCAGACGGCCTACTTCGACGCCGTGCCCATGAGCCAGATCCGCGTGCAGGTGGCGGGGGTGTTTCGCTCGGCGAAATTGGCCGGCACGGGGAAGGATCTCGCCGTTTCCCGCACGGGCGATTACCTGGAGTTCACCCTGCCCGCCCTGGCGCAGTACGAACTCGTGGAACTCCGCTAGGGAACGTGGTGCCAGGCGCGACGTTCCCCAGGTCAAAAACCCGGCAAACGTGGTGCCTGGCACCACGTTTGCCGGTACACTGGGGAGGGAGTATGTTCCCCCGGGCTCTCATCGCGCTGGTCCTGGCAACGGCCCCCGTGCCGTCGGCGGATAGGATCGCCGACGCCTTGGCCCGGCTCTCGGAAGAGGCCGAGGCTTTCGCGACGATCGCCCCGCAAGTCCTCAGCCAGGAAACTTGCCGCCAGAAGGCAGCCAAGGGGCAGCGCGGTTTGCACCTGGGCGCCGCACCGGCCCCTGGGACGCCCCCTCAGTTGTCCTTTAGCGTGCGGGAAATCACATCCGAGTACGGTTTCGCGGCGCTGCAGGACTCCAAGGACGGCCTGCACGAGTTCCGGCGCGTTATTTCGGTTGACGGCCGGCCGATCGAGACCGCCGCCGAGGCCCGGCGGAAGCTCTCCCTGGCTCTAGCCGATCCAGGCGACCGGGAGCGACGGCGGCTGCTGCGCGAGTTCGAGCGATGGGGGCTGGAGGGCGCGGTCACCGATTTTGGCCAGACCATCCTGCTGTTTGTCCGGCGCAGGCTGGCCGACTACCAGTTCACTCCGGGGGAATCCGGCCGCATCGGGCCCGACCAGGCGCATGCGATCAACTTCCGGCAGAGCGGCGGCACCCAGGCATTCAGGATCTTCGATCGTGGAGACCAGGTGGTTCATCAACCGCTGGAGGGCCGCATCTGGGTCCGCGATTCGGATTCCCTGCCCCTGCGGATCGAACTCAGAACGGCGCGCAAGCAGGAGCGTCGCTCCTTGGTTGACGTTGCCGTGATCGACTACGCGATGAGCACCCACGGCGCCCTGCTGCCGGCTTCGGTCCTGCACCGCCAGTATGTCGGCGAGCACATGGTGGTGGAGAACTCCCTTCAATACAGCGCCTTCCGGAGATTCGCGGCCAGCGCCGAAATCAAATTCACCGAGAGCGACGAACCGCCTCCCAAGAACTGACCCACATGCCGGAAACTATCGTTTATTTACATGGCTTTGGCTCAGGTCCAGGCTCGAAGAAAGCGCTTTTCTTTGCCGAACAGGCTCGGCGCCTGGGCCTGGAAATCGCCGTGCCCGACCTGGCCGAAGGGGACTTCGAGCGGCTCACCGTCACGCGCCAGCTTGCCGTGGTCGAGCGGCTTGTCGCGGGTCGTCGCGTCTCCCTGATCGGCTCCAGCCTGGGCGGCTATCTGGCCGCACTGTACGCCGCCCGGCACAAGCAGGTGCACAAGGCCGTCCTGCTGGCTCCCGCGTTCGGTTTTGCACGGCACTGGCCGGAACGCCTGGGACCGGACCGCATCGACGAGTGGCGCCGCAACGGCTGGATGGGCGTCTATCACTACGGCCAACAGCGGACGCTCCCGCTCGGTTTCCAGTTGCTCGAGGATGGCCTGCGGTATGAGGACTTCCCCGAAGCGCATCAACCAATCCTCCTGATTCATGGCACCCGGGATGAAGTCGTCACGCCGGACTGGTCCCGCCAGTACGCCTCCGCCCGGCCCAATGTAGAACTTGAGCTGGTCGATTCCGACCATGAGCTGGCCAACGTACTGGACTGGATGTGGAATCGGATCCGCACGTTTTTGGAAATCGGGGAAGGCACAGCTTGAAGGCTGTGCTGCCACGTCGGCCAGCACCACTTGTAAAATCGCCAATATGACATTCCGTAGAGGGGATCTCAAGTGGGCTGAATGTGCTACAATTTTTAGTAGTAGGGCAGCGGGAGATTTCGTCTATTTGCAACGGACCTCCCGTAGGGCGCATCAGAAGAAGTGAGGAGCTGAATCCACGGCGGCGCCAGATGTTTCACCGCCGCGGTCGGACGCTACGCGGATACGAACGTATGGACTCCCAAACTCCAACCGGCTCGGAACCGACGCTCGCCAAGGCATACGACGCCGACGTCCATCTGCAAAGGTTGTGCTATCTGGATATGGAGCGGCCATGGTACAGCGGCTTCCTCCGGAACGTCAAGGAGTTCATTTCTCCCCCTAAGCTCCCGCCGCTCCAGGTGACCTCCAAGCCGGTTGCGGTCAAGAACATCTGGGGTCTATACGGTGACCGGCAAAGGCAGTCGGTGTCCATGTCGGTGTTTCTGCACGTGCTCTTCGTGCTGTTTGCGATTTGGCTGGGCAGCCTTCCGGCGGTTCAGCGCGCGGTCAAGCACACGGTCAGCCTGGTGGCCCCGGTGGATCTGGCACCGTATATTCCCGATGTTGCTCCGCAGAAGCAGAAGATGGGGGGCGGCGGCGGTGGTGGCGACAACTCGCCCCTGCCCGCCAGCAAAGGCAGGCTTCCCAGGGTGGCGCCCCGGCAGTTCGTGCCCCCCATGGCGGTGGTCAACAACCCGAACCCGAAGCTGCTGATGGAGCCGACGATCATCGCGCAGCCCAACGCCAACCTGCCGCAACTCAACATGGCGGTTTGGGGCGATCCGTTTGGCCGCACCGGACCGCCGTCCAGCGGCCC
>JAUYBU010000446.1 GCA_030693045.1 Bryobacterales bacterium | reverse complement strand
AGAGACCCGGGGACACTCCGGGCTAATCTTACGCAACCCGTCGCCCGTCCAGAGACACAGGCGTGTCCCCCTTTTTCATCACCTTCGGTGAGCGCGACGCGATCATGACCACAGGCTACGAAATCCCGAAATTAATTTCGGAATTTCGTAGCCTGTCCCCGAATTAGGGGGTCCCCGGAAGCCGGTCCAATACGCAGCGGAAGCCCACCGCGTTGCTGGCGGCGAAGAAGTACTTGCGCGCGGAGGTCCGCAGTTGTTTGGGGCCGCTGTTCCAGCCGCCGCCGCGGGCGATGTGCGACTCCTTCTTCGGCGCCGGCGTGCCCGTGTCGTCGCACCACTCCCAGACGTTGCCGATGACATCGTACAGGCCGAAACCGTTGCGCTCGAAAGTCATCGTCGGCCCGCTCAATTGCCACTTGTCGCGGCCGCCGGTCCCGTCGAAGTTGGCGTTGTCGTGCGTGATTTCCGCGCCCCAGGGATAGATCCTATTCTCGGCTCCGCCGCGCGTCGCGTACTCCCACTCGGCTTCGGTGGGCAATCGTCCGCCCGCCCACTTGCAGTATGCCGCGGCTTCCTCCCAACTCACCCGTGTCACCGCGTCCCCGGTGGCCCTCAAGTTCGGGTTGATCTGCGACGCTCGCGGCGGTCTCGCCGTCGTACTGGCCTGGTACTTGAAGGTGTAGGCGTGAACCGTCGTCTCGGTTCGGCCGATCCAAAAACCCTTGGGAATCGCCACCTCGCGCTGGGGCTTCTCATCGGCGTCGCAATCCGGGTCGGAAGCCACACACCCCACGTGGAACTTGCCTGGCGGGATCCAGACATAGCTCAGCAGATCGGCCGGGTTCTCGCGGACATCGCCGGGCTTGGGCCCTTCCGGCGGTTTGGGAGGGGGCGGCGGCGGCGCCGGCAGCGGGTCGCGGAAGAAGAACGGTTTCACCACCGTCGAGGTCATCGACGGCGTCTGGGTCCCGCCCGACGCCTGGTTCACCGCGGCCTGCAGTTCCGAAAAAACCTGGCTCAACGAAAGGCCCGGCTTGCGGATGGCCGCTCTCAGCGCCTCCGCGAACAGGCCCACCTCGCGGCCGGGAGCGTCGACGGTCGGGCGGTTGGGCAGGGCCGAGAGCAAAACCAGCAACCCTTCCCGCGGATCGGCGGGGGCCACCAGGCCTTCGCTGGAAGCGTAGCGTAATAGCGCCGGCTCGCTGCGGGAAGCGTCCAGAATCAGAATCGCGGGGCTGGCGCCGCGGCGGGCCAGAAGCGACGCCACGCGCGAGACCGAATACGTCCGGGCGGTCAGGGCCTCGCTGCCGGCCGGGTCGAAGTCGACCGGGACCAGGTAGTTCTCACTTTCGAATTGCAGACCGTGGCCGGTGTAGAAGAACAGGGCCGCGTCGCCCGGCCGTAGATCGCCGACGAAGCGATTCACCGCCTGATCCAGGCCGTCCCGAGTTACGTTCACGTCCTCGGCGACTTCGAAGCCCAGTTCCCGGAGCGCCGCGGTCAGCGCCTTCGCGTCGCCGGCGGCCGTGCCCACCGGTTGCAGGGCCCGGTAAGCGCTATTGCCGAGTACCAGCGCGCGCCCGCGAGGCGTCGCCACCGGGGTCAAGGTCGATTCCTGCGGCCATCCAATAGACGGCAACACAGTCCCCGCGGCTAGAGCCAAACCGGCCCCGGCGAAACGCAGCCAGATTCTCATGCAATTCTCTCCTCGGGCTGGACCTGGATTATTTCAGCTCCCATCGTATCCTAACCGATGGGACGAGCCGGTTGGGCATGCGGAGCACGAGACGCTGCCATTTGTTCGCCGCCGAGGGCGATTCGACGACGGTCACGTCGGGAGGATTCACCGTGATCCGGAGCTCCGCGGCGACGTCGGGCAGCTTCTGGGAACAACTGCGGCGGTCGTCAATCACCACGGCGCTGGAAGCGGCGAACTCGCCGGGGCAGGTAAGCGCCCCCTCCAGCGGTCCCCGATAGAGTTCGGGCGGCTGCATCAACCTTTGACGCGGGACTTCCTGGCGCGGGACTTCCTGGCGCGGGGCGTCCTTAGCCGGCACTCCCAGAAACACGACGTCCTCGCGCGAAATATCTTTGGGCGTAACGTCCTTGGGCGTTGGTTTCGGCGTCGCCGCTGCCTGCACCGGAGGTTTGGGCTTCGGCGGTTCGGGTTCCGGAGGTTTGGGTTTCGGCGGTTCGGGTTGCACCGGTTTAGGTTTCGGCGGTTCCGGTTTCGGCGGTTCGGGTTCCGCCTGCTTTACTTGCGTGCTCGGCTCCGGCTCGGTCCGAGCAGGCGTCGCGATGGGCGGTTCTCGAACTTCCGCCGAGCTCGACCGGGAATCGGAGGGGCGGTTTGTCCAATACGCGAAGGTTGCCACCGCCACCGCGGCAATCACGATGAGGCCGATCAACACCGCTTTCCTGAGATCAATCCCCGTCGGCGTCGGACCGGTTTCCCACGCTTCCAAAGGTGGGGCTGACGGCGTGGCCTTTGGGACCGGAACATTTCCGGACGTCACCTGCGGCTTGGGCGCGGGCGGTGGCGGCGGCGGTGGTGGTGGGAGCGGCCGTGTCTGCGGCCGCAACCGAGTAGGAGGCGGCGGTCCCGCGATCACCTGTTGGGGCGGAAGCGCCGCCACGCCAAAACTGGCGCAGAACTTGCAGAGCCCGACGCCCGGATCGACTTGTCCGCCGCAGTTGCTGCAGCGCTCCCCGGTTGCCGCTCCAACTCTTTCGCGCGCCGCCGCGGGCGGATGCGTCACCGGTCCGGCCCGCACCGCGGCCGGCGCCTGGCGTTCCGGCTCCGGCTCGTCCGGATCGTGCGGCGGCGGCGGCGCGCATGGCGCCGGGGGATTCCAATCCGGGTTCAGATCGCAGGCCCTCAGCACCCCATCGGCGAACTCCCTGCAGTTGGCGAAGCGTTCCTCGGGCTTCTTCGCCAAGCCCTTCCGTAGCGCATCGGCGGCCTGCGGCGGCAGCGAGGGATTTATTTCGTGCGCGGCCTGCGACTCTCCGAAGATGATCTGGAACAGCAGCGTCTCCATGGTCTCGGCGTCGAAGGGCCGGAGGCCGGTGAGCATGCGATAGGCTATCACCGCCAGCGAGTACTGGTCGGCCCTGCCGTCGAGCGGCTTGCCCTGAATCTGCTCGGCCGACATGTAGTAGGGCGTTCCCAGGACATAGCCGGCCCGCGTGACGGTCTTTTGCCCGCCGAACACCTTCGCCACGCCGAAATCGCAGATCTTGGTCTGCCCGTCTTCGTCGATCATGATGTTGGCGGGCTTGACGTCGCGGTGCACCACGCCGCGCCGGTGCGCGTAATCCAATGCCGTCGCGGTCTGCGTGAGAATGTCGCGCACGGACTGACGGGAGAGGGCCGGAGAACCCGGGCTGATGAGCTTTTCCAGCGTCGGCCCGTTCACATACTCCATGGCGATGTAGGCGGTGTCGTTCTCCTTGGCGATCGAGTAGATGGTGACGATGCCGGGGTGGGAAAGCACGCCCGCCGACTGGGCCTCGCGCAGCAGCCGGCCGCGCAGAAACTCGTCCTCCGGCGAGTCCGAAACGGCGTCCATGCGAATCAGCTTGATCGCAACCAGCCTGCCGATGGCCGGATCCTTGGCGCGGTACACCACGCCCATGGCGCCACGTCCGATCTCGTCCAGCAATTCAAACGGGCCGATCGTCTTCATGCCGAGTTGTCATTCTATCCTACAACGATCCCCGGCCTGCGGTTAAAATGCGACACACGCCCCCGGCCGCCCGCCTGAAGGCCGCCCCGCCGGCCGCTCGCCTGAAGGCCGCCCCGCCAAAATGTGATATAGTCGCTCCCAGCAGGATTACGGGTGGTCCGCCCGAGAATCGGCGGACAAGGGTGAATTGATTTGTGCGGGATTGCCGGCTTTACCCATAGGAACTGGCGGCCGGAGGCGGAGCGCATTCGCGATGCCGCCTATTCGCTGGTCCATCGCGGGCCCGATCAGCAGGGGGTCTGGGAAAGCGACCTGGTTTCTCTCGGCGCGGTGCGGCTGAAAATCATCGACCTTTCCGGCGGCGACCAGCCCATGCTGAGCGACACCGGCGATGCGGTGATCGCCTTCAACGGCGAGATCTACAACCACGCCGAACTGCGCCGCGAACTGGAAGGCCGGGGGCATCGCTTTCACTCCGTCTCGGACACCGAGGTCGCGCTGCACGCCTTTCTCGAATGGGACCTGGAATGCTTCCGGCGGCTGCGCGGAATGTTCGCCGTCGCGTTCTGGCAGCAGTCGCGGCGGCGGCTGGTGCTGGCGCGCGACCGCATGGGAATCAAGCCGCTGTACATCCACCGCCGCGGCGAAGACCTGTACTTCGGCTCGGAGCTGAAGGCCATCCTCGAGCATCCGGAGATCGAGCGGCGCATCGACCGGACCGGCCTCGCATACTACCTCTCGCTCAACTACGTGCCCTGCCCGCACACGCTGATCGAAGGCATCGGCAAGCTCGCTCCCGGCCATTGGCTGGAATGGCGCGATGGAGCGGTGACCACCGGCGCCTACTGGAGCCTGCGGTTCGCGCCGCGTGAGCGGCCGCTCGCCCAAGCCAAGGAAGAACTCGATTTTCTGCTCCGGGAATCGGTTCGCGAGCACCTGATCTCGGACGTTCCGCTGGGCGTGTGGGCCAGCGGCGGCATCGATTCCTCGACCATTCTGCACTACGCGGCCCAGGCATCGCCGGCGCGATTGAAGACCTTCTCGGTCTCTTTCCCCGGCCGGAGCTTCGATGAAAGCCCATACTTCCGCGAAGTGGCGCGCGCTTACCAGACCGACCATCACGAGTTCGACCTGAACCCGGAACGCGATCTCGAAGACGCCATCGGCGAACTCGCCTATTACTCCGACGAGCCAAGCGCCGACGCCGGCGCGCTGCCGGTCTGGTACCTGTCCAAAATGTGCCGCCCGCATGTCACGGTGGCGCTGAGCGGCGAAGGCGCCGACGAGTTGTTCGGCGGCTACTACACCTACCTGGCCGACTCGCTGGTCGGGCCGCTGCGCCGCGTGCCGGCTTTCCTGCGCCGCGGCGCGCTGAAGGCGCTCGAGCTGTGGCCCGTTTCCGACGACAAGATCAGTTTCGAGTATAAGTTGAAACGCTTTCTGGCCGGTTCGCTCCTGGAACCGGAGGCCGCGCACCTGTTCTGGAACGGAACATTCTCGGAGACCGACAAGCAATACCTGCTGGCGTTCAACGGCTACCCGCCGCTGGCCTCGCTGACGCGCTCGCTTCCGGAAGAGGCCGGCCGCCTGGACCATCTGAGCCGCTTCCTGTGGACCGACCAGCGTTACTATCTGCCCGACGACATCCTCTATAAGTGCGACCGCATGAGCATGGCGCACTCGCTCGAGGTGCGGCCGCCGTTCCTGGATCACCGCATTGTCGAGTTCGCCGCTTCGCTGCCGACGCACATGAAGGTGCGCGGATCGAAACTGAAATTCCTGCTCAAGGAACTGATGCGCGACAAACTGCCGCCGGCGATTCTGGCCCGCCGCAAGGAAGGCTTCGACATCCCGGCGCACGACTGGCTGCGGGGCGGGTTGCGCCCTCTGCTGCTGGAAACACTGACGCCGGAAGCCGTCCGCCGCACCGGGCTTTTCCGCGCCGAAGCCGTCGAGCAGGCCATCCGGGTTCATCTGGACCGGCGTGCTAATCTCGGATATCACCTATGGGGCCTTCTGGTTCTCTTCCTGTGGATGAAGAGGTGGGGCGTCGAGACGCCCGCGCCGGAGCGCCAGACGGACGCCCGGACCGAAGGCTTCGCCTCCGCGACCAACTGATCGTCGTTCTGTTCGCCGCCGCGATTTTTCTCGGCACGGCCATCCCTCCGCCCGGCCTGATGGACGACGTGGACGCCGTGCAGGCGCAGATCGCCCGCAACATGCTCGACTCGGGCGATTGGACATCGGCGCAACTCGACGGCGTGAAATACCTCGAGAAATCTCCGCTTAAGTATTGGATGGTGGCCACATCCTACCTGCTCTTCGGGGTCCACGATTGGGCCGCGCGCCTGCCCCTGGCGCTGTCGGCCATTCTGCTGTGCTTGGTGACCGCGCGCTTCGGCGCCTGGGCCATCTCGGCGCGCGCCGGCCTGTGGGCGGGCATCGTATTGGCAACCTGCGCGGGCCTGTTTCTGTTCACGCGCATCCTGATCCCGGACGTCATCCTGACGCTTACCATCACCCTGGCGCTGTGGTCGTTTTTGCGCGCGCTGGAGGAAGACGAACCGCGCCCGCGCTTGTGGGCGGCGCTGATGGCCGCCGCGATCGGCGCCGGCCTGCTTCTGAAGGGCCTCATCGCGGCCCTGATTCCAATGGCCGCCGGCTTCCTGTATCTGGCCTTCACGCGCCAACTGATGGCGCGGCGCACCTGGCAACGGCTGCGGCCGTTTTCCGGCGCGCTGATTCTGCTGGCGGTGGCCGCGCCCTGGCACATCGCCGCCATCCTGCGCAATCCGCCGTACTTCGATTTCACGATGCACAGCGAACCGGTCGCCTGGCGCGGATTTTTCTGGTTCTACTTTCTCAACGAGCACGTCTTCCGGTTTCTGAACATGCGGCACCCGCGCGACTACAACACGGTTCCGCGCCTGTGGTTCTGGTTGCTCCACCTGCTGTGGCTGTTCCCCTGGAGCGCCTTCCTGCCGGCCGCCATGAAGCGCCCGCTCCCTGACGGTCGCGGCTCGGAAACGATTCTGAGCCGCGACCGTCAGGGAGCGGGCCTCGCCGGCCGCGCGCGCCTGCTGGCGCTGTGCTGGACCGGCTTCGTGCTGGTCTTCTTCACCTTCTCGACCACTCAGGAATACTACTCGATGCCCTGCTACCCGGCGCTGGCGCTGCTGATCGGTTCGGCGATCGCCGGGGAAGGCGCATGGATTCGCCGGGGCATCGGAACTGTTGCGGTGGTTGCCGCGCTGGCGGCGTGCCTCATCGGCGGCCTGCTGATTGCGGTGCGCGGCCTGGCCACGCCGGGCGACATTGCCGGCGCGCTGGCGCAGCATCCCGAAGCTTACACTTTGTCGCTGGGCCACATGGGCGACCTGACCCTGGCGTCGTTCGCCTACCTGCGTGTTCCGCTGGCGCTGGCCGGCGTGGCGATGCTTGTGGGCGTTGCCGCGTGGCGCTTGCCCTTGCGGCGCGCCTTGCTGGCGCTGGCCGTGATGATGGTGCTGTTTCTGCACGCCGCGCGCCTGGCCATGGTGGTCTTCGACCCGTACCTGGGATCGCGCCCGCTGGCCGAAGCCCTGTTGCGCGCGCCCGCGGGGCAACTGATCGCCGACGATCAGTACTACACCTGGTCCTCCGTGTTTTTCTACGCCAACCGGCGCGCGCTGTTGCTGAACGGGCGCGTGAACAATTTGGAGTACGGCTCCTACGCTCCCGGCGCGCCGGACGTGTTCATCACCGACCAGGACCTGCCGCGCCTGTGGACGGCGTCCGAGCGCTGCTATCTGCTGGTCGAGCGCCCGTCGGTTGGACGCATCGAGGGACTGGTGGGCCGGCGCAATCTTTTTTTGGTGGCCTCCAGCGGAGGCAAATTTCTGTTTTCGAATCGTCCCGCCGGCTGAGGACATCGAAAATCAATAGCTGGAAGTGTTAGAGTAACTGCCAGAGAGGGAACGACGCGATGTCAGTCACCCGTATTGGTCTTCTGACCCTGACGACGGTGGGGATCTGTCTTGGGGCGGACGATTCGGTTTCGCAGGCTCGCCAGTTGGAAGCCAAGGGAGACGCGCTGGGCGCGCGCGCGGCGCTCGAGCGGGCCGTGCGCGGCCCGTCGGCCGGAGCCGGCGCGCTGGCCGCCTGGGCCGAGTTCCTGGATCGCAGAAAAGAGCCCGGCGCACGGCCGGCTTACGAGCGCGCGCTGGCCGGCGCGGCGTCGCCGGAGGAGCGGCGTCCGATCGCGCGGCGGCTGGTTGTGCTGGCGCTGCTGGACGACGACCACCTGTCCGCGATCCGCCATCTGGAGGCCTACCGTAGCGCCGGCGGCGCGGACTTCTCGGCGCCGCCGCCGGTGAAAAAGCAGAGCGCGGAGGTCGAGCAGCGCGCCGTGATCGAGATCCCCGGACCGCTGCGCTCGTTCTCGCGGATGGCGGCGCTGTCGCCCGACCTGGCGCCCGAGGAACTGCTGCCCGCGCTGGCCCGCAACGTCGTCACCAACGGCTACCAGGCTTCCTCGGGCGCCGAGTCGCTGGATCAGACCGAATACCTGAAACTGGTGATCCGCTACCTTTCCCAGGCGCGCGAGCTGACCCGGCTGGCCGGCGAGTCGAAGCAGATCCGCATCGAGACCTGCGAGTCGGCGCAGACCGGCGATCTGCTGCGCACGCTGGGCTATCGCATGCGCGGAGGCTGCGGGTCGGAGGTGGTGCTGGACACGGTGAACGCCTCGCGCGCGTTTCTAACTATTGATTCCGGCTTTCCGCTGGCGGAACTGGAACAGGCGCTGCGCACCAGCCGCCCCTTCAACTGCGACTACAGGCCCACGCAGGTTCCCGTTGTGTACGGCTCCGATTACTGGCTCGGCGCGAGCAAGGAGAAGCAGTCGGGAGAGTTCATCGATCAGTTTCTGGGCGACCCGTCCATCTGCCGGCTCTACCTCGGCCTGTCGAAGCTGGACCGGGAAACGGCGGACGGACTGCGCAAGGCCATTGCCGTGCAACGCATCCGAGCCTTCGCCCACGTGCTGGACTTTTTCGGCGGCATGTTTCAGATCCGCAACGGCAAGGCGATCGTCCCGGGTGCGCCGCGCGCCACCGCGATGTGGAACGAGTTGGTCGGCGCCTCGCCCGACCAGGGGGCCCAATTCTTCGAGCGCCTGATCTCCAGGGATGACGGCTGGATGGCCAGCTATTTCGATTCGCTGGCGCGCATCCACGGCCCGGTGAAGGACTACCTGACCGAACCGGCGCGCATGAAACGGTTCTACCAGGCGCTGCGCGGGCGCGTCACCAGCCCCGGCCCGGCGCGCCCCGTTTTCCGGTCCAACACCGACCTGATGTTGCTGACCACGCGGCTGCGCGTGGGCGCCGACGGCAAGCCCCGCATTCCGGGCGGCGTGGATGTGTGGAAGAACCTCTTCGTCAACCACCCGCACGGCAAGTACGACGGCAAGCTGACGCGCGCGGCGACGGGCTGGAAGGAGCCGGACGACGTCGTCGAGGCGTTGTTCGCGCTGTGCCGCAAGGCGGTGGAGAACGAGCCGCTGAAGATTTTTCTGGCGCTGAGCGACATGGACCGCCGGCGCGAGACTCCCCTGGAGGCGGCGACGGTGAACCGGCTGGCGCGCGAGTGGCGGCTGTACGCTTCGCAGTACGCGGTGCTCAACGAGACCGGCGCGCTGGCCGATAAGACTGTCATCCAATACCTTGACACGGCGGCCGGCATTACGCAGATTCGCGATGCGGGTTTGCGCGCCGACGCCGCCGGAACGCTTCAGGCGCTGGTTGGGTTGTGGCAGATATTCGTCCGCCAGGAATCGATCCGCGCGGGGGATACCGACGCGGCGCTGAGCGGAATTCTGGGCGGCTTCGCCAAGGTCCGCAATTCGCGCGAGCTGTTCGACGCGGGTCACGCGGGCGTCGCGGTGCTGCTGAAGACCACCGGTTCGGCCGCCGGCGCGTCGGGACAGGACCGGCTGATGGATCTGCTTTCCGGCGCCGGCCAGACCGGCGAGGAAGAGACGCGCACGCAGGTAATCCAGGACATGATGCGCGTCTTCGAGGCCCAGCGGCTGGTGTCGCTCAAGACCATATTCGATCTGACCGACCATCTGGAAAGCCTGTCCCAGGGCGAGAAGCTCAATACGCAATTGGTGAGCCGGCTGGCGTCGCGCATCGGCGAGGTGCAACTGCCGCGCATGGCGCTCAGCGGCGCCGAACGGAACGCCTTCGCCTTCGGTTACTGGACCGAGCGCCACATCGACGCGCAACGCAAGCTGAACCTGCGCGCCTTGATCGACCGGGCGGCCGGCGATCCCGAAAAACTCAAGGACATCCGCGGCCAACTGGCGGGCGTGCTGCGCGACACGCTGGTCGGGTTGAACTACGTATACTACGCTCCGCCGGGAGCGCAGATTCTTCTGACCAACCCGGTGTTCGTGCGCAGCCACGATTTCATCGGCGTGCAGGGCTCGGCGCAGACCTGGCGCAACACCGAGGTTTTCGGCTCCGGCTGGCCCTCCAGCGCCGGCGGGCGGCTGGTCGGCTCGCTGGCCGGATTGCCGTACGCATTGGCCGAAGCCGAGCAGAACTTCCTGGTTCCCTCGCGCGAGCAGGCTCTGATTTGGGGCGACCTGGTGCCGCAGATGATCCAGAGCGCCAAGATTCCGCGCTGGTGGCGGGTGACCCCGCAGCAGATGCACTTTGTCGGTTTGCACCTGCGTTACGGCGAGACGCTGCTGGCGGAAAGCGTCCTGGATTTGAAGCGCCGCGAGCAGGTTCTGGCGGTGCTCGACCGGCAGGCGCCGCCGGCGCGGGTGCGCCGCGTGGCGGACCTTTTGGCCGAGGGCCGCGTGGGCGCGGCGTCGGAATTCGTGACGCCGTCGGAGTTCTTCGTGCTCGCCTCCGCGATGCTGCCGGCCGCGCAGAGCGGCGCGGACCCGCTTGCCGCCGCCTGCCGCCAGCTCATGCAGGACGACCCCGAGCGGGTGAGCTATGCCGCCATCTCGCGCGCCTTCGGAACGCCGAAACCGACGCTGGCGAACACCTACCGCCCGGAGTTGTTGAACCTGCGAACCTTCCCCACCCTGATGGGCTTTTCCAGCCGCATCATGGCCGAAGGTTGGGAATCCAACATTCTCTACTACGCCAGCCTGGCCGACGAACTCCACCTGGGCCCCGGCCAGCTTAACGTGCTGATACCGGAATGGACCCGCAAGACGGTCGAGCGTATTTTCGCAACGCACCTGGAGGATTGGCCGGCGCTGCTGCGTTCCTTGCGCCGGGTGGGCGACGACGAGCGGGTTAGAATACGCAAGCTGGCGGCCGAGCAGCAGAAGACGTCGATGAATTAGGGAGACCAGAGAGCATGATGCGCAAACTGGGTGTGATTGCCGCGGTGCTGGGGATTTCCGGGAGCCTGGCGTGGCTCGGGGCGCAGGAAGGCCAGCGCCCCGTGTTCCGCGTGAAGGTCGACATGGTGGTGCTCAGTTTCACCGTAACCGACAGCAAGGGGCGCTATGTCAACGGCCTCAAGCCGGGCGATTTTCGCCTGCTCGAGGACGGCATCGCGCAGAAGTTCGCCACCTTCGCCGAGGGCAACAAGCCGGCCGTGCAGATTCTGGACGACGGCTCGACGCGCCCGCTGATCGCGGCCGCGCCCGACACCAAGCCCGGCCCCGACGTGCGCAGCGACGCCTTCGTCGGCACCAACGTGTTCGTCCTGTTCGACACCAGCAACTACATGTACCGCGGCTTCGTCTACGCCTCCGACGCCATCGCGGATTTCGTGCGCGGCCTGGACCGCGCCGATTCGGTGGCGGTCTACACTTTCAGCCGCAACCTGTCGCGCGCGGCCGAGCTGACCAGGGACCGCTTCGAGGCCATCGGCGGGCTTCGCAAGGCCGTGGCGGGCGACGACGCGGCGCTCTACAACGCGCTGCTGCTCACCCTGCGCGACGCGGCCAAGGTGCCGGGCCGCAAAGTGGTGATCGTTTTTTCCAACGGCCCCGACAACGCCAGCATGGTGGCGCCCGACGACGTGCGCGCGGTGGCCGAGGACGACGGCATCCCCATCTACGTCATCTCCACCAGCGAATCCACCAAGGACGCGATTTCGGCCGGCGTGTTCCGCCGCATCTCCCAGCGCACCGGCGGCAAGTCTTACTTCGCCAAGACCTGGCAGAAGCAGGTGGAGGCCTTCGAGTCGATACGCGAGGACTTAGGCAACTCTTACACGGTGACTTACTATCCGCAGCCTAACCCCAACGAAGGCTTCCGCAGAATCTCGGTCGAGATCACCAAGGACGTGGCCAAGAAGTATCGCGTGCGCGCCCGCCCGGGCTACCGCCCGCGCGGCGGGTTCTGAATTACGGGGACAGGCTACGTAACCTCGGATCTCGGAACGCGCCTGGCGGCAACTTCGTCAAGATGGAGTTCCGAGGTTACGTAGCCTGTCCCCGGAATTATCGAGAGCTCGCCACAACAGAAGGGACCGGCGCGGGCCTCACGGTTACGGGGCCCACCCTCACGGTGACGATGGAGCCGGGTGGAACCGGTTTGTCGGGGAGAAGGCCTGCGAGGAACTTCACAACCTGAAACAAGGGGTTCGTCGATTCCTGCCATTCAACTCGTTCCGACCAGATGTAGTGCCAAACTCCGTTCTCGTCCACTACGTATCTGCTGACCAGTTGCGACTTTATGCAGTAGTCGAGTCCCGACGGGTCCCGCCATCTAAGCGGATTGTTCCCGGCGTAGGCGTACGCATTCAGCCGCTCGGGGACGCGTTGCGCCTGGGCGCGCAACCACGAGATCGGCCCCTGGCCGGCGCGCCGCAGAACCTCGGCCGCGGCCTGGGGCAGCAGCGCCCGCTCATTACTTTTCGACTGGCCGCTCACCAGCATCCCGGGCAGGTCGAGAGGGTCCGCCGCGATGAACCGTCCGACCGCCGGATCGTAGTAGCGCGCCCGCATGTAGTACAGGCCACTTTCCGGATCGTACTCGCGTCCGGCAAACCGGAACGGACTGGCCGGCCCGCTCTCTTCCGCACTTAGCAACCGGCCCCAGGAATCGTAGGCGAACGAACGGACCAGGTTGCCCGACGCGTCCGACAGCGCCACCACGTTGCCGCCCGCGTCGGCTTGAAGGAACCACGCCTGCCCGTCGCGATCGAGCGCCAGCGGCTGGTCGATGCCGGCGCCGTGCGTGTAGCGCGCCCTCACCAGCCCGCTCTCGTCCATCTCCGCCAGGATGTTGTCCCGGTCGTAAAGCCACGCCGTGACTCTGCCATTTACGTTTTTCTCGATGCGGCGTCCGAACGGGTCGTACTTATAGGTGACGGCGCCGCCGCCGGGCAACTCCACCCGGACAAGCTGGTTCTCCGCGTTCCAGGTGTAAGTGGTGGTCCCGTTCGGCGCGGTTCGGCGGACCAGGTTTCCGTTCTTGTCGTAAGCGAACGTAGCGTTCTCGGCGGCCTGCAGCCGGCCGGCCGCGTCATACCGGTAGGCCGGGTCGGTGGCCGAACTCTTGCGGTTGCCAGCCGCGTCGTAGGTGTAGCGTTCGGCCGGCGACGCGTCGTGCCGGGCGGCTGTCAGACGGTCCAGTTCGTCGTACTGGAAAACATGCGAATCCGCGGCGCCGCTGATCTCCACGGGATTTCCGGCTTTGTCGTAGGAATAGGCGAAGGTCCCGCCCGCGTTCTTCACTTCGCCGACGCGCCCCGCCGCATCGTAGCGCAAGGTGGCCGTCTGCTCGCCCGGATAGCGGATTGCGATCGGGTTTCCCCGCGCATCGTAGTCGAACCCAAGCTCGTGGCCCGAGGGCGCGGTGAGTGAGACCAGGCGCCGGTTGGCGTCGTAGGAATAGCGCGTGACGCCGCCGTCGGAGTCGGTCATCGAGGTTCGCAGACCCACGCGGTTGTAGCCGTACTCGATGCTCTTCCCGAACCGCGAGTCGGCCACGCGGACGACGCGGTCCAGCTCGTCGTAAGTGTACTGCAAGGCGACGTGCCGATTCGCGGCGGTGAGAAGATTGCCGGAGGCGTCGTAGCTGAAACGCACATCGGTCCCGTCGGCGAACACTTTGCGCGTCAACTGCCCGGCCGCGTCGTACTCGAACACGGTGGCGTTCCCGTTGGCGTCGGTCTTGCGGGCGATGTCGCCGCGGGAATCGTATTGGTAGCGGGTCGTATTTCCCAGCGGGTCGGTGGCGGCCGTCAGCCGGCCCTGGAAGTCGTAGGTCTGCGACCGCGTCGTGCCACCCGCATCCCGGAACAGGGAGAGGTTGGCCGAGGCCGGGCAGGCGCATTCCGGCGACTTGTAGCCGTACTCGGTGGTCTGGCCGAGCGGATCGACCGCCTGTGTCAGGTGGTTCAGCGAGTCGAAGCGGAATTTCCTGGCGCGGCCCCCGAAATCCGTGGCCCCGGTGGCGCGGCCGTCGCGGTCGTAAGCGGCGGTGGCGGCCAGGCCCAACGGATTCACTTCGCGAACCACGCGGTCCAGCGCATCGTACTCACCGCGGGATTCGCCACCCTCGGGATCCACCGTGCGGATGAGCCGGTTGAGGCGGTCGAACTCGAACGCGGTCGCGTTGCCCAGCGCGTCGCGCGACTCCGATTGATTGCCGTAGGAGTCGTAGGCGGCGGTGAAGGTGTGGCCCTCGGCGTCGGTCACCGAAGTCAGGCTCCCGGCGGCGTCCCATGTTTGCCGCGTCTCCACGCTCAGCGGTTGAATCGACCGTATGAGGTTGCCGCGCGAGTCGTACTCGAACCGGGTGACGATGCCGCGGGCGTTCTGATAAGACGTCAGCAGGTTGGCCGCCGGGTCCCAGGTCAGCTTGAGGGTGCGGCCGAGCGGGTCCGTCGCGGAAAGCAGATTCCCGGCTCGGTCGTAGGTGAACCCGGTCGTATAGCCGGCCGCATCCGTTTGTGCCACAAGCTTGGCATCGTCGCTGTAGACGCTGTCGGCGCGGCTACCGTCGGGGTAAGTCACACTCACGACATTTCCCAGCGCGTTGTAGCGGTAA
>JAUYBU010000236.1 GCA_030693045.1 Bryobacterales bacterium | reverse complement strand
GCGTGCCCGATTCCTTATTCTTGCCGCCCGCAGCCCTAAAACACTCACCGCGATTCTCCCCTTCCGCCAAACAACCTCGCATCTTCAAGCTTTCAAAACGCTTTGAAGGTGATTCCCGGCTTGGTTGCGGAATCGCTGGCTGAGGCTCGCGGCAGTTTGCGCCCGCCGCCGAAGATGCTAGAATACAGAGTGTAGTCCCCAACCAGTCCGGGCGCGTAGCTCAATTGGCAGAGCAACTGACTCTTAATCAGTAGGTTGAAGGTTCGATTCCTTCCGCGCTCACCACACAAAACAAAGAACTTCAGCCACCTTACGCAAGCGAAGAATGCGTTATCGGCACTCCTGTCTGCTATGGGGTTGAGAATCGCCTCCATCTGCTCGGGCTGGCGATTCAGGCGAACCACCGCACCTATGACCCCAGAAGAATCTGACCGGCCGGCGACAGGGTAGAGCCCACCTTCATCTTCGAGCTTCAAACGCTGTCATGGCGCTCCAAGTGATGATTCCACGCCCTCAAGTCCCAGGTTTCTTACGATTGGGGCAAAGACCCTCTGCATCGTCTCAAGCCGCTGGCGCAGCCATTCGAAATGCTGGGGCCACAATTGCTGATTGCGGAAGTCCTCGTTCTGCCGTGTGTAAAGACGGCACGACGCTTTGTTCGAAGGGTTCCGCCAGACTAGAGGAAAGCCCAACGCATTCTCGATGGAGTCCTTCTGCCTTTCCAGCACAGCAAATTCGCGTTTGGCATTCGGCCCGTCCATGTAGAGTTCGGCGCGGATCTCCGGGCCCCGGGTATTTGTCTCTGAGTTCCAGATGGAAATGATGGAGGCGAGGTGAATGCCCGACCGTCCGATCGCGTGGTTGGTCCAGCATTGGGGAGCGGGCTTCTGAGACCGCACGATACTGCCGTTGGACTCCATGTATTCCCTGAACGCGGTCCAGAATTGAAGCTGCAACTGTCTGTGATTCGAAACCTCGCCGCCTCCCGCCGCGGCCCTTTGGACTGTGCGCGACCAATCGTTCGGCTGGCTGATGATGTTGAACTTGGGGGCGATGGGTGACTCTCCGATGCGCCACAATTCGATTTCCAGGCCGAAGACATTGATCTTCTCGTCTGTCCTCTCGTTCAGCCAATCCAATGCCGCCCGATGCTCTTCGGTAAAGCGCTCGGCGATCCAGACGATGGTGACGGCGTCCAGGCCAGCAGCATACGTGAGGAGTTGCCCGAGATGGGAATGATCGGTGCGCTCCAGTTGGTTTTCGATCAGCACCCAATCGTCGGTGGCGGTGTCCTTGCACAGGATGTCCGCGCGGAACGGCCCTACATCCTTCTCCTGCGATTCGAGTTCCAGCTCGACGCCAATGGTTTCACCAAGCAGCTTCAGATTCTCCTCCTGCGCCAGCCACGGCGTGAAATCGGTCGATTCCGATGACCACGCCTCGCGAAGGTCGACTTTCTGCAATCGGCCAAGGTTCCTTGTGCTCATGGTTCGATGATAGAACCGTTGAGATCAGAGTGCATCGTTGAGGATCGTCTGGGCCCAGATGCGGATCGAGTGTACAGGGCAAGGATAGTGGGACAGGCCTCCTGGCCTGTCTCGTTCGGCATATCGGAGGGACAGGCGCAGGAGGCCTGTCCCACCTTTGCGAGCGGTATTGGCGCTAAAACACGTACTTCAGCGACATGAAGATGCGGCGGTTGCCGCCGTCGGTGCCCCATTGGTTGGCGAAGCCGGCGTTGCTGACGCGGGCTTCGGGGATGCCGAAGTTGCGCGTGTTGCCGAAGTTGAAAAAGTCGGCGCGGAACTGAAGCTGGTGCCTTTCGGTGATCTTGGTGGCTTTCATCAGGCTCAGGTCGATTTGCGCGATGCCGTCGCTGCGGAGAATGTTCCTGCCGATGTTGCCGAAGCGCTGGACGGGTGTACAGGTGTTGGTTCCGGTGATGCGCTGGCAGGTGGGCAGCGTGCTGAACAGCGAGCGCCCGCCGGCGGCCAGCAACTCCTCAACCGACATACTCGACACATCCAGGGTCGTATTCAGGTTGGGCCGGATGGCGCTTCCCACCAGGCCGTCGATGCCGCCGAGTGCCAGGGTGGGATCGCTTCCATTCAGCGGGCTAAAGGGAGAACCGCTTTGCAGCGTGACGAAGGCGCCGACCTGCCAGCCTCCAATCACGCGCTTGGCCGCCGCATGGTTCAGCTTGCCGCCGGGAATCTCGTAAACAAAGTTGGTCGCGAAGCGGTGCGGCCGGTCATAGGTCGAACGCCCGCGGTCGGCGCTGCGGTTGAACGAATCCTGGGACACGGCTACTTCGCCGCGCGCGGACGGATTGAAGATCTCCGAGGCGTTGTCGATGAACGCGCTCCAGGTGTAATGGGCGCCGGCGATGAACCCGTGGGAGAAGCGCTTGTCGAAACTCACCTGAAGGGAATGATAGACGGACGAGGCGGCGTTGGCGCGCAGGCGGACGATGCCCGCCGCGGTGTCCACGCGGGAGCACCCGGTAACGGTGCCGGCGGCGTTGGTCGGGATCGGCGAGCACTGGGCGCGCGGATTCCCGTCAATGGTCTGGAACAGCGCCGAGCCCTTGGTTCCCACATAGCCCACGCGGAACACGGAGGAAGCCCCCAGTTCCCGCTGCGTCTCGAAGGCGAACTGCTCGGCGATCGGGGCCCGGAAGTCGCCCCCCACAATCGTCCGGGTGAGCAGGTTCAGCGCGGCCGGATCTCTCAGGTCCGGAAACAGGTTCGGCATGGCCGTCCAGGCGTTTTGCAAGTTGCTGGCGCCGGTGGCCAGCACGAACGGGAAGGAGCTGAAGATATTCAGGTTGATGTTGATGAACCCATAGTCGTTGGTGCGCGAGTAGCCGCCGCGGAACACCAGGCGATCGCCGCCGGTGAGCCGGCCGAGCAGTCCGTCTTTGCTCGTCCGCGGGTTCCAACTGAAGCCGATGCGCGGCTGGAAGTTGTTGACGTCGCGGCCGGGGCGCGGCGTGAGCTTGAAGACGGGTTGGTTGTTGCTGGAGGCCACGATCCGGTCGTTCAGGTTGTACAGGCTCCGGAACGAGTTGCCCGGCGTTTCATAGCGGAGGCCGTAGTTGAGGGTGAGACTCTTGCCGATCCGCCAGGTGTCCTGGGCGAAGAAATAGTAGTCGTCCCAGAGGTAGTAGGCGAGCAGCTCGCCGCCGGGCAGCGGCTTGTTGACGTTGGCCACCGAGGCCACGTCGTCCACCAGCGTCTGGAGCGTGTCATAAACCAGCCGCCCGCGGATCTGCGGAACAAACAGGCTCTTGACCTGGACGCGGCGCAGATCCATTCCGAACTTCAAGCTGTGCGCTCCCCGCGTATGGGTGAAGGTCTCCTGGATCTGGTACGTGTTGTTGAAGCGGAATTGCGGCAGGTTCACGGCGAGACCGATGGCCGTGCGGTCGGCGGCGGCGTTGAACCCGGTCAGTCCCAGTTCGGGGATCTCGATCGACGGGATGGTCTCCGAGGCCGGATCCGAAGCGGTGGTGGTCGATCCGAGCCGCTGGTAGGACAGGCGGACTTCGTTGAGCGTCCGCGCCGACAGAGTGCTGGTCAGCCAGACCGAGAGCGCCTGCTGGCGCGAAGGCACCTGTGTGGTGAGGCCGGGAGGTGTCGCTTGCCCGCCGCCGCCCGAGAAATTGTTGTTAAACATAAAGCGCCCGCCCAGGCTGTGCTTGTCGGTCAACTGGTGGTCGATGCGCCCGGACCATTGATAGTTGTTGCTGAAGGCGGCCGTGGAGCTGGTGAGCGAACCCAGCGGAACCTGCACGGTCTGCCCTCCGACGGTCAAGCGGGCGTTGGCCCCGATGGGCGCCTGCGCCGCGGGCATGAACTTCAGCAGCGCCGCCACTTGCGGCCGGCTGCCGGCCAACTGCTGGAGCATCTGTTTGCCCTGATCGGTCGGCACGCCCCGTATGGTGTAGCCCGAGCCGAGCTGGCGCTGCGTCCAGCGCTGAAGCGAGCCGAAGAAGAAGGTCTTGTCCTTGATGATCCGGCCGCCGGCGGTTCCGCCGAACTGGTGCTCGATCAGGAACGGCGCTTCCTTGTTGCCGGCCGCCTTGTTGAGATTGCTCAGCGAGTTCAAATGGTTGCCGTTGTAGAACTCGAAGGCCGAGCCATGCAACGCATTGGTGCCGCTCTTGGTGATGGCGTTGACCACCGAACCGGCCGACCGGCCGTACTCGGCCAGGAACTGGTTGGTGATGAGCCGCACTTCCTTCACGATGTCGGGGTTGTTGACCCACTGAGTACGCCCGGAGACGCTCGGATCGTTGGAGTCCTGTCCGTCGATCATGAAGTTGTTGCCGCGCGTACGCATGCCGTTTGCCGAGAAGGCGGTGCCGGATGCAAACTGGCTGTTCCCGCTGTTGAGCTGGCTGACGCCGGGCGCCGAAAGCACCGCGGCAAAGACGTCACGGAAGCCGCCGCCGGCGAACGCGGCGATGGGCAGGTCCGCCAGCCGCCGTTCGTCGAAGCGCACGCCGACCTCGGCCGAAGAGGTGCTGAGCATCGGGGCGTCGTCGGTCACCACGATGGTTTCCTGCACCGACGCCGGTTTCAGTTCGACGTTCACCACCGCCTCCTGGTTCAGCACCAGGTTGATCGGTCCGCGGACGTGCTTGGCGAACCCCTTGACCTCGATGATCACTTCATACCGGCCCACCGGCAAACCGGGGAAGTTATAGCGGCCATCCGCCCCGGTGGCCGCCGTTCGCGTTACGTTGGTGTCGAGGTTTCGGACCGAAACGGCCGCGCCGAGAACGCTGGCGCCGCTCTGATCCGTGACGGTTCCGGAAATGGTCCCGCTGGTCGCCTGCCCCAACGCCGCCGGCGGCACCAAGCAGCCGGCGAGCGCCAGAACCAGGGAAAACACCCAAACGAAGGCGTTCTTGAACTGAAGCATGATCCAACTCCTTACGCAGTGTGCGTGTTAGTGTTATACCAAAAGCACGAAGCAGTTTCCACCTGAGATCTTCATCCGGCCGCAATGCCGCGGGACGTGTGAAGAAGCCGGGGAACACTCCGGGCTGGTTTCAGGGAGACAATCGCTTGAGCCGGGTGCGTGTGCCCCCACGGGCTCGCTGAGACTTAGGCATTCCATATGGACTCTGGTAAGATGCGCGTGGAGGAACCGCCATGCGGGTTGTCATCATCGGAGGCACGGGGCACGTCGGCACTTTCCTGGTCCCGCGCCTGGTCGCCGCCGGCCACGACGTCGCTTGCGTCAGCCGCGCCCGGCGCCAGCCCTACCAGCCCCACGCGGCGTGGGCGCGGGTTCGGCATGTCACGCTCGACCGCGGAGCCGAAGAGGCCGCGGGCACATTCGGCGAACGGATTGCCGCGCTCGAGCCGGACGCTGTCATCGACATGATCTGTTTCAGTCTCGCCAGCGCGCGGCACCTGGTCGAGGCGCTCCGCGGCCGCGTCCGGCATTTTCTGCATTGCGGCACCATCTGGATCCACGGGCCCAGCGTCGAGGTCCCAACGACGGAGGAGCAACCGCGCCGCCCGTTCGGCGAATACGGTCTCCAGAAGGCCGTGATCGAAGAGTACCTGTTGGGCGAGGCGCGCGCAAATCGTTTTCCGGCGACCCTGCTGCATCCCGGGCATATCGTCGGCCCCGGCTGGCCACCGCTCAATCCGGCGGGTCATTTCAACCCGCGCGTCTTCCAAGACCTGGCGCGCGGCGTCGAAGTCGCGCTCCCGAACCTGGGCCTGGAAACCGTTCACCACGTGCACGCCGACGACGTGGCGCAGGCCTTCGAGCGGGCCATGGCCAATTGGGGCGCGAGCGTGGGCGAGAGCTTTCACGTCGTTTCGCCGGCGGCGCTGACGCTGCGCGGCTACGCCGAATCGATGGCCGCCTGGTTCGGCCGTGAGGCCCGGCTCCAGTTCCTTCCCTGGGATCGGTGGAAACAGACCGTCTCGCCGGAAGAGGCGGCCGCCACCTGGGATCACATCGCCCACTCGCCGAATTCGAGCATCGCCAAGGCCCGGCGGCTGCTCGGCTTCCAGCCGCGCTATCGGTCCCTGGAAGCCGTCCAGGAATCGGTCGAATGGCTGGTCCGGGCGGGGACGATCAAAATTTCGGACTAAAAGGTCTGTCCGCGAGAGGGCGGACGGGTGTATGATTACGGCTGGCAGGACTTGAAGCCGGCGTTATTGGATGGCAGTTAGAGGAGGCGTCCGTGTTCCGATCACTTTCGGGCGTTAGAGCCCAGTACCATACCCTCACGCTTGTCGCCGTTTCCGAATTCGACGAATGGAAGGTGATTCTTTACGGCCCCGGGGTCACGATTCATGGATCCCGGCAGTTCGGAGAAGCCAAGGCCAAGGAACACGCCATGGTCATGGCCCAGCACTACTTTCGCGAGGTAAGGAAAGAAGAGCCGCCGGAACTTTCTTCGGTGGAGTGGGGCCCCACCGGTCCCGACGACTGGCTCCTATGGCGGGGGTGATCCCCCGTCAGCCCTTCCGCCACTGGTTCCAGCTGGCGGCGATCGCTTCCGTCATTCGCCCGGCGGCATCGTGAAGCCAGTGGCCGGGCCGTGACTCCAGGTCCCTGAGCACCGCGGCGGCGAGGATCTCCCGGTACGGGATTCGCGCCGTGCGCTTGTTGGCCGCCCACGCGCAAGCCGACGGCGCCAGCGCCTTGGCTTCCCGCGCAATCTTGCCGCCGCGCCATTCGGCGACCGCGGTGAACCGTTCACGCCCCAGGCCGCCCAAACCCGCAACCCGGCGCACGATCCGGCAGGCCAGGCCGCGCTCGGGCATCAGGCGCGCCAGGGCCTCTTCCGCGCCCTTGGGCAACGGGTCTTTGAACGCGGGCAGCCGGTCGATTCTTCGCCAGTAGTCGCCCGGATCGTGGAGCCTGGCAATCGCGATGCGGCGCAATCCGAGATGGCGCTCGGCGAGCACCACCGGCTCGCCTCCCTGGGCCAGCGAATCGCGATAGCCCTCGATTATCGCCCCGGTGGCGTCCGTGGGGCGAATATTGCGCCCGCTTCCCGACGCAGCGACCAAAGCGCTTGCCGCCAGACGGACCAGGTCGTTGGTGTAGGGCAGACGCCAGGCTTCGTCGAAATCGTTGACGCCCCAGATCAGCCGCCCTTCCGCGTCCCGCCAGGTCCCGAAATTCTCGACGTGGAGATCGCCCACGCTCAACGCTACCGGGGCCGGGCAGAGTTCTTTGCACACCTCCGGCCAGAGCTGCGCCCAACGGTACGGTCGCGGCTCGGAAGCGCGCCACCGATTCGCAACAGGTTACTGAGCCGCGCGCGTCAGCAAGCGGTCGTTCGGCGAATTTTGCAATTGGCTCGGGGTACTCATTCCCCATTTTCCCACCGTCCGAAGGCTACCAATTACGACGTGCGCAGCAGCGCGCGGCGGAGTTTGTCGAGTTCGCGGCGGGCGATGACGGCCCAGGAGCCGCCCGGGTCGAGCTTCAGGTACGCTTTCCAGTGGCGGACGGCGCTCATCACCTCGCCGCCGGTCTGGTAGAGCAAGGCCAGGTTGTAGTGGGCGTCGGCATAGCCGGGGCTGATCTTGAGCGCGGCGCGGTAGTGAAACAGGGCGCGCTCGCGGTCGTTGCGTTCGTCGAAAAGATTCCCCAGATTGAAGTGCGCCAGCGCATAACTGGAGTCCGCCTCGACGGCCTGGCGGTAACACTGCTCGGCTTTCTGCAACTGGCGGAGGTTAAAGTACACGGTGCCGAGATTGACGTGGGCTCCGGCGCTGTTCGGGTCAAGTTCGATGGCGTGCTGGTAGGCCTCGACGATGCGTTCCGCCGGGGCTCCGCCGTGTTCCAGGTCCAGCCCTTCCTGGAACCAGTGCTCGGCCTCGATGCGCCGCTTCTCGGCCGCGTGCCGCTCCCTCTGCTCCTGGTCCCGGCGGGGGAAGGTCAGCAGCCGGTTGATCTCTTCCTGGTCGAAGTCGAGCAGTAGTTGGCCGGACAGCGGTTCCATTCGCCCGCCATCGATTTGCACCGCGATCCGGCGTCCGTCGACGAAGATCTTCAGGTCGCGAAGCGGGTCGGCGCTCTCGCCCAGACGAACGCGCAGGCTGCGGACTACCTGGCGGATACGCGCGGGGGGAACGCGCCGCTCGCGAAGGCGGATAAGGGTCCGCAGCGCGACCAGGTCGGAGAACCCGTACGTTTCGGCGGCCGGAAGCAGTCCCTGTTTCTCCCAGCTCGCCAGTTGGCGGCGGGAAAGCTTGAAAGTCCGGCGCACCTGGTCCCGCGAATAACTCTGCTGGGGCTCCGGATCGGACACGCGAGTGATTGTAGCACGGCGGGCGGGGACCCGGCTAGCGGGTCCGAACAACTGCAAATCGCTTGTATGTCGCCGGTTGACAAGCGAGCCCCAGCACCTCATACTGGGAACTGAGATGCAAGTGATTGTCAACAGCGAGACTGGTTTCCCCTTGATTGAACTCGCCGAAGGGGAGCACGCGGTGCTGGAGCGCCTGGACCTGCCCGAGGAATTTGCCCGCCGGTTGATGGAACTTGGCTTTCTGCCGGGCCATGTGATCACGGCGGCGCGCAGCGCGCCGGGCGGAGATCCGCGCGTTTTTCGGGTGGACGGAAGCGAAATAGCGTTGCGCCGGGACACCGCCGCCCGGTTGCGTGTGCGCCCGCCCGCCGCGGTATGAGCGGCGCGCCGAGAACGGTGGCCATTGTCGGCCCGCCGAATTCCGGCAAGACCACCCTGTTCAACCGTCTCACCGGATTGCGCCAGAAGGTGGCCAACTTCCCTGGCGTCACCGTCGAGCAGCACCTGGGCACGGCCCAACTCTCCCCGGACCGGGAAGTCGATCTCATCGATCTGCCCGGCGTCTATAGCCTCCGGGCGCGCTCGGAAGACGAACAGGTGACGCGGAACGTCCTGGCGGGCACAATGGCGGGCGTACCACGGCCCGACGCCGTGCTGCTGGTTCTGGACTCGACCAATCTGGGCCGTCACCTGGTGCTGGCGGCGCCGATTCTGAGCCTGGGCCTGCCGACGCTGGTGATTCTGAACCTGGCCGACGATCTGCGCGCGCGCGGCGGCGACGTCGACACGGCGGCGCTGGCCAGGCAACTGGGAGCGCCGGTGGCGCTCATCAGCGCGGCCAAAGGCGAAGGGGTCGAAACCGTAATCCAGTTTCTGCTGAGCCGGGTATCGGCGCCGGCGCCGCTGGAGTTGCCCGTCCTGCAGGATGTCCCGCGCTGCCGACAATGGGCTACCCGGGTGGGCCGGCACGCCGGTTACCAGCCGCCCGCCCCGCCCCTGTGGACCCGGCGTCTGGACCGGGTCTTCCTGCACCCGGTGTGGGGGCCGCTGATCTTCGCGGTGGTAGTGGTGGCGGTGTTCCAAACCATCTTCAGCGGTGCGCGGCCGCTAATGGAAGGCGTTGAAACCCTGATCACGGCCTCCGGCGGCTGGCTGGGCGCGCGCATGCCTGCCGGTGTGTGGAAATCGCTGGTGATCGACGGAGTGTGGAACGGCGTCGGCTCGGTGCTGGTCTTCCTGCCGCAAATCCTGCTGCTGTTCCTGTTCATCGGAATCCTGGAAGACTCGGGCTACCTGGCGCGCGCGGCGCTGATAGCGGATCGCACCATGGCGCGGGTGGGGCTCCAGGGCAAGTCGTTTATTCCGCTGCTTTCGGCCTACGCCTGCGCAGTGCCGGCGATCCTGGCCACGCGCACCATCGAGAACCGGCGCGATCGCATCGCCACCATTCTCATCGCGCCGTTCATGACCTGCTCGGCGCGCCTGCCGGTTTACACGCTGATCATCGCGGCGTTCCTTCCGGAGCGCCCGGTGGCCGGACCGTTTCTGGGCTCGCGCGCGGCGGCGCTGCTGGGCTTGTATGTGCTCGGGTTCCTGGCTGCGTTCGGGACCGCGCGGGTGCTCAAATCGTCGGTTCTGAAGAGCGGCCCATCGGCATTCGTGCTCGAGATGCCTTCTTACCGATGGCCGACCTGGCGGGGGCTCGGGCTGCGGCTGCTGGACCGCGCGAAGGTCTTTCTGCGGCGCGCCGGAACCGTGATTCTGGGCGTCGCCGTGGTGGTGTGGGCGCTGGCGCACCTTCCGCTGCACGATGGCCGCGCCCCGAGAATTGAACATAGCCTGGTGGGCGTCATGGGCCGCGCGGTCGAGCCGTTGATCCGGCCACTGGGTTTCAACTGGAAGATCGGCGTCGGGTTGGTCTCGTCGCTGGCGGCGCGCGAAGTCATCGTCGGCACGCTGGGAACCATCTACGGCATCGAGGGGGAAGCGGAGTCGGCCGGACTCCAGGCGGCGCTGCGGCACGACCTCACTCCCGCCGGCGCCGTAGCGCTGCTGGTCTTCTTCGCTTTCGCCATGCAGTGTACTTCCACCATCGCGGTGGTGCGCCGCGAAACCGGCGGTTGGAAGTGGCCCGCGGTGCAGTTCGGCTACATGGGCGCGCTGGCCTGGGTGGGGGCGTTCACGGCGAACCAGGTTCTCAGCCGGGTGTTCTAGGGTGTGTCCGCTCCCTCACGGTCGCGGCTCGGAACCTTGTTGCTGAGCCGCGCGCGTTAGCAAGCGGTACTTGCCGCCTGGAACGGTTATTCCCTGACTTAGCGGCTCACCCCCGCCACTCCAGCCGCACCGCTTTGCCGTCTTGTTCCCGGTTGCCGGCCAGCGCGCGCAAAGTGAACTCGCCTCCCGAGGGCGTGAATCGCGCTTCGACCCAGCCCACCGGCTCGCGATCGCTGAAGTTGTAGCCGGTGGCGGGGAGGTTGACCAGGTGAATACCCTGCTCGACCGAGTAACGGTAGACGTGCGAGTGGCCGTAAACGATCGCCTTCACCTGCCGGTGCGGCGCGACCATGCGCAGCAGGCGGTCCGAATCGTGCAAGTTGCCGTCGGCGTCGTCGGGTGGGTGGTGGACCACCAGCAGCGTGGGAGTGGAATCCGCCGCCGCCAGGTACGTCTCCAGCCACGCGCGCTGCGCCTTGCCCAGCAGACCCGCGCCGTAGCTGACCTGAATGCTCGAGTCGAGAACCACCCAGCGCACGGGCGGCTTCTCGACAACCAGAACCTGCCTGCCCGCGGCCGGCTGCCGGCGGTCTTTCAGCAGTTCGCCGAAAGCGGCCAGGAAGTTCTTCCGGTCGTCGTGGTTGCCCAGCGCCAGCGCCACCGGAGTCTTCTCCACCAGCGGCGCCAGCAGCGCGCGCAGCGCCTGGTAGTCGCCGGGCAATCCTTCCAGCCGGGCCAGATCGCCCGAAATGACCACGCCGTCGGGATTCGCCTTCACGATTTGCGGCACCACCGCTTTGAAGTTCTCGAAAGGCTTGAACCCGCGATAGGTGTTTTCCGGGTCGGCGGGAACGTGAATGTCGGAAACCAGCGCCCAGCGGGTTTCCGCGGGAGCGGCGGCGCGCGCGGTGATCGCCGCGGCCGCGCTCCAGAGCAAGCGCCGCCGGGTTAGGGATGAGTTCAGGATCCAGGGCATACGAAGATAGTCTCGCACGCGGAGGTGCGAAACGTGCAACAATGCTGGGTCGATGATCACGCGCGAATTCGGTTGGACCAATGTTCAAGTTCCGGTCATCGGCCAGGGCACCTGGATGATCGAAGGCAATCCCGAGGCCGAGCGAAACGCCATCGAGGCCCTGCAGGCGGGGATCGAACTGGGTATGACGCACATCGACACGGCCGAGATGTACGGCGGAGGCCGTGCCGAACAACTGGTGGGCGACGCCATCCGCGGCCGCCGCGAAAGCGTTTTTCTGGTCAGCAAGGTGCTGCCCTCGAACGCTTCCTACCGCGGCACGCTGCACGCCTGCCAGCAGAGCCTGCGGCGGCTCGACACCAATTATCTGGATCTGTACCTGCTGCACTGGCGCAGCCATTATCCGCTGGGCGAGACCATGCGCGCGATGGAGGAACTGGCGGATGCCGGCGAGATCCGTTTCATCGGCGTGAGCAACTTCGACACGCCCGCCGTCCAGGAGGCGCAGCAGTCCCTGCGGCGTCATCGCCTGGCCTCGAACCAGGTGCTGTACCACCTGGGCGACCGCGGCATCGAGCGCCGCCTGCTGGAGTATTGCCGCCGGGAGGAGATCGCCGTTGTGGCCTACAGTCCCTTCGGTCATGGCGCTTTCCCGGCCCCGGACTGCAAGGGCGGGCGCGTGCTGGGAGAAGCCGGCGCGCGCCACAACCGGACGCCGCGGCAGGTCGCGCTGAACTTCCTGGCGCGCCATCCGCACGTGTTCCTCATCCCGAAGTCCTCGCGCGCCGGGCACACGCGCGAAAACTCCGGCGGCGCCGGATGGGAACTTACGCCCGAGGACCTCGCGGCGATCGACCGCGCCTTCCCCGCACCCACCCGCGACGTGCCGCTGGGCATGATTTGAGCGCCGGCCCCCGCAGTGCGGACAGGGCGGCGTCTTTGCTAGGATCGAATCAGCCCCGCAATTAGCCGAAGTGGCGGAACTGGCAGACGCACGGGACTCAAAATCCCGCGCCCTTCAATGGGCATGTGGGTTCGACCCCCACCTTCGGCACCATCCGATCATTTATTCATTTGATTGCAATGACTTAACAGATGAGCTATGCTCTTGGTGTCTGGCGAATTCAGAATATAGACACCAAGCGTCGCCCTATGAAAGCTCAAAAGTCCGTCCGCATCGTGAAGAAAATCCGGACCGCGCCCGGCATCTGGCGGTTCGTGAGCCTGAATCGCGCCGGCCAACGCTACGTCTGGGATTCTCGACCCGGCCATTATTTCCTCGAGTGGTGGGAGGGCCCCAAGCGGCGGCGCGAGGCCGTTGGCTCTGCTCCGTCGGAGGCCCTCGAAGCGCAGCGTCGCAAG
>JAUYBU010000140.1 GCA_030693045.1 Bryobacterales bacterium | reverse complement strand
CGCGGCCGCGGCTGGCCGGACGGCCGGCGGTGTGGCTTCGATGACGGGCGCCGCGGGCGCCTCATCGTACTCCACGCTTTCCAGGAATTTCGTGAACTCGGCCTGGTATTTGCGGAACAAGCTTTCCGAGGATGCCATGGCCAAAATCAGTTCGAAGCGGCCGCCGGGGTTGGCCGCCACGAACAGCCGGATGCCCCGGTGGGCGGGGTCCGGACCCACCACCACCGCTTGCGTCAGGATGTCGTAGCCGGCGCCGCCGTGTTGCTGCACCTCGCCGTAACCGGGCGCCATGTCGCGTGAGCTGATCAGGCGCACCCACTTGTCGAACTCGGCCCGGAAGTCCCCTGCGAAGGGCCGGCCCGGCGCCAACACGATGGCGGCTTCCTGGCCGCGGGACGAGTCCGGCGCGATGAAGGTGAGCGACCCATTCTGTTCGGCCATCCGCCAGCCCTGCGGCGGCCGGCATTGCAGGTTCCCGAACCGCATGCCAGGCGGCAGGGCCGGCAGCATGGATCCAGCGCCGATCAGTCCGGCCAGCGTCATCACCCGGCAAAAGTCTGACCATCGTTGCAGCATTTTCTTGTCCCTCCTTCTTGTGGGATCGGCACCTGTCCGGCGGCCGTTACCGCTTGCCGTCCAGCGTCACCGCTTCCACTTTGTGCTCGCCCAGCGCGAGCGCGTGCAGGTCGAACCCGAGCGGGTTGTCTTCCGCCTTGGGCGCTTCCGTCGTGCCCGACTGCTGGCCGCTGAGATAGCTGACGATGGCGCCTCGCGCCAAGTCCGGCGTCCCGGCGCCGAAACCGCCGCCATCCATCTCCGCCGCGCCGGCTCCGATGGCCACCGCGCGCATTGGCGCCAGCGGCGCACCGTGCCCGGAGGCAGCCAGGCAGGTCCGCAGGCCGATTTGCGCAAACTGCAGCGCCATGGCCATTTTGCCGCCCGGCGCCTGATTCGTGTTAGGCGGCAGCATCTGCCCCGCCTGGCCCTTCGGCACGCTCTGCACCTTCCCCGTGGCCAGGTCAGTGACCCGCTTGGGAAGCTTGATTCTGAATTGCGCCTGCGCCGCCGCCGCGAACATCAGCCCCAGCGCCGCCGTCGCCATTAGCTTCTGTTTGATCATTTAGGTTTCTCCTTCTGCCTAAACGTTCGCGGACGGCGCCGGAAACGGCTACCGGACTCGCCGGGACATGTTGTTATTGTCAGACTGACGTCAGAACCTCCCTGGGCGGTCAAAACGCTGGAGGTCTCAAAACCTTCCGACGCGCGCCTTGACTGAAGCTCTCCCTGCGGTTGCTCCAGGTTTGAGTGATTGCACCCCATATCCAGCGCGTGGTTGTAGAGTTCGCAAAAGTCTTTCAGAAACTGTAGTGCGACTTCCACCGTGGCGAACTGGTTGCCGAATTGTTCCGCGCCGTGGACCCAGACCAAGTCCTCTCCGCGCGGGCGGAGGTCAAGCCTCATCTCGCCCTGCTCGAATTTGACCACCGCGGTACCCACCGGCGATTCCGGTGGAGCGCCGCTATCCTCAATGTGGCTCTCAAGAGCATCGTTGACCATCAGCGCACCGGGATCTTGACCTCCGACCCGGTAATCCAGGCGGCGGTCAGTTAGAGTGTTGTCATGCCGGGCGTCACCCCGTTTGGGGCCACCGCCATGGTTGAGTCAGGACTAGGCGACGGACTCGATCTCTCTCCGGTTTGCCGTTTGCGGCCACCATATCACTGAGGCCGATGAAGCGCCGGAAACCGCGGTCCGGAACGCCGTTCGCCATCCCGGCGGCAGTGCCGCACCTGGCGGGGCCGGGTACGTCAAGCCGGCGGTCTCCGAGCCAATAGCGCGGCCGTAGTCCATTTCCTCGCGTCCCGCCTTGAGTGACACCCCGGACGTCATCACCTGGCGCAGGCGCCCGCGGGAGTGGACTTGTCGCATGCGTTCGCGTCGAGCTTGTTCTCGCCCTTGCCGTCCCAGTTCAGATCGACGCCGCTGTTGTTGCGCGCGCGGTTGTCGAACACGGTCACCTTGTTCGAGTTCTGGACGTCGATGCCGATCCCCGGTTGCTGGCCAAACGGAGTCTTCCCCCAGACACCGCGGCTGTAACTGACGCGGTTGCCTTCGATCCGCGTTGCTTCCGAATCCTGATTGGTTATGCCGTAGCGGCCGTTGCTTAGCACCGTGTTGCCGGTCACGATGTTGTCCGCACCCGCACCCGAGATCATAATCCCCGCCATCTGGTTGCCCTGAATGAGATTCTGGCCGATGAAGTTGTACTTCGAGTTCCGCCCCCCGACGTGAATGCCGCAGTTGGCCAGTTCCGGATTGGTCACATACGCGGAGTTGTTCCGGACCGTGTTGTTGCCGGAATCGGCGAGTTGAATGCCCACCATGTCGCCGTCCACCACGGTGTTGTCCTCGATGGTGTTGTGGTGGGCGTTTCGGAGAAGGATGTTGTTGCCGGCGCCCCACTGCTCGGCGGTGGTGGGCTTATTGCCGAAGTCCTTCACGGTGAAACCGCGGAGCAGGACGTTGTCGACGTCCTCCAGGAGGAAACCGTTCGGTTCGGTGTAGTCGCCTTCGAGGACGACTTCGCCGGACTGGGCGGCGGCGATGAGTTTCAGACCGTCTTTGGAATGGCCTTTGATCTGGACGGTGTGCCGGTAGGTGCCGGGGCAGACCAGAATGGTGGCGCCGGCGGGGGCGCGCTCGACGGCTTCCTGGATGGTGCGCAGGGCGCCGGGGCAGTCTGCGCCGTCGTCGTCCACCGTGAGTACTTGCGGTACCGCGGGCGCGGGCCTCATCAGGAGACCGTGGCTGACGCCACCGGCATCTATGTAGTTGCCCACAAGGTTGCCGAGATTGTTCATATCCCTGACGAATGTCTGCTGGGCTCCGGGCATGTCCAGCCGCGTAACTGCGCCTTTGCTCAACAGGAAGCCCTTAGTCTTCCCGCGCAGATCGCGGTAGGGCCCGGCGATATCTCCGGCCGGAATGATCTTGCCGACGTCGATCATCGTCTGCGACGCTCCGGGAACGTCAAATGAGGTCAGCTTGCCCTTGCTCCACAGGAGACCGTGGATTATTCCAGTGGTATCCTGCCAGTGCCCGGCGGCGTCGCTCTCGTCGTTGATTTTGAACAGGCAAGTCATCAGGTTGGACTCGGGGTAATCGATCATGATGAATTGTCCGCCACTCCAGACAAAGCCACGGTACCGGGTATCGCCGGCCCGGTTGTAAATCATCCCTACCATCTCGCCCTTTGCATTGAGCCCGAGGGCTCGCGTCATTTCGAATCCCGGGTAGTCGGGAATCGTGGTGAAGCGGCCCCCGCTGAGGATGAATCCGTGCTCCAGTCCACTGGCTTCCGTGTAGTAGCCGCCGATGTCTCCGGTTTTCGTTATGGCCGTAACCACGGTCATCGCAGCCTCCGGAAGTTCGACGATCGTAAACTCACCATTCTTCAGCACGAACCCTCGCGTTTTCCGGTCAGGCGCAACATACCGCCCTACCATGTCTCCTGCATCGTTGATCGACGTCATAATCGTGGACACGGCGCCGGGGTAATCGATCGTGGTGAAGTCGTAGCGTCCGGCGAAAGCCCCGGGGGCGAGTGCCAGCACCAGGCCAAGCCCCACGAACCCGATCCGCCGCCACCCTCTTCCGTGTCTGTCGGACGAACTCTTCTGCATGTTGTTTCTCCTTTCCGGGCCTCTTGTCCGGCCTTGTCCAGCCGGGAATCCGGGACGCACGACGCAGCTTCGATTCGACCGGCTGGCGGAGGGAATTTATCGTCTGCGCGTGGTCCTCTACTCTGATTACCGGAAAACGGAACCGAAATCCGTAACCGCGCGAAGTTTTCTCGGATATAATTGCTTCCAATCGGTCATGGAAGAGGGATTGCACGGGGACATCACGGGGTTGCTCCAGGACTGGCGTCAAGGCGATCGGGGCGCGCTCGATCAGCTTGTTCCGTTAATCGAGCCCGATTTGCGGCGCATTGCGAAACAGCGGCTGGGGAGAATCGGGACTCCGGATTCCACCCTGACGACCACCTCGCTGGTGCAGGAAGCCTACGTTCGGCTGTTGGGCGGCAGGAAGGTGGACTGGCAGGGGCGGGCTCACTTTTTCGCTCTGTGCGCGGAGATCATGCGTGGCATTCTGGTGGACCATGCGCGCGCCCGGCAGGCCGCCAAACGCGGCGGCGGCGCGCCCCACGTCCCGCTGGAGGAAGCTATGGCCGTCTCCGAGGAACGCATTTCGAATCTGGTCGCGATTGACGATGCACTGCGGGAGCTGGCCAGGATGGATCCGCGCAAGGGCCGGGTGATCGAACTGCGCTTCTTCGGAGGGTTGACCGTCGAGGAGACGGCCGAGGTGCTGAAGATCTCGCCCGACAGCGTGACGCGGGACTGGCGACTGGCAAGAATGTGGCTGATGCGGCAGATGGACAAGGCGGCTTCGCATGACGCAGGCGGAATGGCGCAGGTTGAGGAACTCCTCGAGCGGGCCTTGACGCTCGAGCCCGGCCGGCGGGCCGCGTTCCTGGAGCAAGCCTGTGCCGGCGACGACAGGCTGCGCCGGGAGGTGGAATCGCTGCTGGCTTACGAAGGACGCCTCGAGCAGTTCATGCCCGCCCCGGCGCTGGATATGGACGACGCCGGGATCGGCGGCGAGCCGCCGCGATTCCCGGAGGGCCTGGCGGTGGGCCCGTATCGCATTGTGGCCCTGATCGGGCGCGGCGGCATGGGCGAGGTGTACCAGGCCCGGGACACGCGTCTGGACCGCGATGTAGCCCTGAAGTTTCTGCCCGCGCATTACGTGGATACCGCGGATGCGCTGGAGAGGTTCCGGCGGGAGGCGCGGGCCATCTCGTCGCTGAACCATCCCAACATCTGCACGCTCTACGATGTCGGGGAACATGCGGGGCAGCCTTTCCTGGTGATGGAACGGATCGAGGGCCAATCGCTCAAACACCGGCTGGCGGCGGGCGCACTGGCGGCGGGCGAGGCGCTCTCGGTTGTGTCGCAAGTCTGCGAGGCATTGGAGGCGGCCCACGCCAAGGGCATCGTACACCGGGACATCAAACCAGCCAACATTTTCATTACCTCACGCGGGGCGGTGAAGATCCTCGATTTCGGGCTGGCGAAACTGCGCTCCGAGCCCCAACCGGCGCCGGAAGCGCCGTTGGCGGCCCCGGCTTCGGCGTCCGAATCCACGATCACGATTCTCGGGCGGGCCATGGGCACGGCCAGCTACATGTCGCCGGAGCAGGCGCGCGGCGACGACGTGGACGCCAGGAGCGACCTGTTCTCCTTGGGCGTGGTGCTGTATCACATCACGACCGGGACGCGGCCTTTCGAGGGAGACACGCCGGCGCTCACGGTCGAGGCGATCCTCGCCGGCAAGCCTGTGCCGCCGCGGCAGCGGAATCCCGCCATCCCCGTAAAGCTGGAACGGATCATCCTGAAGGCCCTTGAGAAGGACCGGGCGGTGCGGTACCAGAGTGCGCCGGAACTCCGCGCCGACCTGGAGCGATTGCAGCCAGCTCGGTCGTTTGTTGCCCGGTGGTCGCTTGCCGCGGCGGGTGTCCTGCTGCTCGCCCTTGTCGTCACGGTGATCGGAACCAGGTCCGGATGGTTGAGTGCGCCCAAGTCGGCCACAACGCCAGACACGCGGCAGACTGGCGAAACGCCAATCCGGCGCGTGGCGGTGCTGCCATTGCGGAATCTCTCGGGCGGTCCCGATCGGGATCTCCTGGCTGAGGGAATCGGCGATGCCATTGCCGCGGACCTGGCGAGGTTGAGAGGGTTGCGGGTGATCTCTCGCTCGTCGGCGATCGAGTACAAGGAAACAAAGAAACGCGCGTCGGACATTGCCCGCGAACTCGGCGTCGATGTGGTTATCGGAGGTTCCGTCATCGTCTCCGGGCCGCGCCCTGAAGTGCGGCTGCACCTGAGCCGGGCAGGCTCGGATGAGCCCATCTGGGTGGAGAGTTTCGAGGTGGATTTTCGCGCCACCCGCGAACTACGAAGCGAGGTGGCCCGGGCCGTGGCGCGCGAGGTCCGGCTTCGGCTGTCGCCCGGTGACGAGACTCGCCTGGTGAAGGACGGCACGGCCAGTCGCGAGGCGTTCGAGAATTACCTGCGCGCCCGGCACTACTGGGCCAAGAGAACCGACCCGGACATCCAGCGCGCGGTGACCTGCTTCAAGGCGGCGATCGATGCCGATCCGGCTTATGCCGCCGCTTACGCCGGGCTTGCCGACTGTTACAACCAGTTCGCCACGGTCGCGGTGGGACGCCCGCCGGGCGAGAATCGCGGGCTGGCCATCGCCACCGCGAAGAAGGCTATCGAGATCGACGATCAGAACGCGGAGGCTCACGCCGCGCTCGGCTTCGCGAAGCTGTACAACTGGGACTGGGCCGCGGCGGAACTGGAGTTGGGCCGGGCGCTGGACTTGAATCCGAGCTACGCCTCGGCCCGCGTCTGGCACGCCGCCTCCCTGGTGATCCGGCGCCGCTTCGACGAGGCTATCGCGGAGGTGGAGCGCGCCCGCGACTTGGATCCCTTATCCCCCATTACTCAAACTCAAGTTGGCTGGATTCGCTCGCTCGCCGGCCGCACCGAGGAAGCGATCGCTCAATTTCGTAAAGTACTGGCCACCGACCCGAATTACCCATGGGCAATGTGGCAGCTTGGGGGCTGCCTCTCCGAGATGGGGCGGTTTCAGGAAGCGATAGAGGTCCTGGAGAAAGCGGCTGTCCAGTCGGAGAACAACCCCGCGTTCCTGGGCGCTTTGGGCATGGTCTACGCGGAGTCTGGGCGGCGCGCGGAAGCCCGGCGGATTCTGGCCCGGCTCAAACGGATGTCGAGAGAGAGATACGTGACGCCCCAAGCGCTTGCCTATGTCTGCCTGGGGCTGGGCGATCTGGATTGCTACTTCCAAGGTCTGGAAGAGGGATATCGGCAGCGTGTCAACCACGTGGCCTTCCTCAGTGTGGTGCCTTCGCCGCGGAACCACGGCGCGGTTCGTGCGGATCCGAGGTTTCAGGATCTGGTGAGGCGGCTCGGTTACGACTGGGATCAGGCCTACAGCCGGGCGCAGTGAGGTGGATTCAGGACCGGCGGTCGCCCCAGGACCGCAGCGGGCACTTACCCCCGGCACGACTCTGTTGGATCACCCCCGTTTCCGCTGTCCCTCCGCGCCCCGGTCCCTCTGCGTGTTGAGCGAGAAGATTCAAAACCAGGCGATCTTCACGGTATTCGACCCGGTCGAGGGCAGAAAGGGTGAATTGGCCAGGATCGGCGCCCCGCTTCCGGAATCTTGGGACTTATCCCCCAACGGACAGTGGATCGCGCTAGGTTGGAGCGGCCGCATCCGGCTTCTGTCCCTGGCCGGGCGGCCCCCGCGCGACATTTCAGTGGATGGCTGGGGCAGTTTGCAGTGCGTGGCCTGGGCGGCGGACGGAAAAGCTGTGTTCGCGACTGCCTGGGCTTCGAAAGATGCGCCGCTGCTGCGCATATCGCTGGATGGCGAAGTGACGCTGCTGCACAAGGGGCTGTTCCACACGCTGAACCCGGTTCCATCTCCCGACGGCCGCTACCTCGCGTTTGGAGAAAACGGAATCGAGAGCAACGTCTGGGTGGTCGAGGATCTGCGGTGACGCCGGCCCGGCCGGTTATCGCACGGGTATCTTCACTTCCGGTCCATTGATCCAGGCGACGGACACCCCGATGCTCGCCATGCCGGGGGCCGTCCCGTCGGGAACCACGAAATCGACTCGATACATATTTGTCGCTTCCGGCCAGCCGATTTTGTTCACCACTCGCGCTTGCTGGCCGTTCACCGTAACCTCCACCGGTGAGCTGACTTCGTACTTCGTACCATCGCCGTAAGGCGGAAACGGCTTTCCAATATCGCTGCCGGGGCGCGTCGGCCCGAGACCCGACACGCTGATGATCAATTGCTCGCCCGCCCGCGCAGGCTTCTGGCTGCCAACCAGCGAGAAGTCCTCGGCGTGATAGATGGCCGGGCCAGTTGCCAGGTTCGTCACTTCCGGCCAACTCGCCGGTATCAGGTGAATGATGTCGCGGCGGTGGCTGCCACCGTGGACCCGCCGGTTCGAGGGGTCTTCGACCATGGAGACGGAGCGAGTTGTCCCACCGAGAGCCTGTTTGTACGCCCACTGGCCGCGCGCGCCCAGGAACGCGCCGGTCCCACCGGCTACTGCCATGTTGTGAACTGCCGCGCCTTTCGGAGCGCCGGGCGGCGCCGTCGTTCCGCCAACCCCAAGCCCGAAGAGACTTCCGATCTCGGTTCCGTCTGGCTGCAGGATCACCAGGTGCGCGTCGTTCAAACCGAAACTTCCGATGTCCGCGATCGCCTGCCCCGGAGTTGGTCTGGTGGTCGACTGTAGCGGCATCGACCGGCCCGCATACAACCCCTTGGCCGGCCTGCCGTTTACCGCCGTGACATCGGCGATGGAGACTTGCCACCGAAAGACACGGCCAGGAGCGGCCAATACCGGGGCGGCGGAAGTCGCCAGCTTGGCCGGATCAACAACATCGAGGTAGTAGAAAACGTAGTTCTCGATGTCGACCTCCAGGATCACAGGCGGCGGCGCTTGCGCCAGCAGTACGGCGGCGCAACCGATGAAAACAAAAACGATTCCCAGTCTCATGGTGAGTCCTCTCTTTCTCGGGAGCCGTCTCAGAGTTCGCCCCCATATCACTTGCCGTAAACGCAGCCAAAAACCGTCAATCGACCTGGACGAGAACAGCCTGGAGCGGGCCGCCGCTGGTTAGCAGTCCGCCACATGCCAGGAATTGCCTCTTCGGGACCTCGCTCGCGACTCGCGCTTCCAGCCTGGCGATTCACATGCGGCGCGTGGCCCTCTACTGTGAATCCACGGTGAGGAGGATGTCTTTCGCCCCCGCATGAAGACCCGAACTCAGGATTGCGAGCGGGATCAGAGCGCGGCAAACGGTACGAATCATATTTCACCTCCGGCTTTGTTACCAATACACGCGGACTACCTGCGGTTCGTTCAACAGGATCTTGAGCCGCCCCGTACCCAGGTCGACCGTCTTGACGGCGTCACCCTCTTCCCGCCATTCGCCCGCGACCCACATCCCCCTTGCAACGCGCATCCGCTCCAGCGCGGGCCACACCATCCGATCCGTCTTCAGAGTGGCGGAACAGTGGTAACCAGCGATGACGACCTCGTTATCGTTCGGCCGCACTACGATGGCCTGGCCGTCGCCACTCCCCGAGACTGAGACCTGGATACCGCGCATAACGTGGGTCTTCGAGAAACGCGTGCCGGGAAGATCGGAGAGGAACACTTTCGCCCGTTCCGAGCCGCCAAAGTAGCTGATCAAGGGCATTGCCTGGCGCAGGCACAAGTACGCGTCGCTCAGGGCAAAGGCGCCGTTGGCCAGAGTCCCGTCCCGCAGCACATAGGGCTCGGTCCGTTCGGGGTAGGACGCGATCAGCGACCAGGGAGCGAACACCGGGGAGCCATACTCTCCCACCGAGAGGAAAAGGCTGCGCGGCGCCACGGCGGAGGCGCCGCTGTTGGTTTCCGTCAGGGCAGGCAGGTTCCGTCCCACTCTGTAACTGTTGAACGTCATACGGAAGTCGTCGGCGGAATAGTCCGCGGGAGATCTCACGTAATTGTTGAGACCGGCGAAGGCGATCGCGGGACAGTTTTCCAGATAGGTGGCCACGTCCTCGCCCGGCGCGCCCCCGTTCATCCAGTCCGCCAGCTTCCCGCCCACGAAGTTCACGAAGAACGGAATGGGATACTCCTTCGCGCCTGCATCCGTGATCGGCCGGAGCCAGTTGGCGGCGTAGTCCCAGGCCGTGTATTTGAGATCGTCGTTGAAGCCTTTCTCCTTGAAGCGCCGCTCCGCCGCGGGCGAATGGTCGCGCCACATCTTCGGGTTCCGGCGGTCCGACCCGAACACCGCGATCTCATTCTCGATTTGAACCGCCACCACCGTGTGCGTGTCCCCATCCACTTTCCGAATGTGTTCCATGAACGCCCGGAATGCCGCGACTTCCTTCTCGATGACGGCCGGATAATCGTAGGAAAGCGCATCCGGGTGTGGCTTGCCATCGGCATCCACGGCTCGCGGGAATCTCTTCTCGTCCTTGATGATGTACATCGGAGCGAAGACTTCCCCCGTGAAGTTGCGATACGCGGTGCCCTGCCCGCTGGCGTAGTGCCCAAACCAGTTCAGAATCAGCTTGAGGTGGTGCCGCTCTGCCATCCGCTTGGCATGATCGACGTATGAGAAATCGTAAACGCCTTCCTCGGGCTCGACCTGGGACCACCTCACCGGCACTTTAAGAGCGTTCAGATGCATCGCTTCGGCGGCGGGATAGGTGTAGTCGTAGGCGCCCATGGTCTCGTGGTAGCGCCCGTAAACGATCTGATCCCAGTGAGTCTCCACAGCTATACAGCCGCGCATAATTCAAGGGACATCTAAGCATCGCCAAATGGCCATGTTTACGGTGTTTTTGGATCGCCTGATGTCTCCATGGTAATGCGCGGCTGTATAGAGCCGTAAACGGCAGGCCGTCCACGAAGTACACTTTCCGGCCATCGACCGTCTCGAAGTGCGGCACCCTGTTCGCGCTCACCGGCGCCGTCCAGAGCCGCTGCCGGTTCTCCTGGGCGCTGCCAAGCCCGATAGCCGATGTAAGCAGAATCGACAGTGCGGTCACGCGAAGTTCTCGCATCTGGCGTCCTCCTTTCCTCTCTTGGAACGATATTTGCGGCGGCTGTCGTGCCACAATCGCAAACGTATTCTATTCGCCGTTCGATGCAAAGTCAAGACAATCATCAGCGTTGATTTTTCAATCATCTTGAACCGGATATTGCAGCGTGCCGGCCGATGGTCTGATGATGGTCCTGTGAGGCCGGCGACGTCCATCTGACCGCCGCTGGCTTCTCCCCGGTGTCTTAGCGCATTGTGTTCCGCGGCCGGTTATCGAGCGAAGCCCAGCCTCAGCATCTCCTGCATTACGTAAGCCGACTTGCGCCACCCGCGGTCGCCGGCTATGACGCCCCACAGGTCCACCTGTCCCACCTTCTGTCCTTCGGTCGCGGCCCCGTAAAGCGCATCCGATTTCCAGCCGCCCTCGAACTCGTCCATCGAGACCCACAGGAAAACCTTCTCGCAACCCGGGATCGCAAGTATCCGCGGGAACATGTCCTTCATCCAAACCGCGCGCCGCCCGTCCTCCCGCGCCACCACGGGATGGTCGAGATACTCCCGGCCCGTGTAGAACGGCTTGAACTTGCCCCGCATCTCAGGGTCGTCTTCCGCGGGCTTGGCCATGGCTCTCATACTTCCGCTTCCCCACCAGCCGATCTCGGTCATCCAGAAGTTCTTGCTCCCTTCGCCGTGTTTCTCCATCTCGGCGCGGAACGCACGAATGGTGCCCTCTTCCTTCTCCGCCGTCGTGTCCGTGCGGAAGCGCTCCCAGTCAGAATACACGTGCAGGTTGTGGATGTCACAGTAGCCGCGCGCCAGATCCCAGAACTCCTCCCGGTTGCCCACCGGCGGCAGGTGGCGATAGGAGCACGGCAACACCTGGGCCCGCGGGTCCACGGACTTGATGATGCGGTACGCCGGCTTGAGAATCCCTTCGACGTAGGCCTTCACCGACAGCTCCTTGTGGTGACCGCTCGGCTCGTTCAGGATCTCGTAGTAGTGGATCTTACCCTTGTACCGTTGCGCCCAGGCACGAATGAACGCTGCTATGGACGCCGGGTTCTTCTCCACAACCTCAGCCAGCGTCGAGCCCGCCCAAGCCGGCACGGGCGGCCGGTCGAAGTGCCCGCCGAGCGTGGCCAGGATCTCGATGCCGTCCTTCTGGCAGGCGTTCACGATCCGGTCGTACGCCGACCAGTCGTAGCGTTTCTCTTCGGGCTGGATGATCACCCAGGAGAACGCCAGGCGGTTCCACTTCACGCCGATCTTCTTGAATTGCCCGACCAGCCACGGGCCGTTATTCACGAAGTCATAGTAACCCGGCCGGTTCGCATCCGGCCGCATGAAGTTCAGTGCGATGCGCTCCTTGACATTCGGGATCTTCGTCTGCGCCGACACCCCAACGGAGCCGAATAAGAGAACGCACAAAAGACGGACAAGCTTCATCTCAACCTCCTCCACCAATGTCGGTCACTTCTTCCACGTCATGAGAGGTTCCAGGTCCTTCAGGATCTCGTCGAGATAGCGTGACGCGACATCGTCCATCGGCATGGCGCCGTTGCGCTTCAGCGGACACGCGATGACGCCCCGGCGGTAGAGCACTTCCTTGTAACATCCGCTCAGTTGCGTCTCGAAGAAGAACAGAGGCGCCATCTCCTTGTAGATGTGCGTGGCTCGCACCTTGTCGCCCTTTTCCAGAGCGTTCCACAGGGCCACGACGATGTCGGTCACATGGCAGCCGGGCATCTGGCCGCTCGAGCCGCGCCGGTGCTCTTCGATAAGGTATCGCCCACCGGCCCCGCCGAAAACGCCCCGGCAAACCCCGGTGTCGCCTTTGAGGATCGCCGTCGTCTTCAGCGTGCTGGGGGAAGTCTCCTCTTTGACGTACTTGACGTGTTCGATCTCGCGGCAAAGTTTGAGCATCAATTCCGCGGGCATGTTTGTCCCCACCGGGGCATCATGGTCCTGGATGAAGACCGGCAGCCGGCCGGCCTCGGAGATCTTCCGGTAGTAATTGAAAATGACGGTTGGAGACAAGTCTCGGGGAGGCATGGCGATGACCGCGTCGGCGCCGATGCCGCGGGCATGGGCCGCGAATCTGGCGGCGTTTTCCGGTGTCGAGCCGTTCACGCCAATGACCACCGGCAGCCGGCCGGCGTTGTGTTCCACCAGCACTTGGTCGAGCTTGATCCGCTCCTCGTCGCTCAGGGCCGTCCACTCGCTCGCATTCACGGGGAAAACCAGCCCGTGCGCTCCGCAGGCGACGCAGAAATCGACGAGGCGGCGGAAACTGGGGATGTCGATCTCCCCGTCCTGCCGGAAGGGCGTGGAAGGAATCGTGAACACGCCACGAAAGGGCTCTTTCGAGCGCGCGCCCGCCGCCACGCCGGAGGCCGCCGCCGCACCCGCGACACTCTGGAAGAATCCTCGCCGGCTGGAGCGCCGAATCTCATTTGGGATCGTTCTCATTGGCCTTTCTCTCTCCTCAAACAAAACTCTCGAGTCACGCGGCTCGCTGTCACTTCCGCGCGCCGGAGGTGCGCTTCTCCCAGCCGTTCTCGAACAGCCTGAGGAAGTTGTTCGGCCCGTAGGGGTGCTTGGCCATTTCCCGTTCATCGAACTCCACCCCGATTCCAGGGGCGTCGGACGGCTCCAGGTACCCGGCCTTGACCCGGGGCACGCCACGCATGATCTCACGGGCCCACGGCTCCAGGAAGTCGTCGAAACACTCCTGGATCAGGAAATTCGGAATGCTGGCGTGGAGATGCGCGTTGATCGCCGTGTTGTACGGGCTTTGCGCCTGGTGAAGCGCGACGAAGGCTTCGGCGGCCTCGGCCAGGGCGGCGGCCTTGCGGGCTCCACCGATGCCGCCGATGCTCAGCGTTTCCGGCTGCACGATATCCACCGCGCGGCCGGCCAGCAACTGCAGGAATTGGCCCAGGCGGTTGAAGCGTTCCCCCGTGGCCACCGGAACTTTGATGGACCGCGCCACTTGCAGCGTGGCCTAGATGTCGGTGGACATCACCGGAGTCTCCAGCCACATGGGGCGATACTCTTCGAGCTGTTGGCCGACGCGAATGGCGGTGGAGACGCTGAACCGGTCGTGCGCTTCAATGAGCAGGTCCACGTCGTCGCCCACGGCCTTGCGGACCGCCGCCACGATGGTCAGCGATTTCTTCTCCTCCCCGGCGTCGAAGAACCGGTAGGCGCTTCCGAAGGGATCGAACTTCAGCGCCGTGTAGCCCATGGACTTGACCTGGGCGGCCCCTTCCGCGAACGCGCCCGGCTCCCTCGGCCCCTTGTACCAACCGTTGGCGTAGACCCGCAGCGAGGGGTTCTGCTTGCCCCCCAGCAGTTTCCAGAGCGGCGCGTTGAGGCTCTTGGCCAGAATGTCCCAGCACGCGATGGCGATGCCGCTCATGGCGACGTTGGCGCCCAGGAACAGGCCCTTGTGCATCTTCTGCCACAGCCGCTCCGGGTGGAGGGGATTCTCCCCGATGACGAAGCGCTCGAGTTCATGGACCTGCGCCTCGGGGGCTTTGGTCTCCAGTCCGCTGGTGGCCTCTCCCCATCCGACCAGGCCGGCGTCCGTGTTGAGTTTTACGAAGACCCAGTTCTTCCACGGGTTGCCCACCACGAAGGTCTTGATCTCCGTGATCTTCACAGTGCCTGCGTTTGTGGCAGCCGGGGCAGCGGGGAGGGCTCCGTTCGCCGCCAATGCACCAGCGGCATTCCGCATCGTCCCCCGCCGCGCAGAGCCGCCCGATTTGCTTCTCAAACCATGCTCCACGGCACGCAACCGCCTTTCCTCGGATTGGTACACGCTTGGCCGGAGCTCCGGTCAAGACCCAACCTCCTCAGGGTGACAGATCGCGAGACCCCTCTATCTGCCAAAGCCCAGGTCCTCACCATCGTGAATGGCCAGGGCGATTCGCTCCAGCCAGCCGTGGCGCCCGTTGTACCACAGCATCCAGCGCTTTCCGTCAAAGAGCGTGAAGGGTTTGTAGCAGGCATCCTGGTCGAATTCGTCCTGCCCGGGACGCACGACCGGGTTGCCAGGATGACGCTCCCAGTTCGTGATGCCATCGCGCGAACGGGCGACGCCGATCTGGGCATGATCGACGTCGCGGAAGCCGATGTAGAAAATGTAGTACCAATCGCCGTGGCGGAATACCTGGGCGCCCGCCACCTTGCGCTGCTCCCAGACATGGGACGGGTTCGGCCGGAATACCGGGTTTGAAGTGTGCTTGGTCCAGCGCAAGCCGTCCGGGCTGGTCGCATACCCGATCGCGTCGGGCTCGTACTGCTCACCGCCGGAATACCACATGCGGAACAGCCTGGCACTCTCGTCCAAAATCACCGTCGGGCACATCAGCGCGACTTTCTCCCAGGGCAGTTCGGGAGACAGCACAGGCTTGTCGCTCATTCGCTTCCAGGTCCTGCCGTCCGGGCTGGTAGCATATCCGATCCACGAATGCCCGCGCGCCTGTCCGGTGTACCAGAGGTGATACCCGTCAGCTCGCTTGACCACCGCGGGACGGTTGATGTCGTTCTCCCAGTCGGTCGCCGGATTGGGCCCGAACACGACCACCGGATCGCTCCACTTGACGCCATCGGCGCTCTCGAACAGAGCCAGGCTCTTCTTGGGCCGCCAGGAGCCCCACATGCGGTACTTGCCATCCTCGTGCAGGACCGCAATGTCGAAGACTGTCCCGCGACCTCCACCCCCGATTAGCGGATTGTGCTAGGACTTGCGCCATCCGGCGTTGGCCTCCGGCAGTTTCGCCATCAGCCAAGTCAGGCCGGGCGCCGAGCCGATCTCCTTGCCGTCCGCCAACACACGCAGACCGGCGCCCCTGCCATAGCGCTTGCCGGTGCGGTCCCAGAGGATCGTCAGGTTCCAATCGTGGTAACGGACGCCGTCCAGGGCAAAGTAGTCTAAGGCGCCCTCCGGGACCAGCGGGTTGACCTCCACCATGTGGTCCATGCGCGGGCGAAGCCCGACCAGGCCAGTGATAATGAGATCGTTGTAGGTCGAGTGGTTGTAGTCCCGGCCGCGGTCCTTTCCGCCTTTCTTCGCCTGCTCGGCTTCCGGGAACTTGTAGAGCAGGCTGCGGGCGATCCATTCCCTCGTGTCCGGATTGAGGTCTTCGTCGATGAACGGGATGATCTTGCCGCCGGGCAGTTTCAGGTGCTGCGAACGGGTGTAGGTCCGCAGCAGTTCCAGGTAATCCTTCCTGCCGACATAGTTCTGCCGGTAGTGGTTCAGCAGGTTCGCCATCGCGGTAAGGGTCTGCGACGTGGCAAACGGCCAGGACGGCCCGTTCCAAAGGCACTCGTGCGGGTTCTCGAACATGAACCGCGGGTGACGCCGCTCCGCCGTGGTGGGGCCGTAGGGTGCGTGGAAACCCCGCGGATCGATGACCTGCTTCCACGCCACCTCACGGCCCGGGTTGGGCAGGTCGAAATACCATGGCACATACCCGATCAGCTCGCGGACGTCGACCAGAGACTGCTTCTCCCCGCGGGGAAGCGTCTTGTAGAAGCCCGTGGCCTCGTCCCAAAGGCGGTCCTCCACCAGTGCCCTGATCTCGGCTGCCTTCATTCGGAATTCCATCGAGAGGTCGTTCTTCCCGGCCCACTTGGCGATATCGCCCAGCGCCACCGCGTCGCCGTACATGTAGCTGTTGATCGTGGGACGGTAGCCGCTTCCGCCGATGGAAATCTCCATGCCGTCCCGGTCGTCGATCTGCCAGAACAGGCCGTTGGGATCTTGGTGCGTCTTCTCCCATTCGTGGTAGTTCTCGACGAGGTCGGGGAGGAGTTCGATGGCCAGTTGCTGGTCCTGGGTGACGAGAGCCCGGGACCGGACGGCGTCCGCCGCCCAAAAACTGTAAAGGCGCGGATTGCTCCCTTTGCGGAACCAGAAGCGCGCGTAGTCGTCCAGGTACTTCCGGTCTCGCAGCCACCGGCCTTCGTGGAAATGGTGCGCGGCGGAGCAACTGATGGTGTTGTGCTTGCCCGCCCAAGGTACGTCCGGCAGAAACTCGGTGACGACGAACCCCTCGGGGGACCCCTTGATGTGTTTCCGGAAGGTCCACCAGCGGAAATAGTAGATCTCCTCCAGGTCTTTGTCGGAACACTCGAACAACGGGATATTCTCCTGGAGCCATGGCCAGGCAGACTGGTTGTCGACGAGGTTCACCTTTCGTTCGACGTCGTTGGCGTTGAACTCCTCGACGTAGTGCCGAAAAGAGCCGGGGTTCAAAACGGAGGTCGCGCGCGGGGCGCTGGCGGCCTTCGCAGCCGGCGTCAGGGCGGCCAGCACCAAGGCAATCAGATATGGTGGCATCTGCTCCTCTGCTCCGACAGAGAGCCTGAGGCATTCGCCCGGTTGCCAGTCCTCTCGGTGGCTGCGATGCACTTCGAAACGGCGGTCTCGCCGATCCGCGCGTTGCTCCGGGGCTGCTCCAGAGTCTACTTCGGCCGCCTGCAAGTGTCAATCGAACCTTCAACTATTTTGAACCGGATATTGCAGCGTGAGGATGGTCCCGTGAAGCCGGCCACTTCCATCGAATCGGCCAATCTCTACCCACGCTGCAAGATCCGGTTCAAAATAGTTGAAAAATCGATTGACGCTTGCAGGCGGCTGAAGTAGAGTATACTCCAGTCGCTGTACACGCAAACTGGAGGTTCGGATTATGAGCCCTCGCTTCAATCCATCGCTCGACGCCCTGGGGCAAACACCCGCAAGATCCGCACGCCGTCGAAAAGCGGGATCGGGGACGCGCGGATCCGTGCGTATCCTCGCGCTCTGCCTTGCGGCCCTGTGCCTGGCCAGTTTGGCCTTCGCGCAAAGCACCAATTCCGGCGCGATCCGCGGCACCGTCACCGACCCGTCGGGCGCCATAATCCCGGGCGCCAAGGTCACCGTCCTGAACCTCGACACTGGTGTCTCGAACGAATACGTCATTAACTCCGCCGGCCTTTACGATACGGTCTCCATCCTGCCGGGCAAATACCGCGTCACGTTTTCCAAGGAGGGATTCAACACCCTCACGCGTGACGGCATCACTCTGAGGGTCGGCGCGCCGCTCACGGTCGACGGGCAGTTGACCGTGGGGACCGCCCAGCAGAGCGTGCAGGTCATCGGGGAAGCCCCCTTGATGAAGACGGAAACCGCGGAGCAATCCAGCAGTCTGAGCGCCGACATCATTGCGGAATTGCCCAACGTCGGACGGGACTGGACGAACATGACGAAGACGCTGCCCGGCGTTGTTGGTTCGGGCGGCGGCATCACGGCGAACGGCACGATGCCATACTACGCCAACTTCCTGGCCGATGGCATCGCGGACATCAATCCGCACAGCGCGAACGTGAACTACATCACCTTCGAGGCCATCGCCGAGGTGCAGATCAACACCTCTTCGTTCTCCGCGCTGTACGGCACGGGAGCCGTGGTGTTTAACCAGATCAGCAAGAGCGGATCGAATCAGTGGCATGGGTCCGCCTATGAGTACGCGCAGAATGAGAAACTGAATGCGCGCAGCTTCTTCGCCAGCAGCATCCCCATCAAGAGGTACAACAACTTCGGCGGGTCGGTTGCGGGGCCCATGGTCAAGAACAAGGCGTTCTTTTTCTTCAACTTCGAGAAGATCATCAACAACAGCGTCTCGTTCGGATTCAACGCCTTCCCCACGGCTCAGATGAAGGCCGGGAACTTCTCCGACACATCGTACTTTCCGGTGATCTATGACCCCGGCACCCTGTCGGGCACCACGCGCCAGCCTTTTGGCGGCAACTTGATCCCGGCTGCCAGGATGGATAGGCTCGCGCTGGAGACCCAGAAGTACTTCCCGACGCCGACCCTGGCGGGTTACACAAACAACATGAACGCCGCCCGCTACAACAAGAGCCCTTACAAGAAGTACTTCGGGCGAGCCGACTACCAGATCTCGAATTCGAACCGCCTGGCGCTGTCGGTCAACCAAATGGACAATCCCAACTACACCGACGATCCGCAGTGTCCTCTCAACTGCTACAACGGAGACGTCGACTCCTACGTGGTTCAGCTTTCCGACGTGTGGACGATTACGCCGGCGCTCATCAATGAGTTGCGCCTCGGCTACCATCGCGAGGACTCCAATTACCGTCAGGTCAACCTGGGCATGGGCTACCCGGCGAAGCTTGGCTGGACCTATTCCAAGGCGGACATGTTCCCGGCCATTACCATCAGCGGCACTCAGGGTTCGCCGTCCGGTCTGAATACGTCGAACAACAATGCCCGTTACGCCCAGAACTCCTACAACCCGTCCGACGTGGTGACCTGGATCCGAGGCAAGCACATCCTTCACTTCGGTGGAGAGGTTTTACTGTTCAAGGACAACGACACTCCCTGGGGCAACATCCAGGGCGACAACTTTACTTTCAGCGGATTCTATACGGCCCAAGCCCCGAATGCGAGCAGGCGGGTGGGCTATGCGGACTACCTGCTCGGTCAGGTGCAGAGCTACAGTTCGAGCAACCGCCCCATCATGGGCAACCGGCAGACCCAGCACCAGTTGTTCGTCCAGGATGACATCAAAGTCCGCCCGAACCTCACTCTGAACCTCGGTCTGCGCTACCAGACCATGGGTGGCTGGCGTGAGAAGCACAACAACATGGGGACATTCGACCCAACGATCACCAATCCCGTGACCAACACACTGGGCGCAATGTGGTTCGCACCGAATAACGGGCGACCCGCCCTCCAGAAGACGATCAAGGACATCATCCTGCCGCGGCTGGGCGTGGCATGGACCGTCGGACAGAACTGGGTGGTGCGCGGGGGCTTCGGCATCTTTACTCAGCCCTGGAGCCAGGATTGGTACGCCTCGGGTGCCTCGGGCTTGGGGGCGGCTCTGGTTTGCAGCACTTCCGACAGCACACAGCTCACACCCAAGTTCCTCTTCTCGGATTCCAACCCGAACCTGAATTGTGCGCAGGCTTCCAGGGATCCGGGCGGCTACAACGGCCAGAGCGTGAGCTTCTACCCCTTACGACACTCCCGCCGCGCGGAACTTCCAGTGGTCGCTCAGCGTTCAGCGGAAATTCGGCGGCCTGGTGACGGAGGTGGCCTACGTTGGCAATCACGTCATAAACCTTCCGTTCTCGACCAATATCGACCAGGTTACGGTTGACAAGATGCCCCTGTCGGCGGCGAACTCGAGCCTCGCGCAGAGCCTCCGGCCGTATCCGCAATACACGGGCATTGGCAGTTCCGGCGGATACTACAACGCGGTTTCCAACTACAACTCGGCGCAACTGTCGGTCAGGAAGCGGTTCGCTCGCGGGGTGAGCTTCGACGCCAACTACACCTGGTCCAAGATGATGAGCGAGCAGGATTCCTCCGGCTGGAGCTCGAACGCCGGCACCGCCTATTGGCAGAATGCCTACCTGCCGGGCGTGAACTACGGGCGTTCCAACCTGGACCGCACCCACCTGTTCAAAGCCGACGGGATCTACCAGTTCCCCTTCGGCAAGGGCCGGAAGTTGCTCAACCATGGCGGACCGATCGACTGGGTTGCCGGCGGATGGCAACTCTCCGGGATCCTGCAGTACCAATCCGGCCAGCCGTACACGCCGACCATGAGTTCCAACAATAGCGGCGCGCTGGTGGGCAACTGCTATCCCAATGTCGTCGGTGACCCGGTTCTGGCTTCTCCGACGATCGCCAAGTGGTTCAACTACGATGCATTCGCCGCGCCTCAGAATGGTATCTTCGGGAACGCAGGCAGGAACATCCTGGTTGGACCGGGCCTGTCGCAGGTCGATTTCTCGATGGCTAAGAGCTTCATGATCCCCAAGCTCGAGAACGGCAGGCTCCAACTCAAGCTGGACTCGACCAACATACTCAACCACACCAGTTTCAGCAACCCGAACGCCAGCATCGGAAGCACGGGCAACGTCGGCAAGATCACTGGCGCTACGGTTAGTGGCCGGACCATCCAGCTCGGCGCCAGGCTGTCGTTCTAGCGTTGGCCGTTCGCGATCGGTCGTGGTTCGGTGAGAACCACCGGGCTGCGACCGGGCGCGGTTTGCCGTGTCTCATGTCATGATGTGGCTATGGGCTCCAAAGCAGTCTTGTGCGTCTACTTGGCGGTTTCCTGCTTCGCCCAGACTCCTCCCAGCAAGCAGGAGCAGATCGAGACTCACGTCCGGCAGGCAAACGAGTTTCTGAAGAGGAACCAGCCCGATCTAGCGGTCCGCGAGCTCAGCGCGGTCGTGGCGCTGGACCCTAACAGTCTGGATGCGCGGAATAACCTGGGCGTGCTGCTCTACTTCCGCGGTGACTACCCGCGGGCCGCCCCGCACCTGCGCGCGGCTTTGAAGCTCCGGCCAGACCTGGCGAGGACCCAGGCCCTGCTGGGTATGTGCGAAAGGCGGATGGGCGAGATCGCACGAGCCGAGACCGATCTCGAGCAGGCCCTGCCCCGGCTCCAGGAAGAGAATCCCAAGATAGAGGCCGGGATGGAATTGATCGAGCTCTACCACGGGACGGGTGAGTTCGAGAAGGCGGTCCGCGTGGTAGGCATGCTTCGGCAGTTGAAGCCCGCCGATCCTGACATCTTGTACGCCGCATACCGGATCTACTCGACCCTGACCGACGAGGCCGTGCTGAGCCTCGCCATGAGTGCGCCTGGCTCCGCGCGCTTGCACCAGATTCAGGCCCACGAGCTGGCACGCCAGGGCGACACTGCCGGGGCGATCGCTCACTACCGCGAGGCCCTCAAGCTGGAGCCGCAGCTCCCCGGCGCCCATTTCGAGCTGGCGGAGATGCTGGTTGTGGCCCGAGACGAGGATGGCGCTCTGAAAGAGTACCAGGCTGCCCTGTCCGCCAACCCCTACGATGCCAACTCCGTGTGCAAGCTTGGTGAGTTTGCCTTCCGCGCGTCCGACTTCAAGACGGCCGCCGAATATTACTCGCGCGCTCTCCGATTGCAGCCAACGGATGTGGATGCCAGCCTCGGTCTGGCCAGAACCCTGTCCGCGATGAACCAGCCGGAAAAGGCCCTGCCGATCCTCGAACGGGCCGCCAAGACGGAGCCATTCGATCAGGTCGTGCGTTACCGCCTGGCCATGGCGTATCGCGGCTTGGGGCGCATGGAGGATTCCCGCCGCGAACTCGCGGAGTTTCAGAGGCTCAAGGACATGAAGGAGAAGCTCAGTAAGACCTACCACGAGATGCGCCTTCGACCCAAGCCGGAGCGGGCCGATCCCGCGGTGCCCGAATAGGCCGCGTCAGCGACCCGGCCACGGAGCGCGCTCCACGGTCTCCGCGCCTTCACGGATTACCACCAGTTGGTTGGCCTCGACTTTGACATCCGCCGTCTCCGCCACTCCCAGCCCGTAATGCAGCCGCCGGTTGCCACAACACAGGTAATTGGCCTAGCTGGTCACGCCCTGTGCCGGCCGCTTGCCTGGGTACTCCACTGTTACCCGCGCGCGGATCGCGCCGCGGTTCGACTGCGTGCCGATGATGCCGCCACCCTCCCCCGGCTGATGTTCAGAAGACTACGTTTCTTGATGATCGCTGACAGCGGCTGGAATGTGGAGCCTCGGGCCGGACCTCTGTCACTACTTAGACGCCTTGCCGGCGGCGCTTGCCGCAGTTTTAGGATGAGCGGGTTCCCTCACTTCCAGCACGCGATCGCATTTCACTCCGGTGAGGCGTTGGACGGTGCCCGAGGGCCAACGAATCTCAATCAGGCCTGCCATATCGTCCGCACCGAGGCCGAAGTGCACCGGGCCGGCGCTAGACGAGGCATAGCCTGCCGCCGTGGTCATATGGTTGTACTGTACCTGGTGCTTCGAAGTCACCTTGATGGCCGCCCCGATTCCGTCCCGATTGCTGGTCGTGCCCACGAGTTTCAGCTCCAGCCAGTGATGCTTCACGGGGCTGTCGTTCAGCCAGATTTCCGCCGGCTCGGCCAATGCGCTGACGACCACGTCCAGGCGGCCGTCGCCGTCGAGATCCCCGACCGCGCTCCCACTTGGATCCGGCGCATTCCGGGGTCGTTTGGATCCGTCGGACGCCCTATTTATCGGGTCGCGGTATTACTTTTGGTCGTCTGAGCCTTACCTCACTTTGGGTTAGGTAAGGCTCAGAATGCCGAGATCGCCGCGAGTTTCGAAATCGCCTGTAATCATGCGGGTCTCAAGCACTTCGGCCATATCCAGCATGTGCTCGAATTTCACCGACTGCTGCAAGCCCGCCATGGTGCCACGTGGAGGCCCCCAACATCCGAGAGCCGCCCAAGGTCTTTTCCCCTGGATTCATGGAAATTCCGCAGGTGTTACTTCGGGCCACAGCAGCGCTGCAATCCCAGGTTTAACTCGTGAATACATTGAGTGCTGCAAAACCCAGTGCCCTTATCGCAGCACGCGCTGCGTCATGGGCTGCCGCCGGATGCCGTGTTGACGGCCTCCCGGCACGCGGAAGAGGCACAGCGCCCGGCTGGCACCCACGCGGAGTCGAGGGTTTCACGCCGGATTCAAGTCCCACGGTGCCTCCGCGCCGGCTGGGTGGCGAAGCCAGCCTCCCCGGTCAGCGCACTGAACGTTCCATCCGCCAGATTGCGGAAGACTGTGTTGTGCTGATTGACCTGGTCGCGGCCCTCCATGTTCAGCGACTCGACATGCCCCCTCGAAACGAAGATGTCCTTCCAGCCATCGTTGTCGAAATCGTAAATCTCGGGGCTATAACCACCCATGGGGCGGCTGAGCCGGTTGAGTTGACTTCGAGTACTTGCATCGTCGAAGTGTCCCTTGCCCGTATTCCGATACAACGGGAAGGTCTCATTGGGCAGGGCGACGAACACGATATCGGGGTAGCCATCGTTGTCGATATCTCGAAAATCCGATCCCATTCCGGATACTTCCCCCCCGTCCCCCGGGTAGGCGACGCCCGCTTCGAGCGCGATCTCCCGGAACCGTCCACGCCCCAAGTTGTGAAAGAGGAAATTGGCCAGCTTGTCGTTGGTTACGAAGATATCCATCCAGCCGTCCGCGTCGAAGTCGGCCATCGCCGCACCCATCCCCTTCCCGGGATGCTTGCGTATTCCGGAAGAGGCGGACACATCCGTGAACTTACCTTTTCCATCGCCAAGATACAGCCGGTCAGGCGTGCTTTTGTAGTACTTGGGGTGGCAGTATTCGCGCTTGCCGTCATAAAGACAGCTCGGCTCTTTGTTCGGGTCCCAACCCAGGTAGTTGGTCACGAAGAGATCGAGATTGCCGTCATTGTTGACATCCAGCCATACCCCACCGACCGACCAGAGCGGACCATACTCGGTATCCGGCTTATCTAATCCGGCTTGCGCAGTCACATCCGTGAAAGTGCCGTCGCCATTATTCCGATATAGGGCGCTGTGGTGAACTCCTCCCACAAAGAGGTCCTCATATCCGTCGTTGTTGTAGTCACCCACGGCAACGCCCGTGTCGTAGCCGCTGCCGGCGAGCCCCGCTATCTCCGTTACGTCGGTGAATGTGCCGTCCCCATTGTTCCGGAACAGTCGATTCCAGTATTTCGCCGAGGTCTTCTTGAGCGGCGGCATCTCCGCTCCGTTAGTGAAAAAAACATCCAGGCGGCCGTCATTGTTGTGATCGAACACCGCCACGCCGCCGGCCATGGTCTCCGGTGCGTACCTGATATCCGTTTCGCAGTTATTCAATACGAAAGCAATTGGGCGGTACGAAAAGTGAATCGGAACGGCTTGCCCGCGGCTCTGACCCCAGAACGGCACGCTAAGGAGTGCCGCCAGGACAGCGGCCCCTCCGATTGTGGATGCCGTTCGCGCTACCTTCACGAAATGCGAGTGGAACCGCGGCCCCGGGGGCTTGCCGCGCGGCATGGTTTCGGCCCCCCACGTCGCCATGTCCTGATTCCTGGCGCGAAGCCGCGCACGGGCTCCGGGCGATGTGAGCGACGGCGGAGAGAGCCACTGTCGGCGGGTCATTGTGAGAGCAACCTCCAGCCTACCAGAAACGCGTTTCCAGCAGCCGGGGCGGGCTGGAGGCGGCACTGATGACGCTGATGGCGATCAACAGTTGAACCAGGATTCCCGTCTATAACATCGTCGGCGTTGTTACGGTATGGGCGAACGCAGGGCGAGTGTTCCGGAAGTACCCCAGTGATCCCGCGGAAGGTGCTTTGATGGCGCGCGGATTATCGAGCCGCGATCCGACACATCGAGCCCGTCCCAGAAGCCCGAGCTTCTGACACCCAAGTCCCGGCTCAAAGGGTTCGGAAACAGTCCGCCTTGGCTGACCAGTTCAAAACAAAAGCCGTGCCCCTCGCTCAGGCGCGCGGCGCGCGGAGGTACTTGTTGAAGAAGGCCATCGCCCTCGCCCAAGCGTCCGTGGCCGCATCGGCGTTGTAGGCGGGTCCGGTGTCGTTGTGGAAGGCGTGGCGGACGCCTTCCTGGATCATCAGGCCGTGGACCTTCTGCTGCTGGCTGAGCGTTGTGGCCGCGGTCAGCATGCGCTGCGTCAGCGATCGGTCGAGCTCGGCGTATATGCCCAGCACCGGGGTGCGGATCTTGGCGATGTCGTCCGCCGACGGCGGCGCCCCATAGAACGGCACGGCCGCGGCGGTCTCGGGGATGTTGACGATGAAATCCCAGACGTTCTGGCCGCCGGCGCAAAACCCGACGATTCCGATGCGGTCAAACACGATGTTGGGGTGGTACTTCAGGTAGTCGAGCCCGTCCACCAGGTCCTGCATGCGCTCCCATTGCACCGTGCGGCCGTAGGCCGCCGTCTGCGCCGTGGCTTCGGGGAACTGCCCCACGCCGCCCTGCCGCGAGAGCAGGTCGACCGAGAGCGCGATAAAACCGGCGCGCGCGGCGCGGCGGGTGACGTCCTTGATGTGCTCCACCAAGCCGCGGTTCTCGTGGACCACGAGCACTCCCGGCAGGTAGACGTTCGGAGCCACCTTCGGCATAGCCAGGTGGCCGAAGAGCCTGCCGCCTTGGCCCCCCCACTCGATGTCTCTCGCCTCGATGTCGTCGGCGTCGGCGGGCACTCGCAGATTCGCCGGCACAGGTGTTGGCTGCGCTTTCAAGTCCTCGTAGCCGGCCAGCACGCCCATGGCGGCGGCGATACCCCCGGTCTTGCGTGCTACCCGCCGCACCAGGTCGCGGCGGGTGATGCCGCCGTCCACGTAAAGATGCACCAGTTGATCGATCGGCCCCTGCTTGTCGTACATGGGTTGTTAGATGCGGAGGTGAGCGCACGGGTGCGGGAATCTCGCCTGGATAGCGTCGGGATAAACCGGCGTGAAGTAGTGAATGAAAGAGTCATACAGGAAAGGAGTAGCGAATCCATCCTGACCCCGAGCCATGTGAGGGCGGCGGTGACGACGCCCTTGAAGCGTTGGACAGGGGCACA
>JAUYBU010000602.1 GCA_030693045.1 Bryobacterales bacterium | reverse complement strand
GCCTCCGGCACACGAGCTGAGCGGCGAACTGGCTAAGCCTCCCGATCGCCTCAAATTCGAGGAGGCACTCACCGAGATCACCGGCCTCGGCCGGTACGAATCCGCCGACTACGGATTTGTAAACAGGAACGGGCAAGAGGGGATCCGGGTCAGAGTCCACGAGAAACCGTACGGCCCGCCGTTCCTGAACACCGGGATCTTCATTTCCGGATCCAACTCCGAGGGCCTGAAACTCGGTATCGCGGGACGTTTGACGTTCATGGGCGCTCTGGCTCGAAACTCGGAATGGCGTACGGATTTCAGCCTCGGCACCGACAACCGCGTGGCGACCGAATACTACTACCGGCTGAGAAGGACACGCTTTTTCGCGGCGCCGAGTTGGTTCCTTTACCAGCGGTCCCAGGATTTCTACGACCACGGAAACACCTCCCTGTTCACGTACAAGGTCCGGGAAACCGGCGGAACCTTCGACCTGGGTTATGCCGCCGGCCGGTCTTCGGAGCTGCGGCTGGGCTACAAGCTGACGAGGCTCCACACCTATGTCACAAGTGGGACTCCCGACCTGAGGCCGCTCAGCGGCATGGTGGGCGCCACGCGAGTGCGGTTCACACACGATGGGTTGGACCATATCGTGCCGAACAGCGGGCTCTACTTTTCCTTCGATGGTGAGTGGGTCAACAGGTGGCCGGGCGCGCGCAAGCAGTTCCCGATTCTTGAGTCCAGAATTGCGCATGCGAGAAAGCTTGGGGAGTCTTACTCGCTACTGCACACAATGAGCGGCGGCACCACCGTGAGCACCGGCTTCGGTTTCCCGCCGTTCACGCTCGGCGGACCAACCCGGCTGGCTGCTCTCGCGCGGAACCAGATCATCGGAAACCACTATTACTACAACGGGTTGTACTTGATGCGGTCGCTGTCCAAGGACAAGTTGCCGTTCCTGAGCGGTTTCCGGGCCATGCTGGGCTACGAAATCGGGAACGCGTTTACCTCCGGCGACCCGCCCCGGCCGTTCAACGACGGCGTGGTGGGCCTGATCAGGCAAACCCCCATCGGAGTGGTTTTCTTGGGGGGTAGTTTCGGCGAACGCGGCGAGAAGAAGATCTTCATCACCGTGGGACGCTTCTTTTACTGATGAGCGATAGGACCGGGCATTTGCCGTTGGCAGTTACCGAACCGTGTTCCCGCTCCTTGACATCGCAATCGCGGGTGGTGCGTCTGAGGCGATCGACGGGCGCGGAACCGCCGGCTCAGGCGGCATTAACGAGAGCCAGGCCGAGAGATTCCGTTCCCTCCCGCCGATCTCGATCGGCGGCGTCCTGGCACCGGATGCAGCGCGGCGCCCAGGGCACGGCTGCGAGGCGTTTTGGGCTGATCACCCAGTCGCACTCAATACAGGTTCCAAAGCTGCCGTCGCGAATTCGTCGCAATGCGTCTCTTACCTGGCGCAGCAGGTTGGATTCAAAATCGACGTTTCGAACCGCCAGATCGCGGTCCAACGCGTACTGAATCTCATCCATCTGGTCCGGGCTTCTCTCGATTGCGATGCCGTCCCGCCTTCGCAATACCTGAGCCAGATCGGCCTCTTTTCGTTCCAGGAGTTTCTGGAATCCGCCCATCTCGGTATCCGCTATCTTCATGGCCATCCCTTTCGCCCGTACGGGCCGCCCATCGTCTCTTGCACGAGATGGTCCAAACAGGCCCGACGCTACCTGGGGGCCGGGTCGCCAGCGTCTTGTCCTTTGCCGCTTGCTGACGCGCGCGGCTCAGTTACGGAGCCGAGACCGGGTGCTCGCCAAAGGCGCGGTGACCATATGTTGTCACATGACTACACACGGTCAGTTCCGCGCCTATCGCTCAGAGCTCCGTGGGGCTGCCGGGCGCGGTCACATAGGGGCCAACGGCGATTCGGCGCCGTTGGCCCCCGGAGTGCCTTTGTCTTGAAGCGTGGGAGTTGCCGACACAGATCCACACGACGTCGTACCCAAAAGCGAAGGGCAAACCACAAATTCAGACCAAGGGAGAGAAGGAAGATGAATCCGTTCAAAACAGTAACGACGGTGTGTTGTATGGCGCTGATGGGAGCAATACTCGCACCAACCGCAAGGGCGGACGCCTGGAACAGGAAGACCGTGATCACGTTTAGCGGTCCTGTGGAGATTCCAGGGGTCCACCTCAGGGGATGGGGTGTGTTGCCGGCCGGCACGTACGTGTTCAAGATTTTGGACTCGCAGTCGGACCGCCACATCGTCCAGATCTTCAACCAGGACGAAACCATGGTGTACGCCACCATCCTGGCCATTCCGAACTATCGCCTCAAAGCGACCGACAAGACGGTGATCACGTTCAGGGAGAGACCGGCCGGCCAGCCGGAAGCGCTGCGGGCCTGGTTTTACCCGGGCAGGAATTGGGGTGAGGAGTTCGTCTATCCGAAGGCGCACGCAGTAGCACTGGCTAAGGAGACCAACACGCCGGTGCTCTTCATGGCAGCCGAGATCCCCATGGAAGTCGCCACGCCCATCCGGTCGGCGGACGAACCGGTGGTAATGGAACTCAAGCGGGCGCCCATCATGGCCATCCAGCCCTCCGGAGAAGAGGTGCAGTTGGCGGTGGTGGTCACGCCACCTCCGGCAGCGGAGCTGGAGGCGACATCCGAGCGGACGGAGGTAGCCCGGCTGACGCTCCCGGCTACGTCGAGTCCGTTGCCGATGATCGCGCTGTTCGGACTGCTGGCGCTGGGCGGGGCCTTCGCCGTCCGTGCGGCCGCAAGACGCCTTGAATAGAAGGTTCGTGTGATCTGTCTCGCGCGGCGCGCCACCCCTAGCGCGCCGCGCGAGGGGCACGGATCGAAGAGAGAGGTAGCAGCATGCGACAGAGAGTGATCCCGCTACTGGCGCCGATGACTAAGCATCGGCGGAACGGGGACGGTTGCTGCCACACCAAGGCTCGCGGCTTGGCTGTGCTCTCTTCGCCGATATTGAACAAGGGGACGGCTTTCACGGCGGAGGAACGGAAGGCTCTGGGCCTCACGGGCCTGCTCCCGCCGGACATCAGCACGCTGGAGGCGCAGGTCAAACGCGCCTACATCCAATACCAGCGGCTGCCGGATGCATTGAGCAAGAACGTCTATCTGACCGCTCTGCACGACCGCAACGAGGTGCTGTTCTACCGCCTGTTCTCCGAGCACCTGCGCGAAATGATCCCCATCGTCAACGATCTGACCGTCGGCATGGCGATGGAGCAGTACCACCATGAGTGCCGGCGTCCGCGGGGCGTGTACCTGTCGATCGACCATGCCGAATCGATCGAAGAGGCGTTTGCCAGCCTCGGCGCCGGCCCCGGCGATATCGACCTGATCCTGGCGACCGACGCCGAGCAAGTCCTGGGAATCGGCGATTGGGGCGTGGGCGGCATCGAGGTTTCCATCGGCAAGCTGGCGATTTACACGGCGGCGGGCGGAATCGACCCGGCGCGCGTGATTCCGGTGATGCTGGATGTCGGCACCAACCGGGAAAGCCTGCTGGACGATCCCATGTACATCGGGAACCGGCACGCCCGAATCCGCGGGGAGCGCTACGACGCCTTCATCGACGCCTACGTCAAAGCCGCGACCAAGCTGTTTCCCAACGCGCTGCTGCAGTGGGAAGACTTCGCGCCGGGCAACGCGCGGCCCATCATCGAGAAGTACCGCGACCGGATCTGCACCTTCAACGACGATATGCAGGGCACCGGTGCGATCACGCTGGCGGCGGCTATCTCCGCGGTCCGGGTCTGCGGAACGCCGTTGCGCAATCAGCGCGTGGTCATCTTTGGGGCGGGTACGGCGGGCATTGGAATCGCCGACCAGATTCGCGATGCGATGGTGCGCGAGGGTTTGTCCAAGGACGAAGCGGCCAGGCGCATCTGGTGCGTGGACCGGCAGGGATTGCTCATCGCCGATATGGCCGACCGGCTGCGCGACTATCAGGTGACTTACGCCCGCCCAACCGCCGACGGCAAGAGTTGGAAGCACGACGGGAATGGGAACGGGAACGGCCCAAGCCTGGCCGAGGTGGTGCGCCGGGTGATGCCGACTATGCTGATCGGCACGTCCACGGCCGCGGGCAGCTTTACGGAAGCGATCGTGAGGGAAATGGCCGCGCATACCGTGCGGCCCATCATTTTCCCGCTTTCAAATCCACCCCAGCGGGCCGAGGCCACCCCGGCCGATCTGATCGCCTGGACCGACGGGCGGGCGCTGATCGCCACCGGCAGTCCGCTCGCCCCGGTCACTCATAGGGGAGTGACCTACGTCATCGGCCAGGTGAATAATGCCATGCTGTACCCGGGTCTGATCCTCGGCGCCATCGTCTCCCGAGCCCGCAGGATCAGTGCCGGTATGTTCGTGGCCGCGGCCAGTGCCGTGTCCAGCCTGGTCGCGGTGCGCCAGCCGGGCGCGTCGCTGCTCCCGCATATCGACGACTTACGCAGCGTGTCGGTGACGGTGGCGGTGGCGGTGGCGGAGACCGCGGTGGCGGAGGGCTTGGCCGGCGCCGAACTCGGCGACATCGTTCAACAAGTGCAGGATGCAATGTGGCAGCCGGAGTACCGCCGGATCCAGGCAGGCTGACGGGCAATCGCAGGGGGAGAAGAACATGAGAGCCTTGTTCCGGATAAGAAGCTAGCTGGCCCGCGCTTGGGAATGCCAGAATAGAGAGTCACTGTGATACGGACACGATCATGGAGCCGGGGGGCTGGCGTTGCCAGGGCGCTGGCTTTGCCGGTCCTTGTGCTCATCGCTCTCGGGGGCGATGCCGGACCTCAGGTTGCGCCAGCGAGCGACGTTCACGACCCGGGAGCTTACCGAATCTCGGTGGATGTCGCCCTGGTGGTGTTGCACGCTACCGTGTCCAACCGGCAAGGTGGCTTTGCCTCCAACCTGCGCGAACAGGATTTTCAGGTTTACGAAGACGGCGTGCCGCAAACCATCCGGTTGTTCCGGCACGAAGATATTCCGGTCACCGTGGGACTGGTTGTCGACCACAGCGGAACCATGCGGCCAAAACTCGCGGAGGTGGCTGCCGCGACCCGGACCTTTGTGCAGTTCAGCCACCGGGAAGACCAGATGTTCGTCGTCAATTTCAACGAGAACGTGACGCTGAGCCTTCCCGAGGCGATCCGGTTTACCGATAGTTCCGCCGAACTCGAACGCGCGATCGCCAACGCACCCGCCTCGGGCATGACCGCTCTATACGCCGCCATCGCCAAGGCGCTAGAGCAATTGCAGGCAGGCGACCGGGATAAGAAAGTGCTGATCGTCATCAGCGACGGCGGCGACAACGCGAGCGCGCAAAGCCTCGCCCAGGTCATGCTTACGGCGGATCGATCCGGCGCCGTCATTTACACCATAGGTCTTTTCGACCCAGACGATCCGGACCGGAATCCGGGAGTTCTTAACCGTCTGGCGCGCGCGACCGGCGGTGAAGCTTTTCTCCCCGGCGAGCTCAGCGACGTAGTGGCCATTTGCGAGCGCATCGCCCGGGACATTCGCAATCAATACACCATCGGGTATGTCTCCACCAACACGGCGCGCAACGGCGCCTATCGGGCCATTCGAGTAGTCGCCCGGGCAGCGGGGAAGAGCGCACTCTCCGTGCGCACTCGCGCCGGCTATACCGCGGCAGGCGGTGAACCGAGGCTGGGCAAGAACCAGGGCGCCAAATGAGGCTGGTGGTTACCGGGAGATCGCTGAAGGGGATTCTGAAGTGGGCCCAGCGTGTACTGTTTGCGTGCGCCGTCTCGTTGCTGGGTTATGTCGGGTTCGTTCTGGTGGACGCCTGGATTTTTCAGAAACGGGAGAGCGGCAATCTCGAACGCCTGCTGCGCGAACAGCGAGCGGCGAACAAAGGTCAGCCGCAAACCAAGGCTAGCGCTCCGCCTGAGGCCGCACCGGCCATCGTCGGGCCGGACGGTCTGATCGGCCGCATCGAAATCTCACGTCTCGGCCTCTCCGCAATTATCGCCGAAGGAACCGACAAGACTACCCTTCGGCGCGCCGCCGGCCATATTCTCGGCACCCCGCTGCCGGGACAACCGGGCAACTCGGGTCTGGCCGGGCACCGCGATACGTTCTTCCGGCCCTTGCGGGATATTCTCCAGAACGACATCATCACGCTCACCACGTTAGGCGGCGAGTACCGCTACCGCGTCGTGTCCACGCGAATCGTGGCGCCAACGGAAGTCTCGGTATTGGATCCCACCGCAAGTGAGATCCTGACCCTGGTCACCTGTTATCCGTTCTACTTCGTCGGCGCGGCGCCCAACCGGTTTATCGTTCGCGCCGAACGGGTCGCCGGATCGGCGGGCGCTGGGCGAACGGAAAGCCCATGACGCCCGTGTTGGACTCCTGGGTGACCGCCGAACCCGCCGCGGAATGAGCGCCCCGCGGCGGAGAGCCGGATCCTGAAAGCGCACCTGACAAGACTGTACGGGTTTACCGCGGCCGGCAGGACAAGTGGGGGGGCGAATCGCGCCGCATCCGGGCTCCCTCGGCCCTGCCAGGAGATATCACCCGAGAAGGCTCACGGCCGCTTTCCGGTTGATCGCTCCAATTCGCCGAACTGGACGCGGCGGCCTTCGTCCATGGCCCGGTTGGCCAGAATCACGGCGGCGGAATTGGCGAGCCCGGCTTCCAGATCCGCCTTGGGCCGCTTGTCTTCGCGGCAGCACTCGAAGAAGCTTTCCAGTTCCGCCGTCACCGGATGCCGGTCCTCCTCGGGCGCCATGATGCCTTTGGCGTAGAGCCAGCGCCGCGCATACTTCATCTCGCGCTGGAGGAAGGATTCGTCGCCGGTGATCTGATCGCGATCGAGCAGGATGGGCAGGCCGCGGAATCCTCCTCCGGGGGTGGATGCCACCGTGGCGCCGGCCACCCGCGCGATTTCCTTCGCCGCCTCCGCCGTGCTCACCTTGACCTTGTTCGGTTCGTAGAACCACAGGCCGACGGCGCGTTGCTCCTGGTTTCCGAGGGTGATCTCGATGGTGCCCTCGGTGCCCATCACGATCTCGCCGGCTTCGCTCCGCGCGCCGCCGAATATCGGCAGGTGCTTGTTGGTGCTGATGGCCGACCAGGTCATCTGCCGGCCTTCCGGATAACGCAATATCAGCGCCACGTTGTCATACACGTCCCGGCCGTCCTTTTTCCAGTCCAGCGCGCCGACGCCGGTGACGAACTCCGGCGCGTCGTTGAACATCCAGGACGCTACGTCGATCTGGTGCGACCCCAGTTCCGCCGTCAGGCCGCCCGAGAATTCGCGGTAGAACCGCCAGTTGCTCTCCCGGGAGCGTCCGCGCTCCAGGGGGCGTTCCGACGCGCGGTGCCACTGCGCCTGAATGTTCGTGATGTCCCCGAGGAAGCCCTTGGCCGCCATCTGCCTGGCGGTCTGGTAGAACCGGCTGTAGCGGCGCTGGAGGCCTACTTGCACGATCCGGCCGGTGCGCGACGCGGTGTCCCGCAGCGCCTGGATCTCCTCGACTTTGAATGCCAGCGGCGGCTCGCACTGCACGTGCTTGCCAGCCAATAGCGCGTCGCGCGTCAACGGGAAGTGGGTGTAGTGCGGCGTGGCTACCAGGACCGCCTGGATGTCCTTGCGCGAGAGCAGTTGCCGGTAGTCGCTGTAAGGCTGCGGCTGGTCCCGCGCCAACCCGGCGGCCTTGCGCAGGTTCGCTTCATCCACGTCGCAGATGGCCGCGCAATGCCCGGACCCGATCCGGTTCGCATGTCCCAGCAGAACCTGCCCCCAGGCGCCCGCGCCGATCAACCCGAAGACCAGCCGCTCCGGCGCCGCCCGCACAATGGCGGGTGCGGCCAGGGGGACCACGGCGACCATCCTGGAGGCATCGCGGCGCGTGATGCCGTCAGACATACTCCCAGTTTCGGAGCCACTGGTGGCTGGGCCGCAGGTTGGCCCACATGTGCTTCGAAACCTCTTCCAAATGCGCCTTTTCGGCCTGGTCGAGCTTGCGGCGCTCCATGATGGCCTTGGCCGCGTTGTCCACCTGGGCCATGGTCACCAGCCCGGCGATGGGCGCCGTGATGGCGGGGTTGCCCAGAATGTAGCGCAGGGCCAGCCGCGCGCGCTTGTCGTCTTCTTCCCGGAACGGACTGTTAGGCGTGCCGTCGCCCTTGAACAGCGCGTTGTCGGCGAACGGCTTGATGCCGAACACGCCCACGTTGAATTTCCGGACGGCCGAGAACACGCTGTCGGTGGGCAGTTCCTTGCTGTCGGCGGTGTAGGGCGTGCACGCCACCTGCAGTTCGTTCGGGTACTGCTCGATCACCGACTTCAACCACGGGCGGTTGTGCGTGGAGACGCCGCTGAAGCGCACCTTGCCCTGCTTCTTGGCCTTCTCGAGCACGCCGAACGCCGCCTCTTCGATGCGCGTCAGTTCGCCCAGGTCGGGCATACCGTCCTGGGGCAGCGTGATGCGCCAGAGATCGACATGCTCCAGACCCGCCTCCTGAAGCCCGGCGTCGAGCGCTTCCATCAGCTTCGGCACCGTGCGGTATTCCTTGTTGCGTGGTTCCCGCTTGTACCAGGAGGCGCCGATGTACATCTTGTCGCGCCGGCCTTTCAGCGCCCGGCTGTAGGCCAGGACTTCCTGGTCGGTGCAGGCATCCACGTAGTTGATGCCCAGTTCGATGCAGCGGCTCACGACATCATGGCGGTTCTTCTGAAACTCCGGGATCTTCAGGTTCTCCATGTCGGTCTTGGAGTAGCCGGTGGCATCGATGGGCTGGCCGATCATCCTGCCGACGCGCTTCCAGTGCCCGCCCAGGCACACCGCCGAAACCATCAGGCCGGTCTTGCCCAGCCTGCGGTAGTCCATGTTCTCATTGAAATTCAGGATGCTCCGGCGCGAAGGAGGAGCTTCCTTTTTCGTCCTCTGAGCTTCCGAGGGATTGAACCCTCCAGCGGCCGCGCCGGCGGCAACCGCCGCGGCGCCGGCAACGAAATCACGGCGATTCATTGGATGGTCGGCCATTTGTCCTCGTCTACTTATTGGCTTGAGGTTACCACGACCCGAGGGTGGGCGGCACATGCCCTAAGCGACGCGAAAGGCGCTGAGGGAATTTGGTGCCGAAGGTGGGGGTCGAATCTAGGAACTTTCGTAACGTGTTGATGCAACTGGGCCTTTCTCGTAAAGCACTCATCCCTAAGGAGTTTCGTGGCGGCTCAATTCTCTCACGCGTTATCATCTCTCTCATCCGTTGCCATTTGTGACCGACACCAAATAGACACCAAGGCCCTGCCGGGCACCAACCGTGGGAGTTAACTGCGATCGTACGACAGGACCAGAACGACATTGGGGCGCGCCGCGCGCCCAGGCGTAGCGGCTGCTTGACCAGAATACGACAGCCGATAGCAGCATACCGAAGTGGCGGTACGCCCGCGACTTTCCCGTTGATGACGTTCGACAGATGCGCCCGCAACATCTGCAAGCAGGCGGCCGTCTGAGGGAGCGTCATGGGCCGATCGTCTTGGCGGACGAGCCTGCTGGCGCCGGCGCGGCCGCACGCATCGTCCTGGCACCGAGTCGCCGATCGTGGGCTCGACCTGATCCTGTCCCTCGGGACTCCGTTCACAGAGGAGAAGCGGATTCCGTCTGAGGTCGCCTGGGGATTCCGGCAGTCCAGACTCCTGGTGTCCCCGTAGAATGCCGGCCCGGCCGCACGGAAAAGCCGGCCGCCAAAAGCCGCGCTACGCGCTCCAGTTCGAGCGGGGGGATGGGTTGGAGGTCACCCGATGGCTGGGAGACGCGCCGTGGGCCTGCCAGAACCCGTGGCGTGCATTCTACGCGACCGCACCATCGGCGGTGGCGTCCGGCGCGAGCGGCGATCTGAAAGAGCTGACCTGGCTTGGTGAGCCCGTACCACCACGAGAAGAAGTGCTCGGGACGGGGTGGTGAGGGCGGATCGGTGCCGAAGCACAAGTGCGGGGCTTGGGAACCCGGCCCGACGTGTCCGAGAGGTATGCCGACCCCTGGTCGAGCGCTTTGTCGCCCTCCACGCCCGACAGCGGATCGCGCCCTTCACGCTCCCGTGCATCCTGTGCCATTTTAACTGGTATTCCGGTACGGCCCGTTTTGGAGTTATTTGGAAACTCTTGCGGAACTTGTAACTCCTTCTGTAGTCGCCACTTGCGGCTGTTTTCTGGAATTTCCGGGGTGGGCGGGTATTTACATCTAGATATAGTATTTATAT
>JAUYBU010000529.1 GCA_030693045.1 Bryobacterales bacterium | reverse complement strand
GTTGCAGCCGGTGTGAAGGCGGCCCGCGCCGTCTTCCAGCGCCGCGCCCACCGCAAAGTTCGAATAGGGCGCGAAGGCGTTTTCCCGCGCCTTCACGGCCGCATCGATCAGCGCCTGCATCAGGACTCCTCGGCGGCGATGCGCGGCACGACGGCCTTGAGCAACCGGACCAGCTTGTCGCGCACCATGCGCCCGGTTTCGAGCACTTCTTCGTGATCGATCTTCTGCGGCAGAATGCCGGCGGCCATATTGGTCACGCACGAGATGGCCAGCGCCTTCGCGCCCATGTGGTTGGCCACAATCACTTCGGGAACCGTCGACATGCCGACCAGATCGGCGCCGATGGCGCGAAGATAACGGATCTCGGCCGGGGTCTCGTAATTGGGCCCGAGCAACGCCGCGTAGACGCCCTCTTTCAACTCGACTTCCAGCTCGCGCCCGGCCTGGATCGCAATCTCGCGGTAGCGCTTCGAGTAGGCCTCGCTCATGTCCGGAAACCGGGGTCCTAGCGAGTCGTCGTTGGGCCCGGTGAGCGGATTGGCGCCCTGCAGATTGATGTGGTCGGCGATGAGCACCAGCGCGCCACGCTGGTAATCCAGGTTGATGCCCCCGGCCGCGTTGGTGAAGATAAACGACCGCACGCCGAGCGCGCCCAGCGCTCGCACGCCGAAGCCAACCTGCCGCGGCGTGTAGCCCTCGTAAAGGTGCGCGCGGCCCGCCAGACCCGCGATGTCCACACCGCTCAGGCTGCCCAGCACCAGCTTGCCGGCGTGGCCGATGGCGGTCGATTGCGGCCACCCGAAGATCTCGGCATACGGGATCTCCATCCGGCCGGACAACTCGCCGGCGAAAGCCCCCAGGCCGCTGCCGAGCACTACCCCGATTCGCGGCCGCACGGGCAAGGAGTCGATGGTTTGGCGAAGCGATTGGCCCATTATAAAAGCATTCCCGCGATGCAGGCGGACATGAAGTTGGCCATCGTGCCGGCGGCCATGGCTCGCAGACCCAGCCGGGCCAGGTCCGATTTGCGATTGGGCGCCAGCGCCCCGATGCCGCCGATCTGAATCGCGATCGAGGAAAAATTGGCGAACCCGCACAGCGCATACGTGGCGATGGTAAACGAGCGCGCATCCAGTTGGCCCCGGATGGGCCCCAGTTGCAGAAAGGCCACGAACTCGTTCAGCACCATCCGCGTGCCGAGCAGGTTGCCGACAATCTGCGAGTCCTTCCAACTGACTCCCAGCAGCCAGGCCACGGGCGCGAACACGATGCCGAACAGCTTCTCCATCGACTCCGGGACCCAGCCCAGAAACGGAACCGTGTGGACCCAGCCGAGAACCCCGTTCAACATCGCGATCAGCGCCAGAAAAGCGATCAGCATCGCGCCGATGTTCAGCGCCAGGTGCAGCCCGTCGCCGGCGCCCCGGGCCGCGGCATCGATCACGTTGACGCCGGGGCGCTCGACTTCGATCTTCACGCCGCCGGCGGTCTCCGGTTGTTCGACCTCCGGCATGAGCATCTTGGCCAGCAGGATGGTCGCCGGAGCGGTCATGATGACGGCCGTCAGCAGGTGCTGGATTTCGACGCCGGCGATCTTGACATAGGCGGCCATCACCGCGCCCGAAACGTGCGCCATGCCGGCGGTCATGACGGTGAAGAGTTCCGATTGCGTCAGCTTCGGCAGAAACGGCCGGATGGTGAGCGGGGCCTCGGTCTGGCCCATGAAGATGCTGGCGGCGACGTTGGTCGATTCGGCGCCGCTGGCGCCCATGACGCGCTGCATCACGACGGCCATGGCTTTGATCACCACCTGCATGACGCCGAAATAGTAGAGCACGGCGAACAGCGAGGCGATGAAAATGACGATGGGCAGCACCTGGAAGGCGAACACCACGCCGAACGGCCCGCCCTTCTCCCCGAGCGGCCCGAAAACGAAGCGGCTTCCGGCTTCGGCATACTCGAGCAGGGCGTTCACGGCCACGCTGGCCGCCTGGAACACGCGGCCGAAACCGGTCTTCAGCACCAGGAAGGCGAAGGCGAACTGAAGCCCCAGGCCCCACAGCAGGAGTTTGGGTTTAATGGCGCGCCGGTGCGCGGAAAAGGCCCACGCCAGGCCCAGTATGACGGCCAGTCCGAGCAGCCCGGTGAAGCGGCCCATGACCGGTCTCTAGCCGACAACCTCGAGGATCAGCTCGCGCTCCTCGGGCTCGTGGGTCGAAATGCGAAAGGCGTCTTCGATGAGTTGCGCGGCCTCTTCGACCTTTTCGTCCTTGGTGTAGTAGAGGCGGCAGAGCACGCCGCCGGCGTCGATGCGCTGGCCGACCTTGACCTCGAGGATCACGCCGACGGCATGATCCACCACGTCTTCCTTCCGGTCGCGGCCCGCGCCGATCATGGAAGAAGCGCGTCCGATATCTTCCGCGTCGATGGCGCTGACGAAACCGGCTCGCGGCGACGAGATCTCACGCGCCCCGGTGGCGTTGGGCAAAAGCTCGAACCGGTCCAGCACCTTCGGGTTGCCGCCTTGCGCCTGGATGACGTCCCGGAACTTCCGGTAGCCGGATCCGTCGAGCAGGCATCGCTGCGCCAGCTCGCGCGCCTCCTCCAGCGTCGCCGTCACCTTGCCCAGATAGATCATGCGCGCGGCCAGTTCCAGCGACAGCCGGGTCAGGTCGGTCGGCCCGACGTTTTGCAACGTCTGCGAAACCTCCATCACCTCCAACGCGTTGCCGATGGCGTAGCCCAGCGGCTGGTTCATGTCGGTGATCAGGGCTTGCACCCGCTTGTCCAGACGCCGGCCGATGCTGACCATCATCTGCGCCAGGCGGCGCGCGTCTACCTGCCGCTTCATGAAAGCGCCCGCGCCGACCTTGACGTCCAGCACCAGCGCGTCCAATCCCACGGCCAGCTTCTTCGACATGATCGAGGAAGCGATCAGCGGGATCGATTCGATGGTGGCCGTGGCATCGCGCAACGAATAAAGCTTGCCGTCGGCGGGCGCAATTTCCGGCGTCTGCCCGATAAAGGCCAGCCGGTGTTTCAGCAATTGCTCCCGGAATTCGTCGATGGTGAGGTTGGTGCGGAACCCGGGTATGGCTTCCAGCTTGTCCAGCGTGCCGCCGGTGTGCCCCAGGGCGCGCCCTGAGATCATCGGCACTACGGCGCCGGCCGCCGCGGCAAGGGGAGCCGAAATCAGGCTGGTCTTGTCGCCCACGCCGCCCGTCGAGTGTTTGTCCACTTTCACGCCGGGCACCGACGACAGGTCCACCGTCTGGCCCGAACGTACCATGCAATCTGTCAGCGCGCCCACCTCGCGGTCGGTCATGCCGGCAAAAAATACCGCCATGAGAAACGCGGAAAGCTGATAGTCGGGAATGTCTCCCTCCGTATAGCCATCAATGAGGTAGCGAATTTCCTCGACGGACAACTCTTCCCCGTCGCGCTTGCGATGAATAAGGTCGACTGTACGCATTCTGAGACCCTAAGCGTAGCATCATATATGGTTGAGAGTAAAGGAAACAAAACCGGGCGAGCGCCACCCGCTCCACCGCTACCACCGGGGCTATTTCGGGGACAGGCTACGAAATCCCGAAATACCGCCGCGACCGGGTTGGGTCCAGGTACGGCCTGAGTTTCGGGATTTCGTAGCCTGTCCCCGAAATAGGGGCTGCCAGGGCGATGCCCGGTTCGCCGCGAACGCATTGTCATATACTGGTTTGAATCCGTGAGGCTCCGCTGGCCGCCGAAGGAACCGAAAGATGACTCGCCGTCTGCACTTTTCGCTGGGACTTTTCTTATTCCTGGCTGTCTGCCTGGTCGCCGCGAACGCCGAGATTATCCTGTACGAAGGCAAGTCGGCCTTCAACAACATCGTCGTCACCCAAGACGATAGCGGACTGCGAACCTTGCTTTTCGAGAAGGATGGGGCTCGGCAAAGCGTCGTTAAACCCGGAGACCCCGATCATATCGAACTGCCATACGCGCGAGCCGCCATGACCGCTCTGGCCTTGTCCGAGGATCCGCGGCGTGTGTTGGTGGTGGGGCTAGGCGGCGGGACAATCCCGATGTTCTTGCGAAAGCACTATCCGCAAGCGGCCATCGATGTGGTGGACATCGATCCCGAGGTGGTTCGGATCGCCAAGAAGTTCTTCGGTTTTCGCGAAGATCCGCGGATGCGGGCTCACGCAGCCGACGGACGCCGCTTCATCGAGCAGAGCCGCCAGCCTTACGACATCATTTTTCTGGATGCCTTCGGGCCGGACAGCATCCCCCGGCACCTGGCCACGCTGGAGTTCCTGCAGTCCGTGCGGCGGGCCTTGACTCCGCGCGGCCTGGTGGCCGGGAACGTCTGGAGCCGCAGCACGAATCGGCAGTACGACGACATGGTCAGGACTTACCAGGAAGCGTTCAGCGAGTTATACATCATCCGTGTCGAGGGAGCGGGGAACAGGATACTCCTCGCCCTGCCCCGTGCGGAACGTGTCACGCGCGACGATTTGTCGAAACGCGCCGCCGCCATCTCAAAGCGGCACGGACTCCGCTTCGACCTCGGTGAATTAGTCGGTCAGGGATTCCAGGCCGCCCGCGAGAAGGACCCACAGTCGCGCATTCTGACCGACCCGGGGGAAGCCGAAGCCGCGGCAATGAGGCCCCTGGTGCGGCCAAAACCGCATCCTATCGCCGCCGAAACCGCCTGTCCCCCCGCAACCCCATGGTAAAATGGGGCTTCCGATGCAAATCGAAAAAGTCTATGAACCCCGGCAGTTCGAGCCGCGCTGGGCTGAGTGGTGGATATCCTCGGGGCTTTTCCATGCCAACCCGAAGGCTCCGGGCCGCGTCTTTTCCCTGGTCATTCCGCCGCCCAACGTCACCGGTTCGCTGCACATGGGCCACATGCTGGAGTACACCGAGATCGACGCGATCATCCGCTGGCGGCGCATGTCGGGCGACAACACGCTGTGGCTGCCCGGCGCCGACCACGCCGGCATCGCCACCCAGATGGTGGTGGAGCGCGAACTTGCCCGGCAGGGCCTGAACCGGCGCGAACTGGGGCGCGAGAAATTCGAAGAGCGCGTCTGGGAGTGGAAGCGGCAGTACGGAGGCCGCATTCAGCAGCAGATGCAGCGCGTGGGCGTCAGTTGCGACTGGAGCCGCGAACGCTTCACGCTCGACCCGGGGCCGTCGCGCGCCGTGCGCGAGGTGTTCGTGCGCCTGCACCGCAAGGGCCTGGTTTACCGCGGCGAGTACATGGTGAACTGGTGCCCGCGCTGCCACACGGCGCTGTCGGACCTGGAAGTGGACCACGAGGAGACGCCGGGCAACCTGTGGCATCTGCGCTATCCGGTCCAGGGCACGGACCGGTTTGTGACCGTCGCCACGACGCGGCCGGAAACCATGCTCGGCGACACCGCCGTGGCGATCAACGAGAAAGACGCGCGCTACATGGACCTGCACGGCAAGCGGGTCCTGCTGCCGCTGATGAACCGCGAGATTCCGATCGTTCTCGATCCGGTCGCCGACCCCGAATTCGGCACCGGCGTGGTGAAACTGACGCCGGCCCACGACCCCAACGATTTCGAAGCCGGCAAGCGCCACGACCTGCCCCGGGTGAAGGTCATCGACGAAGACGGCAAGATGACCGCCGAGGCGGGCGCCTACGCGGGGCTGGACCGGTTCAAAGCGCGTAAACGCGTGGTGGCGGACCTGGACGCGCTGGGTCTGCTTGCCAAGGTGGAGCCCTACACCGTGAGCGTGGGTTGCTGCCAGCGCTGCAAGACGGCCATCGAACCGCTGATTTCCAAGCAGTGGTTCGTGAGCATGAAACCGCTTGCGGAACCGGCCATCCAGGCGGTCCGGGAGGGGCGCATCACCATCGTTCCGGAGAACTGGAACAAGATCTACTTCGATTGGATGGTCAACATCCGCGACTGGTGCGTCTCGCGCCAGCTCTGGTGGGGCCACCGCATTCCGGCGTGGCACTGCCGCGATTGCGGCCAGGTCACCGTGGAGCTGACCGACCCAACCGTGTGCGCCCACTGCGGCTCGGCGGCCATCCAGCAGGATCCCGACGTTCTCGACACCTGGTTCAGTTCCGGTCTGTGGCCGTTCTCGACCATGGGCTGGCCGGAGCAGACCGAGGACCTCGCCACTTACTACCCGACCTCGCTCATGATCATGGGTTACGAGATCCTGTTCTTCTGGGCCGCGCGCATGATCATGCTGGGCCTGGAGTGCATGGGCGAGGTGCCGTTCCGCACGGTGTACATCCACGGCATCGTGCGCAACTTCGACAAACAGAAAATGTCGAAGACCAAGGGCAACACGGTGGACCCGCTCGACGTTGTCGAAAAGTTCGGCACCGATGCCGTGCGCATGGCGCTCATCACCGGCGCCGCGCCCGGCGCCGACATCGTCTGGAGCGAGGATAAGTGCCCCAGCGCGCGCGCCTTCGCCAACAAGATTTGGAACGCGGCGCGATTCATCTTCCTGAAGATGGAAAGCTCGGGCGTCCAGCCCTGGCTGGCGGGAGCCGGCGCGCCGCGCATCCCCGAATCCTGCGGCGGCACGCTCGAACCGGCGCTGGAGGACCGCTGGATTTTCAGCCGGCTCAACCGGTGCGCCGAACAGGTGAACCGCGCGCTCGATCAGTTCCGTTTCCACGAAGCCGCGCAGACGCTTTGGCACTTCTTCTGGCACGAGTTCTGCGACTGGTATCTCGAGTTCAAGAAACTGCGCCTGGAGGACAACTCCGGGCCGACCGCGGACTGGCGCAATCTGCTGACGGTGTTCGACTCGGCGCTGCGGCTGCTGCATCCGGTGATGCCGTTCCTGACCGAGGAATTGTGGCAGCGCCTGGGCCAGGGCGTCCAAGGGCGGCCTGCGTCCATCGCCCTGGCGCGCTATCCGCAGTACCAGGCGGCGGCGACCGACCACGCGGCCGAGCGCGCCATGGACCTGGTGCAGGAGATCGTCACCGCGGCGCGCAACCTTCGCGCCGACATGAAGACCGATCCGAAACAGCAATTGGATGGCGTTCTGTACGCGCGCGGCGAAGCCGTCGAGATCGTGCGCGGGCAACTGGAGGCCATCCGGAAGCTGGCCAATGTCAGGCTGGAACTGGAATTCGGCGCGGCGCCCAAACTCGAAGGTGCCGCCCGCTCGACCACCGAGTTCGACCTCGCGCTGCGCGTGCCGGCGGCGCAGGTCGAGGCCCAGCGCAAGCGGCTGGAGAAGGAAGTCCAGCAGCTCGAAAAGCTGATTGCGAATTCCGAGCGGCAGTTGGGCGACGAGACGTTTCTGGCGCGGGCGCCCGAGAAAGTGGTCCAAGGCATCCGCGAAAAGCTCGGCGAATACCAGGCGCAGTTCGCCAAGAGCCGCGCCTCGCTGGCGGGGTTGGACTGAATATGGGGTTCGATTTTCTCCACCCCGAGATTCTCGAAGCCGTGCGCCGCGCGCTCGAGGAGGATATTGGCGCGGGTGACATCACTTCGATGGCGTGCGTCCCCGAAGGCCGCAAAGCGCGCGGACGATACCTGGCGCGCCAGCCCATGGTGGTCGCTGGAGTCGAGCTGCTGCCTCTGATCTACGATTTGCGCGGCGGTGTCGATTCACTCGAATTGAAACTGGCAAGCGGCGATCGCGCCGGCCCCGGACAGGTGGTCGCCGAGGTCTGTGGACGCGCGCGGACGCTGCTCGAGTGCGAGCGTACGGCGCTCAATTTTCTGCAGCGGTTGAGCGGCGTGGCCACGCTCACGCGGCGATATGCCGACGCCGTCGCCGGGACCCGGTGCTGCATCCTGGACACGCGCAAGACCACGCCCGGCCTGCGGCGCCTCGAGAAAATCGCCGTCGCCGCGGGCGGCGGAACCAATCATCGGACCGGATTGTTCGATGCGGTGCTGATAAAGAACAATCACATCGCCGCGGCGGGCGGAGTGCGGCCGGCGCTGGAGCGGGCGTTTGAGGCCGGCATGCCGGTGGAGATCGAAGTCCGCACGCGCGCCGAACTCGACCAGGCGCTGGAAGCCGGGGCGAAGCATCTGCTGCTCGACAACCTGACGCCGGAAGAAGCCGCGGAGTGGATTCGTCACATCGCCGGCCGCGCGATTACCGAGATTTCGGGCGGCGTGAGGTTGGAGACGGTGCGCGCGTATGCGGAATCGGGCGCGGATTTCGTCTCCGTTGGCGCGCTGACCCATTCCGCCACGGCCGTCGATCTCAACTTCCGGTTGGAACTGATCTGACCATGGCTTTCGACCTCGAGCGCGTGCGCGCACGCTATCCCGGCCGCGAGATCCTCTGGCGGGAGTCCACCGATTCGACCATGCTGGACGCCGCGCGGCTGACCGCTCCAGGCAGCGTCGTGGTGGCCGGCGAGCAGACCGCAGGACAAGGCCGCTTCGGCCGCCGCTGGCATTCCGAGCGTGACGCCGGGCTCTACGTTTCGATCCTGCTGCGGCCCACGGGCGTCACGCCAACGCTGACTCTGGCGCTGGGCCTGGCGGCGGCCGAGGCCATTGCGTCGGCGGCGGGCGTCGCCTGCGATCTGCGCTGGCCCAACGACGTCCTGATCGGCGAGAGAAAGTGCGCCGGCGTGCTGGTCCAGCTCGGCGACGCCGCGGCGATCGCCGGGATCGGCGTGAACGTCAACCAGGTCGCGTTTCCCGCCGACATCGCGACGCTGGCGACGTCGCTTCGCATCGCCACCGGATGCGAACAATCGCGGGAGGAGTTGCTGATCGAACTGCTGGGCGCGGTGGATCGGCACCTGGAGCTGATCGAGTATCGCGGCCCCGGCGCCATTCTCGATCTGTTTGCGAGCTCGTCAAGCTACGTGCGCGGCCGGCGCGTCACGGTCGATATGGACGGAGCGAGCGTTCGCGGCACGGCCGATGGCCTGGACCCGTCCGGTTTTCTCTGGTTGCGCTGCGACGACGGATCGCGCAGACTGATTCTGTCGGGCGGTGTGCGCCCGGCTTGAGACCTAACGATGCTTCTTGCGCTGGATGTAGGCAACACCAACGTGACGATCGGCGTTTTCCAGGGAAAGGAACTGGGCGCGCACTGGCGGCTGCGCACGGTGCCCGAGCGCACCACCGACGAATGGGGCATCCTGCTCCGCAACCTGTTCGCGCTGAGCGCGCTGGATTGCGCCGGAATTGACGGCATCATCGTCGCCAGCGTCGTGCCGCTGGTCGACCCCAGGCTCACCTCGATGGCGCTGGAGTACTTCAACACCGAAGCGCTGTTCGTAACCTCGGAGACCGACACCGGCCTCAAGATCCTGGTGGACAACCCGAGCGAGGTGGGCGCCGACCGCATCGTCAACGGCGTCGCGGCGCACCGGCTCTACGGCGGACCGTGCGTGGTCGTCGATTTCGGAACGGCCATCACATTCGACGCGGTCTCGGCCGGCGCCGAGTACCTGGGCGGAGTCATCTGCGCCGGCATCGGCATCTCGATTGAAGCGCTGTTCGCCAAGACGGCGCGCCTGCCGCTGGTGGACTTCCGCGAGCCCAGGAAGCTGATCGGAACCAACACCGTGGGCAGCATGCAATCCGGCCTTTACTACGGAGCCATCGGCATGATCGACGGCATCCTGGAGCGGATGACCGGCGAACTTGGGCCCCTCACCCGCGTCATCGCCACGGGCGGGCAAGCCGCGATGATCGTTCGCGGTTCGCGCTTTTTGAAGGTCACCGACGACGACCTCACTCTCAAGGGACTGCAACTCATCTGGGAACGGAACCGGACGCAGTGAATCAAGAACCGGACAACTGGACGCTTAACTACTTCAACTACTTCACCGAAGCCGAAGAGCATTTCCAGCGCGCCCGCGGGACGGGCCTGTTCCTGTTCTCCACGCTCGACTGGGCGCTGATTGAAATCTGGAAGAACAGCGGTGTGCCGCTGGAGGCCGTGCTGCGCGGCATCGACGCGGCGTTCGAGAAGTGGCGCGGGCGTAAGTCGAAGATCAAGATGATCAACTCCCTGACTTACTGCGTGCAGGCGGTCATGACCGAAGCGCAGATCATGGCCAGCGGCGGCACGGCGCCGGCGGCGGGCGGACCGGCGCCCGCGCCGTTCTCGCTCGACGAACTGCGCGCCTTCCTGGAACGCAACGCGCGCGAACTCGGCGTGAAGCCCGGCTTCCAGGAAATCGCCGTCGCCCTGGAACGGCTGGCTGGGGAGGCCGAGGCCCACCATGCCGGACTCGAGCAACTCGAACAGCGCCTGACGGCGCTCGAAGAGAAGATGATCGCCATCGCGCGCAGCGGCCAAAGCGAGGAAGACCTGTTCGCCTCGCACCGGGCCCTGGACACCGAGCTTCGCCCCTACCGCGGCAAGATGAGCGCCAGCCAACTATCGATGCTCGAGAAGCAATACCTGGACCGGAGGCTGCTGGAAACCGCCGGCCTCCCCCGCCTCAGCCTCTTCTACCTGCGCTGAGAGTGGCTCGGCCTGTCGCGCGAAATTGCCTCTGGCGGCTGAAACAGGCTACATTGGCTCGAATGCCCATCGACGAGACCGGCAAGCTCAAAGACCTGTACGAATATCACGAGGGGGACGTCTCGGAACCGCCGCAGGGTTTCTTCCCCATCCTGAGGCGCATTGGTCCGGGCATGATTCTGGCCGCCTCGATCGTCGGTTCGGGCGAGTTGATCGCAACCACGACGCTGGGCGCCGAGGTCGGCTATGTCGCGCTTTGGGTGATTCTCATCAGTTGCTTCATCAAGCCCGCCATCCAGGCGGAGTTGGGACGCTACACCATCTCGACCGGCAAGACCGGGTTGGGCGCTTTCAACGAGGTCCCGGGGCCTCGGGCGGGAGTCAGTTGGGCGGTGTGGGCGTGGATCGCCATGATCGCCATGACGCGTTTTCAGATCGGCGCAATGTTCGGCGGCGTGGCGCAGGTGATGAACCAACTGATTCCCAGTGTGCCGGTCAACCTGTGGGTGCTGGTTTTGCTGGGCGTTACGCTGGCGCTGCTGTTGGGCGGCGGCTATCAGCGGATCGAGGGGATCGCCACGGTCAAGGTCGGCCTGTTCACCATGCTGACCTTCCTGTGCGCCCTGTTGTTGCTGCGCAAGCCCGAGTATTTCTCGTGGGGCCAGCTTGCCGAGGGGCTGGAGTTCAAGATGCCCAGCGGCGGGCTGGCTTCGGCGGTCGCGGTCTTCGGCATCACCGGCGTGGGAGCGAGCGAGCTGATCTACTACCCCTACTGGTGCATCGAGAAGGGTTACGCGCGCTATGTGGGCCTGCGCGAGCCCGGCCCGGCGTGGCGCAGGCGCGCGCTGGGGTGGGTGCGCGTGATGCACGTCGACATCCTGGCGTCGATGGTGATTTACACGTTTGCGACCATCGCCTTCTATCTGCTCGGAGCGGGCGTACTGCATGGAATGGGCCTGGTCCCGGCGGCCAAGGACATGATCCCGGTCCTGTCCAGGATGTATACCGAAACGCTGGGCCCGTGGGCGGTGTGGCTGTTTTACGTCGGCGCCATCGCGACGCTCTACGGAACGATCTTCGCGGCTACCGCTTCCGAATCGCGCGTGTTGTCCGATGTCATGCGATTACTGGGCGTATTCCAGGCCGGCGACTATGCCGCCCGGCTGCGCTACCGCAAGATCTTTGTCTGCGTGCTGACGATCCTTCCGGCGGGCCTGTTCCTGGTGGTGCAATCGCCCGTTTTGATGGTCAAGGCGGGAGGCGTGTCCCAAGCCTTGATGTTGCCCGTGATCTCCCTCGCCGCCCTCTATCTCCGCCACCGCCGCCTCCCAAGCGAAATTGTACCTAAACGTATTGTTACCATAGGTCTCTGGTTCGCGGCGACCGTAGTTTGCGCGATGATGGTATACTATGCGTGGCTCACGGTAAAATAGGCCTGCAACTTTTCGGAGGTAGCGCCCGTCCAAGGCAATAGGGCATAATAAAAAGTTCCGCCATCGAATTCTAGCATTTCGGCTCCGGTACCTTTCGCAAGAGGGGCGTGAGCTGTCCGGTGAGCGTCTTCCTCCGAGCGCTCACCGGTTTTTTTTGTGTCCCGAGGTCCCCCAGGTCCGAGAAATGGGGGGTCCGAGGAATGGGGGACACGCCTGTGGGCTACTTTAAGCGTTTCTTTGCGTGAAGGTAGTCCGGAGTGTCCCCGGGTTTCTTTGCGTAAAGGTAGCCCGGAGTGTCCCCGGGTCTCCAGCCGGAGTGTCCCCGGGTCTCTCCGCGTTTCAGAAAAAATACAGGATGTCCGGGCGCACGCCCTGGTTGGCCTCGGCGCAGGGCCCGCATTCCATCCGGTAGTCCGCCCGGATGGCGCGGATCTTCGCGGGAATCACGCGCGGGTGGTCCGGCGCGTGGTAGGCGGAGACGGTCAGGCGGGGTTTGAACCGGGTCAGGGTTTCCGTGGCGCCGGCTAGCGCGTTCGGCTCGGCGCCCTCGATATCCATCTTGATCAGGTCGACCCGTTCGAGATTCAGTTCCTTCACCAGCTTGTCGATGGTGGTCAGCGGAACCTTCAAAACGCTCTGCGACCCTTCGCGCTGGATCAGGAAGCTGTCGGCGGCGGAGTTGTTCGGGTCGACGTTCAGAGTGAGGAAGTCGTCCTTGTCCCAGACCCCCTTGGGATAGATAATGACGCGCCCGGCGGTAACCTCGGCCGCGAAGTTCCGCCGCAGGCACTCGATGTTCTCCGGCGCCGGCTCGATGGCCACCACCAGCCTGGCGCCGGCGTCGAGCGCGTGCCGCGTGTAGACGCCGACATTGGCGCCGCAGTCCAGCACGATGTCGCCGGAACGGACTGCCGTCTCGCGCGTGCCGTAGATCTTTTGCACCTGCTCGGCCAGGTTGAACGGCAGGACGAAGTCGCTGCCGGCGGGCATCCAGAAGCGGCCCCTCGGCGTTTCCCAGAGGTGGTAGCCGGCGGGGTCCTTCTCCACTTCCCGGCTGGCCGCGAGGATCTCGTCCTTGACCTGACCCAGGCGGCGGTGTTCCCCGGCGGAACGGACGGCTTGGGAAAACGGGCAGTCCGGGCTGCGGCCGATCAGAACCAGCGCGGCCAGCCGCGCCGGAGCGTAGAAATAGAGAACGCCGCCTAGCACTCCAATGAGCCCGGCGGCGGTTAGAAGTCGAGAAAGGGACACAGGCCCCAATATAGCAGGCCTGCTACTTGCGCTTGGCCGCGAACGGCGTGCCGCGGCGGGCGTCCGCGCGCGAGCGGTCTCCCCTCAGCTCGTCGCCCTGCAGCGTGCCCTTCCAGGTCCATTTCTGGTCGGCTTTGGCTTTGCGGCCCTTCTGGACGGTAGTGAAACTGAACGAATCACCGTCGATCTTGCCGTCGGTGATTTGCATGGCTCCGGCTTTACGACGCCCGCCGGCGTCGACTGTTCCGGTCAAGGCGCTGCCGCTGGATTTCAGATCGAATGTAATGGCCGTGGTCTGCTCGCCCCCGCCCCTCTTCTTGTTGGCCTTTCCCTTGACTTCGGCCACCCACTTGCCGTCGATCGAGGCGGCGGAAAGAACCAGCGAAAAGACGCCCAATAGCCCGATGAACAACGCCAATTTCTTCATTCTCAGCTTAAATCCTCCTGGAAGTAAGAACACGCGCCGCGGCACGAAGTTACCATAGGGAGAAGACCGCCTGGAACGGGAGCGCTTGCCGGGACAGATCAGCGGTCAGGCTGGATCGACGGCCGTGCTACGCCGACCGCCGAATCGGAACGAAGCGGATCTCGACTCGCTGATTCAACGCGCCCGCGATCCTGCGCAACATCGCCAGGGAGTGGCCTTCGTAATCGGCATCCTCAAGGCGGCAGATGACCGATGCAGTGGTGCCGATGAGCCTGGCAAGCTGAGATTGGGTGAGGCTCGCCGCAGTCCTCAATTCGCAAATCGTGCGGGCGATCTCTTCGTTCGCCCGCGTCTGTTCGAGGCTTTTTAGCCGGGTTGGCTTGCCTTCATAGAACCGGCGGTGAAGGATCTCAACCGCGTCGATGGCTGGTTTCGGTCTCTGCGCCATGTCAATCCTCCTCGTAAGTGTGCCTCGGGCCGCCGCGGTTGGTGGCCGATCTCGCGCAGTCGCTCCAACCGGAGGTAGCCCCAGTCTATTCGCAATGTTGCGAAAGTGCAACTCTCACGGCCGGTTAGAAAATGCCCGCCGATTCAGTCTAAACCCGCCCCGGATGCTTAACCGTTTTGGGGATTTTGCCTGTTCAGCCGCGAAATCCGCTCCCTGACGGTCGCGGCTCAGAAACGGGGGGCCCTGTTTCCAGGCACTTGCCGAGCCGCGACCGTCAGGGAGCGGACACGCGAACCGGACTTCCCCAGAATCGTTAAGCACCCACCCTCCTCGCAATCAGAACACGCGCCGCGGCACAAAGTTACCATAGGGGGAAGACCGCGCCATGAGCGAGCTTTACTGCGACGTCAGCCTTCCGGTTCCCATGGACCAGGCGTTCACCTACGCGCTGCCGGAGACGCTCGGCCACCGGGTGCGGCCGGGCAGCCGGGTGACCGTGCCGTTCGGCGTCCGAAAACTGACCGGCGTGGTAGTGCGCTGCCACTCCGAGCCGCCGGATGCGCCGGCGCGGGCGGTCTTCCGTCTGCTCGACGAAGAGCCGGCCATTGGCCCCGAGTTGATGGCGCTGGGGCGCTGGGTGGCGGGCTATTATTGCGCGCCGCTGGGCGAGGTGCTGCGGACCATGACGCCGCTGGGGGGCGAAATCCGGCACACCAAGACCTATGTCCTGACCGACGCCGGGCGCGACGCGACGCGGCAACTGCTGCTGGGCGCCTCCGACGACGACCCGGCGGTGGCGATCCTGCGCCTGCTGGAAGCCCGTCCGCTTTCGGCGGGCTATCTCAAAGCCAAGCTGCCGCTGGCCGACCGCGCTTTGCGATCGCTCGAGAAGAAAGGCCTCATCCAGGCCGAGAATCTGGATACCGAACGGGACCCGTCGCGCGCCTCCTCGGCCCGCTTGCGGGTCGAGTTCAAGGGCCGCCCGGCGGACGTGAAGCTGACCAAGCGGGAACGGGAACTGGCGGCGTTTCTGGAATTGCACCCCGGCTCGCACAACCTGCGGGAATTGGAATCGACGGTGGAAGGGGCGGGCCAGGCGGCGCGATCGCTGGCGCGCAAAGGCCTGGCCGCGCTGCGGACCGAGCCGCCGGTGTGGGGTAACCTGGCGGCCCGCGCGCCGCACGTGCTCAACCCGCGCCAGCAAGAGGCCTTCGACCGCATCCGGGCGGCCGTCGAGGCGCGCCAGTTCAAGACCTTCCTGCTGCACGGCGTCACCGGATCGGGCAAAACCGAAATCTATCTGCGGGCCATCGAAACCACGCTGGCGCTGGGCCGCGGAGCGATGCTGCTGGTTCCCGAGATCGCCCTGACGCCGGCCATGGCCGGGCAGTTCTTCCACCGCTTCGGCGACCGTGTGGCCATTCTGCATTCCGCGTTTACCGACATCGAGCGCGCCGAACAGTGGCGGCGCATTCAAGCGGGCACGGCCGGTGTGGTGGTGGGCACGCGGTCCGGCGTATTCGCACCGGTGCGCAACCTGGGACTGATCGTGATCGACGAAGAGCACGACGGCAGCTACAAACAGGAGGAGACGCCCCGCTATCACGGGCGCGACACAGCCATCGTTCGCGCGCAGGCTGCCGGAGCCGTGGTGGTGCTGGGCTCGGCCACGCCCAGCCTGGAGAGCCGCTACAACGCCGAGAAGGCGAAATACGAGCTGATCGAGTTGCCCGAACGCATCCAGCAGCGCCCCATGCCGGACGTCGAGGTGGTGGACATGCGCGTCGAGTTTCTGGAGACGCGCAAGCAGGCGGTTTTTTCGCGGCGTCTTCTGGATGCCATCCGCGGACGCCTGGACAACGGCGAACAGACCATGCTGCTGCTCAACCGCCGCGGTTTTTCGAGCGTGGTCGCCTGCCGGGCCTGCGGCCACCGGCTGGAGTGCGTCAACTGCGCCGTCACCCTCACCTATCACCGCCGCGACCGCCGCATGTTGTGCCACTACTGCGGCTATGCCGAGCGCATCCCGTCGCGCTGCCCCAAGTGCGAGAACGAGCACATCTACTTTCTGGGAACCGGATCGGAGAAAGTGGAAGAGGAACTGCACCGCGAATTCCCCACCGCGCGCGTCACCCGCATGGATCGGGATACGGTCACCGGCAAACGGCAATACGAAACCGTTCTCGAGGGTTTCCGCGATCACAATTACGACATCCTGGTCGGCACCCAGATGATCGCCAAGGGGCACGACATTCCCAACGTCACGCTGGTCGGCGTGGTCTCGGCCGACGTCGGGCTGGGCATGCCCGACTACCGCGCCGCCGAGCGCAGTTTTCAGCTTCTGACCCAGGTGGCGGGCCGGGCCGGCCGGGGCGAATTGCCCGGCATCGTGGTCATCCAGACCATCAACCCGGAACACTACGCCGTGCGTTTTGCCGCCGCGCAGGATTACCGGCTGTTCTATGAGAAAGAGATTCAGTTCCGGAAGATGATGCGCTACCCTCCGTTCGCGGCGCTGGCGAACATAATCATCCGCGGCCGGAAACAGGAAGATGCGATGCGGATGAGCGGAGAGGTGGGCCGGCTGCTGACGCCGCCGCCGGATAAGATGCGCGTGCTCGGACCGGCCGAGGCGCCCGTGCCGCGGCTCAAGGACGAGTTCCGCTATCAGATTCTGCTCAAGGCCGCCAGCCGCACGTCGTTGAACCAGACGCTTCAGGCGCTGCGGCGGCACGCGCTGGAGCAAAAATGGGGCCCCACCGCGCTGGTGATTGACGTGGATCCGGTGAGTTTGTTGTGATGGCGCGCCGATGAGCTGGCAACCGATTGAACGGAACCTGCGCCGCGCGATGCGGGCCTTCTCGCTGGCGAGCGAGGGCGGCGAGGCGCGCGACATGCCCGGCGTGACGCTGGTTTCCTCGGGCGTCGACTACTCGGTGTTCAACTCGGCCATGCTCTCTTCCCCGGCGCCGGATTCCGACGGCGGCCTGGACCGGCGCGCTGCTGTCGCCGCCGTGCATTTCTCGATGCGCCGCATCGGCTGGTCGTTCTGGCTCTGCGAGGATCTGCTGGACCCCTCGACGTGCCGGCGCGCCGGCGACATTCTGGCCCGCTGCAACCTGCGCCGCCTGACCGAAGCGCCGGGCATGCTGGCCGAGGCGCTCGAACCGCCCCTGCGGCCGTTGCCTTGGCTCGATTACCGCCGGGTGGCCGACTATCGGACGCGCGGCGAGTTCTGCCACGTCACCTCGATCGCCTTCCACTTGCCGTTTGGGATCGCGCAAACCATCTATGGCTCCGCGCGTTTCTGGCAAGGCGATTACCGCGGCTGGATCGGTTACCGCGACTCACAGGCGGTCGCGACGGCGGCAACGCTGGCGGCCGGCGGTGCCATCGGTCTCTATTCGGTCGCCACATTGCCCGAACATCGCCGCCAGGGCTGCGCCGAGGCCATCGCCCGCCACGCGCTGGCCCAGGCTTCGGCCGAATCCGGCGAGGGCCCTTACGTTCTGCAGTCCACTCCCGCCGGCTACGCTCTGTACGAACAGATGGGATACCGCACCGCCGGCCACTTCACGATTTACGTCGCGCACTGAAGCCGGGAACTCGCGCGCCGGTGTGGTATCGTGTTCTCGAACGGAGAATGGAATGGCGTCGAGAACTCTTCATGGCGTAGGTCTGATGTTGATCGCCGGCGCAATGTGCGCGGCGGAGTTTCCCCAAGCCGAGATTTCGAACGGGCCCATCCGCGCCAAACTGTACCTGCCGGACCCCGAGCGCGGCTACTACCGCGGGACCCGCTTCGAGTGGTCGGGGATGATCCGGAGCCTTCAGTACCAGGGACACGAGTACTTCGGCGTGTGGTTCGAGCGGCACGACCCAAAGATCCACGACGCCATCACCGGCCCGGTGGAAGAGTTCCGCACCAACGACGCCGGCTTGGGCTACGACGAGGCCAAGACCGGCGGCACTTTTATCCGGATCGGCGTGGGCGTGGTCCGCAAGCCGGACGAGCCGCGCTATCGCACCTTCAACACCTACGACATCGTGAACCCCGGCCGGTGGCGCGTGCGCACGGGCCGGGACCGGGTCGAGTTCGTGCATGAGCTTTCCGATTCCAGCGGTTACGCTTACGTCTACCGGAAAGTTGTGCGGCTGGTGAAGAACAAACCGGAGATGGTGATCGAGCACGCGCTCAAGAACACCGGCCGGCGGGTGATCGAAACGGCCCAGTACAACCACAATTTCTTCGTGATGGACCAGCAGCCCAGCGGCCCCGATTTCACGGTGAAGTTCCCGTTCACCTTGCAGGCGGTCGCCGACTTCAAGGGTCTGGCGGAGGTGCGAGGCAATGAACTCGCCTATCTCAAGACGCTCGAAAAAGGCCAGAGCGTGTTCAGCGAGCTCAAAGGGTACGGCCCCACCGCGCGCGACTATGACATCCGCATCGAGAACCGCAAGACCAGCGCCGGCGTCCGCATCCTGGGCGACCAGCCGCTGGCGAAGCTGGTCTTCTGGTCCATCCGCACAACGCTGTGCCCGGAACCGTACATCCAGATGCGCGTCGCCCCCGGCCGCGAATCGAAGTGGCGCATCCGTTACGAGTTCTACACGCTGCCAAAGCAGCCGTGAATTCGCCAATTCCGGGGACAGGCTACGTAACCTCGGAATTCGGAGCGCCAGTGGATTCGGCTTCATCGGGAGGGAGTTCCGAGGTTACGTAGCCTGTCCCCGAAACTCGGCTCACTCCGCGATGAGACGGATGGCTCCGATGCCGCCGTGGACGCTGACGCGCATGGCGACTTTGCCGCGTTCGGCCGGTTCGGTGCGGTACATAGCGCCGGACTGGCGCAGGCCGCTGGCGGTGATCTCGCCGATGCCGCCGCGCGCTTCGACTTCCACGCCCACGTCGCGCGGCAGGCGGATGATCGCTTCGCCCACGCCGCCGCGGATTTTGACGTCCATGGTTTTCTTGGGCGTTCCGGTGAGATCCAGCTTCAGCGAGCCGGCGCCCAACTCGACTTCCAGGTTGCGCAACGTCAGGCTGCCCAGGTCCAGGCGCGACTCGCCGGCGCCGAGCTTCACCTTAACGTCGAGCGGCGTGTCCTGGTTCAGGCGCAGGTCCCAATCCGCGACCGTCTTGCCGGCGACGCTCGCGCGGTTTGGGTGACGCACCGAGAGCCGGCCGCGAAAGCCGGTGACGTCGTAGCGAATCTCCGGCCGCCAGGAGTCCGGCGCGTAGCGGGTCTCGGCCTCGAGCAACGCCTCAGCGCCGCCGCTCAGCTTGAGTTTTCCGGCCGCCATGGCGACTTCGACGTCGACCGTTTCGGCGCCCTGGCGCTGGATGGTCCTGGTTTCCGTGCGCGGTGTCGCCGGCGAGGTGTCGATCTGAACACAACCGGCGGAAAACAGAAGTCCCGCGGCAACCGCGGGCGCGAGGAGTTTCATCGCTCTGCCTGTGCTCCTCCAGTTGATACGAAGGAAACTCGAAAAGGTTCCCCCAAAACCGGCGGCGCCTATCGCAGCGTGATTCTCGACGGCGGGCTGCAGATCAACTCCGAGGGCCGTTCGGGCGAACCTGCGCAGACGCGGACATCGGTGGTCATGGCGGGCAGATCGTCCGGAATCCACACGTTCACCTGTTGAAGGCCGGCAAAGCCGGGCGCCGATCCGGCCCACAGCGGCGTCGCCGGCGCCCGGTCGTGGACCCGTGCCAGGATGATGGGCCCATAAAAGGGTCCGGCCACGGGAAGACCGGTGGCAAACACCTGAACTATGGTGCCCGTCGGCGCCGGGTTGTCGGCGCTGTTGATCGAGTAATCCTGGTTCAGTGTTCCGAAGATACCGGGAGCGACCGCCGCCAGCGTAACGCTCAGCGGCGCGCTGGTCAGCCCGCCGGCCTTCACGACAACTTGCGCCGCGCTCCGGCCGGTCAGCTCAGCCGGCACCAGCAGGTTGATCTGGTCTTCTTTCGAGAACAGCACGCGTGCGGGGAGGCCGTCGAAGGTCAC
>JAUYBU010000497.1 GCA_030693045.1 Bryobacterales bacterium | reverse complement strand
CCTGTCGGTCGCGGCTCGGAAGCGCGCCGCTGTTTCGCAACGGGTTACTGAGCCGCGACCGTCAGGGAGCGGTCGTTCGGCGAATTTTGCAATTGGCTCGGAGTACTCTTTCCCCATTTCTTTCCACGGTCTAAAGGCCGTGCCATTGAAACCTGAGTACTTTTTGTATAGCCAAGTAACGTGATCCCTAGTACTTCCGTGGCATGGCGTAGAGCAAGAGGGAAATGTACTCTAGAGTTGGATTCGAGTCATGAGAGAAATGTCCGACCCGCCCAAAATTATCGCGCCGTGGTGGATTTGGTTCACGCTTCTGGCGCCTTTGGCGTTTCTAGCCTGGTCGGCTGGATGTTCGTGGTGGTCCAGGAGTCGCATCGGGAGGATACCGGGCGCGCGATCGCCGTGGGAAAGCTGGAGTCGCTCGAGCGGGCGCTGCTGGACCTGCAGCAGGGCAGCATCGTGCTGTGGCGCACTCCGGTCGCCTCGGACTCGCTGGAACGCTGGCGCGAACTGTACCGGAACTACCGCGGTCAGGTCAAGGGACTGGAAGGGAACGACCCCGCCATCCGCGAGGTGATGGACTACCTTGTGCGGCTCTACGCGGCCATGGGGCGAACCGAGCGCATTCGCCAGCAGTTGCTGGGGAGCAAGGTTCCCGAGGCAGAGGCCAAAGCGCTGGAAGCCGAATTCCGCGCGAAGATCGACGTGGCGCTGGCGGAGCTGAAGACGGCGATGCTGAAGCTTCGGACGTCGAACGCCACCCGCGACAAACTGCCGCTGTGGACCGGTTTCGCCATAGCTTCGGCGATCCTGGCGCTGATCGCGGCTCTGCTGCTTTTGGTTTTGGGGCGGCTGATGGGCCGCGCGGCGGGCGCCGAGACCGAACTGGCCGCCAACTGGAGAGACGTGCGTGCCGTGGAGTCGCACTGGCAGACGGTTCTCAATGCGGCGCCGGACGCGTTTCTCGTGGCCGACGAGCAGGGCGTGGTGCGGGCGGCGAACCTGGGCGCGCAAAGCCTGATCGGCCACGCGGTCTCGGACCTGGTGGGCCGATCACTCGCCGCGGTGCTGCCGGCGCTGGCACGCCGCGGGGCGCCAGGGACCCTCGCGGGGGAGACCCCCGAATCCGGCTGGGTGGAGACCGAGATAAGGCGCCAGGACGGCGGGGCCGTCGCGCTGGATGTGATGGTGAGAAAGACGGCCATCAACGGCGAGGCCTCGACGCTGATCCTTTTGCGTCCCGCCGGAAAGGGCCGCGCGGAGGAGTCGTTGCGCGGCGAACGCGACTTCCTGAATTCGGTCTTCGAGACCGCCGACGTCATGCTGGCCGTGCTCGACGAGCGCGGGCTGATCGCCGGCATCAACGGCGCGCTGGAACGCAAGACCGGGCTGACGCTGGAGAAGGCCAAGGGCAAGCGGCTCGAGGAGTTGCTCCCGATCCAGTCCCTGGCGGGCAGTCCCGCCCATTTCCCGGCCCTGAAGGGCTTGTCCTGGGTGAGCGGGGGCGGCTCGCGGCGTCTGTTCGCCTGGCGCGGAACGGAGCTGATGGGCGCGGGCGGCGCGGTCGAGAACGTGGTGGCGCTGGGTGTCGATCTGACCGACTACCTGGCCGCGCTCGATACGGCCCCGGATGCGCTGGGACGGCTCGCGGTCAAGGTGTCCCACACGCTGAGCGATGCGCTGACCACCATCGGCGGATACAGCGAACTGCTGCTCGACTCGCTGGGGCGGGGGGATCCCGCGCGAAAAGATGTCGAGCAGATCCTGGAGGCCAGCGAACGCGCCGCCACCCTGACCAGGCGCCTGCTGTCGTTCAGCCAGAAGCAGATCCTCCGGCCGAAGACCGTGAATCTCAATTCGCGGATCGGCGCCTTGCGCGCGCGGCTGTGCGCGGCGCTCGGCCCGGGCGTGATTCTCGGCGCCGATCTGGACCACAACCTGGAACCGGTGAACGTGGATCCCGACAGCTTCGACGAGATGCTCCTGATCCTGGCCCGTAACGCCGGAGAGGCGATGCCCCAGGGCGGCAAAGTGACGGTTCGCACCGTGAGCGCGGCCTCGACGGAAGGCGGCGTCTGGGTGACGGTGTCCATGCGCGACACTGGCACGGGCATCGACGCGGAAACCGGGAAACGCCTCTTCGAGCCGTTCTTCACGACCAAGGATCCGCGCAAGGCTCTGGGACTCGGTCTGGCGACCGTGCGGGGGATCGCGGCGCAGTCGGGCGGCCGCGTGCAAGTCGAAACCGCGCCCGGCGCGGGCGCGAACATCTCGATCCTGCTGCCGCCCGTCGACAAGCCAGCCGAACCGGCGCCGGTAGCGGCCGGCGTCGGCGGCAATCAGGCGTAGCTGCCGCCCGCCATCTTGTTCTTCGCGCCTCGCTCGCGCCCGGCCTGCGCCAGGTACCCGCTGGCGCGGAAAGCCGCCAGTGGATCTTCTGCCAGGCCCTTCGACTTGCGCCAGCCCCCGAGCGCCGGACGGACGTCTTCGGCGAAGGCCGATTTCAGGCACTCTTCGGCGTCGATCAGTTCGCAACTGCGCTGGAACCCGCCAAGCGCTTCCAGGTCCACCAGCGCCGCCTTGGCGCACATCGCCTGCGCCATGACGGCGGTCTGGATCATCTCTTCGATCTTGCTCTTCAAGTTGTGGCTCTGATCGATCATGTAGGCCAGGCCGGCGTCTTTCCCGGTCTCCCATTCGAAGAAACGAATTTCGTGGAAGATGCGGAACACCTGGTACGGATCGATGGAGCCGAGCGTCAGATCGTCATCCGCGTAACGCCGGTCGTTGAAGTGGAAACCGCCCAGCATGCCTTCGCTCAGCAGCCAGGCGACGATCTGCTCGATGTTCTGGGCCTGGTAATGGTGGCCCGTGTCCACCAGGACGCGGCCTTTGGGTCCCGCGGCCTTGGCCAATAGCAGCGCCATGCCCCAATCCGCGATGTCGGTGTGATAAAAGGCCGGCTCGAAGGGCTTGTACTCCACCAGCAGGCGCTGGCCGTCGGCCAACTTGTCGTGCGCGGCCCGAAGGCCCTCCTCGAACAGGCGCTTGCGTTCGCGGATGCTGGCCGTGCCCGGATAGTTCGAGCCGTCGGTGAACCACAGCGAGATGTCGCGGCTTCCGGTCACGCTCGATATTTCGATGCAGTCCAGGATGTGGCCTACAGCCGCGCGGCGAACCTCGGCGTCGGGGTTGGCCAGCGAGCCGTGCTTGTAGATCTGGTCCTGAAACACGTTGGGGTTGATGGCTCCGACGCGCACTCCGTACTTGGCCGCCAGGGCCTGGACCTCGGGCGCGCTGGCTTTTCCCTGCGGGAAATCCCAAAGCACGTGCACCGCCACCGACGGGCAACATCCGGTGAACTTGTGCACCTGGCCGGCGTCGCTCAGCTTCTCTTCGATGGTGGTCGCCGCCTCCGCCTGGATGAACTTGCCGAACCGGGTCCCGGTGTTGGCGAAGCCCCAGGACGGGACCTCGATGTTGAATGCGTCCAGCGCCTTCCACACCGCCGCTTCCTGCGCGTTTGACAGCATGATTGCCTCCTGAAGGGATAGTGTCTCTTTCCAAGAGGCCTCGCGTCAATGCTGTTTCGGGGAGAGGCGACCGGGAACCAGGGACAGGAGTACCCCCAGCGCAAAAGAGGGTGCCTCTGTCCCTGTCTGCACTAGAATGAAACATGCGTAAGATCAACGTCGCGATAGTCGGACTCGGTTTTGGGAAGGAGTTCATTCCCATCTACCAGCGTCATCCGCATACCAACATGTACGCGATCTGCCAGCGCACTAGGGAAAAGCTGGACCAGGTGGGCGAGCAGTTCGGAGTAGAGAAGCGCTACACCAGCTTCGAGGATTTGATTCGGGACCCACAGGTGGACGCGGTGCACATCAACTCACCCATTCACCTGCACGCGCCGCAGAGCGTCGCCGCCCTGAGAGCCGGCAAGCACGTGGCCAGCACCGTGCCCGCGGCGACCACCATCGAGGAATGCAGCCAGATCGCCGCGGCGGCACGCGAATCCGGCAAGAACTACATGATGATGGAGACCGCCATCTATACTCGCGAGTTCCTCTACATCCGCGAACTGCGCGACACCGGCAGGCTGGGCCGGATCCAATTCATGCGGGGCTGCCACCAGCAGGAAATGGCCGGCTGGCCCGGATATTGGGAGGGCCTGCCGCCGATGCACTATGCCACCCACGCGGTAAGCCCCTGCCTGGCCCTGGTCGAGGGCGAAGCCGAACACGTCTGTTGCTTCGGATCGGGCCAGATTGCCGATTCGCTCGCGGCCTGCTACGGTTCCCCCTTCGCCGTCGAGAGCGCGCTATTCAAGGTGCGCAACCGCCCGGTGGCCTTCGAGGTGACGCGCTCGCTGTTTGAAACCGCGCGCCAGTACATCGAGAGCTTCGACGTGTACGGCGACAAGACGGCCTTCGAGTGGACCCTGGTCGAGGGCGAAGACCCGGTGATCCACATCGGCGAAAAACCCGAGCGCGTGAAGATCCCCGACTATGCGCGCCTGCTGCCCGAGCCCATCCGGCGCTTCACCCAGAAGGGCGTCTACGACGACCAGCACGCGCACCTGTCCTTCATTCAGGGCGGCGGGCACGGAGGATCGCACCCGCACCTGGTGCATGAATTCGCGAGCAGCATCGTCGAGGGCCGGCCGTCGTTCCCCGACCTCTACCAGTCGCTGAACTGGACCTGCGCGGGCATCTGCGCCCACCAGTCCGCCATGCGCGGCGGCCAAATGGTGCAGTTGCCCGAGTTCCGCCCGTAAGCGGGACAGGGGGGCGCCCCTACCGGAACAACAGCGGCACAAACTCGCCCAGGTATTGCCGCCAGACGGTGTAGGTGTGCGCGCCCTGGGTGGCGCGGAACGTGTGCCGGATCTGGCGCGCGTTCAGCAGTTCCGACAACTTCTCGGACCGGGAGAACAGCGAATCCTGCCGGCCGCACCCGATCCATAGCACGCTCAGCCTGGCGTTGGTCGCTTTGGCGTCCTTCAAGACCGGCGCGAAGCGGGTTTCGAAATCCGCGGGCGCCGCCGCGCTGAACGCGCCGACGGCGCTGAACAGGTCCAGGTGGTTGAATCCGATGCTGAGCGACTGCCCGCCGCCCATCGAGAGCCCCGCGATGGCGCGCTTTTGCCGGCCCGGCGCGACGCGGTATTTCGATTCCACCAGCGGCATCACGTCCTTCAACAGGTATTCTTCGAACAGCGCGGTGTTGCCGGCCTGGGCCTCGCGCGGCGATCCGAAGGGCACGGCGTGGCCGTAGGGCATGACCACGATCATCGGAACGGCCTTGTTTTCCGCCAGCAGGTTGTCCAGAATGAAATTTCGCGCAGCCGGCCAGCACCCAGCCGCCGGCGATGTCGTTGGAGCCGTGAAACAGGTACAGCACCGGGTAGCGCTGCGCGCGCTGCTTCTCGTAGCCGGGCGGAGTGTAGACCCAGATCCAGCGGGTCTGGCCGCCGATGACCTTCGACTTCTGCCAGTTGATCTCGACCGCGCCATGCGGCACGTCGCGCGCCTGCCACAGCGCGGGCGGCTCCCCCGGCACCTCGACCATGCTGGCCGAAGTGCGCGACCTCAGCTTGATGCGCGGGTTCACCGGGTCGGCGATGGTGAGGCCGTCCACCGTGAAGGTATACAGGTAGATGCCGGGCTCCAGCGGCCCCAGCGTCGCGCTCCAGACACCCGCGGCGTCCTTGTTCATCTTCTCCTGCGCACCGGTGGGCATCCAGTCGCCGAAGAAGGTTACCTGCGAGGCGTTGGGCGCGCGCACGCGGAACGTCACGCGGCGGTCGGGGAGCACTTCCGGGGAAACCAGGGTGTCGGGCGGAGGCGCCGCAAGAAAAAAGGCCAGGCAAAGACCGGGAATCATCATCTCTCCATTCTAATTCGGGGACAGGCTACGAAATCCCGAAACTCCGGAGTTTCGGGATGTCGTAGCCTGTCCCCGGATTAGGGGGTTGAAGCTGCTATTTTGGAGGTTCAGCATGCGACGCCGCACGTTTCTCAAGTCCCTGGCCGGTTCGGGCGTGGCCTCCCTGCTTCCCGCGGCCACCGACGGCCGCATTCCAATGGGCCTGAACACCTATTGCCTTCGCGCGATGCGCTGGCCCGACGCGCAACTGCTCGATTATTGCGGGCGGCTGAAGCTGGACGCTGTTTTCCTTCAGGATTCGCTCGACCCCAAGGCGATGGATCCGGCCCACTGGCGCGAGGTCCGCGAACAGGCCAGGCGGCTGGCGCTGCATCTGGAAACCGGCGGTGGCGGCGTCTTCCCCAAGACCCCGGATGCCTTCCAGCCCTCGGTCGCCAACATCCTGCGGAACGTCGAGCGGGCCAAGGCCATGGGCTCGCCGCTCCTGCGTTGCGTCATCGCCTCCGACCGCGCCGCCCTGCCTCCGGGACCCATCGAACAGCACATCGCGACCATGGTTCGCCTGCTCAAAGCGGTGCGCTCCCAGGTGCTGGACGCCGGGCTCAAAATCGCCATCGAGATCCACAAGGACTTGCAGGCGTGGGAACAGCGGATGCTGATCGAGGAGGCGGGCAAGGAATTCGTCGGCACCTACCTCGACACCGGCAATCCGGTCTTTGTGATGGAAGACCCCATCACCACCATCGAGGAACTCGGCCGCTATGCGCTCACCGTGCACCTGCGCGACTCGGTGGTCTACGAACACCAGCGAGGCATCGCCGTGCAGTGGGTGCCGCTGGGCGAAGGCACGGTGGACTTCAAACAAATCATCGCCAAGGTCCGCGAGCATTGCCCGCCGGTTTTCGTCTACATCAAGCCGATCACTGGCCGCCCGCCCCAGATCCTGCCGATCTTCGAGCCGGACCACTGGAAGCTGTACCCGAAGGCGCGCGCGGCGGACCTGGCCCGCTTCCTGGCCCTCGCCAAAAAGGGCCAGCCCTACGGCCGCAACATGGTGGTCGAGGATTTGCAGGGCCGCTCCATACCTCCGCACTTCCTCGAGGCCATCCAATTCCAGCAGCGCGAGCACATGGAGCGCAGCATCGACTACGCCAGAAAGTCGTTGGACCTGGGGGTGCGCTGGAGACAATGAAACACGCCTTGTTCGTGGCGATCGCCTGTGCCGCGCTGTCCCTGTCCGCCGCCACCCAGAGCCAACCGGACTTCTCCAAAACCGAGGCCTTCATCCCGATGCGCGACGGGATCAAGCTGTACACCCAAATCTACGCGCCCAAGGACTCGCCGGAGCGCCTGCCCTTCCTCATCACCCGCACGCCGTACGGAGTGACATCCGGCGGGGCACTGAAGAGCGCCTACAAGGAACTCGCGCAGGACGGCTACATCTTCGTGTTTCAGGACATCCGCGGGCGCTACCAGTCCGAGGGCCGGTTCGTCATGCTGCGCCGCCCGCGCGAACGGAGCGACCCGAAAGCCATCGACGAAAGCACGGACGCGCACGACACCATCCAATGGCTGTTGAATAACGTCGCCAACCATAATGGCCGCGCCGGCATGCTGGGCGTCTCCTACGGCGGCTGGCTGACGATGATGGCGGCCATCGACCCGCACCCCGCCCTGAAGGCGGTCTCCGAGCAGGCCTCGCCCGCCGACATGTACCTGGGCGACGACTTCCATCACAACGGCGCTTTCCGGCTGAGCTACGGGCTCGAGTACGCGGCCCTGATGGAGACTTCCAAGACGAATTTCTCCTTCGCCTTCGATCGCTACGACACTTACGAGTGGTACCTGAAACTTGGCCCGCTCTCCAACGCCGATAAGAAGTACTCGCTGGGCAAACTGCCCACCTGGGCCGCTTTCGTCGATCATCCCAACTACGACGAGTACTGGCGCGGGCTGTCCGTGACGCCCTATCTGGGTAAGCCCTTGGTCCCCAACCTGAACGTGGCCGGGTGGTGGGATCAGGAAGATTTCTACGGTCCGCTGAAGATTTACGAGACGCTGGAAAAGAACGACCCGGACCATCGCAACTACCTTGCCGCCGGGCCCTGGAACCATGGCGGCTGGTCCAATGGCGACGGGCGCAAGCTGGGCAAGATCGATTTCGGGAGCGACACGGCCCGCTACTTCCGCGAAAAAATCCAGGCGCCCTGGTTCGCGTTCTGGCTGAAAGACCGGGGCAGCCTGCCGCTCCGCGAAGCGCTCACCTTCGAGACCGGATCCAATAAGTGGGAATCTCACGACGAGTGGCCGCCGCGCCGGAACGTGACACGGCGCAAACTGTACTTCCGCGAGGCCGGCTCGCTGTCTTTCGACTCGCCGCGGCAGGAAGGCAAGCGGGAGTTCGACAGCTACGTCTCAGACCCCGCGCGCCCGGTTCCCTACCGCCAGCGCCCCATCGAGCCCACCTATCCGGGGCCGGGGTGGCCGGTCTGGCTCGTCGAGGATCAGCGTTTCGTGCATCTGCGCCCGGACGTTTTGAGTTGGGAAACCGAGACGCTGAGCGAAGACGTTGTGGTCGCCGGAGATATCGTCGCGCGCCTGTATGCCTCGACTTCGGGCGGCGACAGCGATTGGATCGTGAAGCTGATCGACGTATATCCGGAGAAGGTTCCCGCGGATCCCAAGATGGGCGGCTACCAGTTGATGATCGCCAGCGAGGTGCTGCGCGGCCGGTTCCGCCGCGGTTTCGAGAAGCCGGAACCGGTGGCCTCCAACCGCGTAAACGAATACACCATCGATCTGCACTCGAATAATCACGCCTTCCTGAAAGGCCATCGGATCATGGCGCAGGTGCAGAGCACCTGGTTCCCCCTGATCGACCGCAATCCCCAGAAGTACGTGAACAATATTTTCAAGGCGACCGAAGCCGACTTCCGAAAGGCCACCCAGCGGGTCTACCGTTCCAGGGCGCTGCCATCGCACATCGAGCTGCCCGTCCTAATTCGGGGACAGGCTACGAAATCCCGAAATTAATTTCGGGATTTCGTAGCCTGTCCCCGAAATACGGTCCCGCCGCCGGCGGCCA
>JAUYBU010000420.1 GCA_030693045.1 Bryobacterales bacterium | reverse complement strand
AGTTTCGGGATTTCGTAGCCTGTCCCCGAAATAGGCCGCCGGAAGCGTTCAAAAGCTCAGCACCAGGTGCCAGATGTAGAAGTAGGCCAGCGAGTCCACGTCTTCCCAGACGCGTTTGGCCAGCGCCGCGTCGCCGGTCAGGGCGGGCAGTTCGGCCAGCTTCTTCTCCCATGGGTAGCAGACGCCCGGCTTCACTTTCGGCATCCGGGCGGCGGGCGCCGCGGGGCGATTCCCGGGCGGAGGCGGCGGTGCGGCGGAGGATGGGTTCCTTGAGTAAGCGCCGTAGTCCAGAGTGAAGTCGGTCATCGCGCGCACGTTCTCCACCTTGGCGTCGCTTTGCATGATGGCGCTGGCATCCATGATGTATCCGCCGTCGCAGGCCAGGGTGTCGATCAGTTGCTTGCAGTGGGCGCGAACCTGTTCCGGAGTCCCCCACGTCAGCAGAGCGTTCGGCACGCCGCCGCTCAGGCAGAATTTGCCTCCGAGTTTCTGACGGACCAGGCGGTAATCGCCCCGGTCGATGTGAAAGACGATGCTGGCGGCGGGCAACTCGGCGAAGGCGTCCAGGTGCGCATCCCACTTGCCCTCGGCGTAGAACAGCACCTGGTTGCCGCGCGCCCAGATGGATTCGACGATCGGCTTCAGGGTCGGCCAATACAGCGTGTTGAAGTGCTCGTAGGAGATGAACGGGACGCAGCCGCGGTGCATCCAGATGGGGATGGGGACGTTGTGCGAAGGATCCAGGCCGGAGAGCGCGATGTACTCCAGGTGCGGCATGAGCGCGTAACAGGCCGCCTCAACCTTCTCCGGAATCTCCTTGAGATCGAAGGCCAGCCCCAGGTAGCCCCGGAACTTGTCGGCCAGCACGTCCAGCGGCGCCTTCAGCATGCCCGAGATCGCCGAAACCGTGCCGGTCTGGCGGCGCATTCTTTCCACCTGCGGACCGAAGGCGTTGAAGTAGCTGGCCATGGCCCAGGCGCTTTTGACCAGCGCGAGGTTGTGACGCAGGGTCGCCGGAGCGCCCCGCGGCGAAGCTTCCGCCGACACGCGGGGCAGCCAGACGTCGTACAGAAAGCGGACCGGGTCGTCGATCAGCTCGTCGTACTCTTCCCGCTTCATGTAAGCGTCGCCCTGCGGCGGTTCCTTGTACTGGAAGCCGACGTCAGGCCCCACGTCGATGCCCGGAATGGCGTAATAGCGCAGTCCGGCGGCCTGGGTCAGGCCGGTCCAGACGTAGACCATGTTGGGGACCACCGCGTCCCAGTCGTAATCGGCGCAGCAGCTCAGCACGGCATCGAAAGCCTTGTTGTAGTCGTGCGTCACCTCCTGGCAGGTGTAGCCGGCGTGGGCGGCGGTGAACTCGGCGGCAAACGGGCGGATCGGAATCCGGTCGGGCTTTCCGTTCCGCATGGCGGTCACGTAGCGGTTCAGCCGCTGGGCGTAAAGCTCTTCTTTGTCGATGTTCATGGTCCGATTCCCACGATAGTATATAAAGACATGGACCGGGTATCCACACTCGCGGCCGAGATCCGCGCGTATTGCGCGGCTCACGCCGACGCCAAACTGGCCGGCAAGTGGGCTCGCTACTTCACCGAAGGCTACGACGCATGGGGTCTGCTGGACAAGAACGACCCGTTCTGGAACCAGAAGCAGCAGGAGTGGCTGGAGCGCTACGCCGAGATCGGGTTGCGCGGCTTTCTCAAACTCGGAGTACTGCTGTTCCCCAGCGGCAAGTACGAAGAGGGCAGCCTGGCGATTCGCTTCGTCAAGCAACAGCTCGACCGGTTCGATGCGGAGTCCATCGGGTCGCTCGGCAAGTGGTTCGAGGCCGGCATCGGCAACTGGGCGCATACCGACGTGTTGTGCGGCGAAGTCATCGCGCCGTTGCTGACAAGCGGCCGGATCGAACCCCAGGCGCTCGCCTCTTGGCGCGAATCCCCGCACAAATACCAGCGGCGCGCCGTGCCCGTGGCCCTGCTCGGGCTGCTCAAGACGGACTTTCCGCTCGCCTCGCTGCTCGAATTCGTGCGGCCGATGATGATGGACGGGGAACGCGTTGTGCAGCAAGGGTTGGGCTGGTTCCTGCGCGAAGCCTGGAAAAAGCAGGCCAAGCCGGTGGAAGCGTTTCTGCTGGAATGGAAGGACACCGCGCCGCGGGTGATCTTCCAATACGCGACCGAGAAGATGCCCCCCGCCGCGCGCCTCCGCTTCCGCAGGAAACGAGGGGACAGGCGCGACGTTCCCGGTAAACGAGGGGACATACGGGACGTTCCCCGGTTTTAAAAACCGGGGAACGTCCCGTCTGTCCCTCGTTTCCGGGATATACTGGAGGTGAGGAGCCTTTCCGTTTGCCAATCCCCCAATTCCTGCGTCTGGCCGCTCATATACAGCTTCTGCCGGTCCTCGAGAGCGGTGAAGAGACGCTGGTGGGCGGGCAGGCGGTGATGGAAGGCGTCATGATGCGCGCCCCGCACAGCTATTGCGTGGCGGTGCGCAAGCCCAACGGCGAGATCGTCACCGACGAAGCGCCGCTGGCCAAGGTCTCCGAAAAGTACCCCGTCTTCAAGTACCCGATTCTGCGCGGCGTCGGAACGCTAGGGCAGGCGATGAGGCTGGGCATCAAAGCCCTGCAATTCTCGGCCAACGCGGCGCTCGACGAAGGCGACCCGAAGAAAGAGTCGCGGCCAATCCCCGGCTGGCTGATGGGTCTGCACCTCCTGTTCTCATTCGCGTTCTTCATTTTTCTTTACAAGTTCGTTCCCTTGTGGCTCGCCACTCGCCTGGGGACCGGACACCCGGAATTGCAGGGCCGCATCGCCTTCAACGCGATTGACGGCGTCATCCGCATCGTAATTTTCCTGGGATTCCTCTACGCCATTTCTCTCTGGAAGGACATCCGGCGGGTGTTCGAGTACCACGGCGCCGAGCACAAGGTGGTGTTCAACTTCGAGTCCGGCGAGCCCATCACGGTGGCCAACGCGCAGCGGTTCACCACCTTTCACCCGCGCTGCGGCACCAGCTTTCTGCTGGTGGTCATGCTAATCTCGATGGCGGTCTATACGCTGTTGCCGTTCGACGGATTCCTGGCCAAGTTCCTTTCGCGGGTGGCGCTGCTGCCAGTGATCGCGGGGCTCAGCTACGAGGTAATCCGCTTCGCGGCGCGCCGGCGCGCGAGCCTGATGGCCGCCTTCACCGCCCCGGGTTTGTGGTTGCAGCGTATCACCACCAAGCCGCCGTCCGACGACCAAACGGCGGTGGCCATCCGCGCGCTGGAAGGCGCGATGGCGCTGGAAGAGTCGCAGGGCTGCCGGCCCGAAATCGCTTAAATTGAGCCTCCCGAGTTCCGGGGAGGAGTGTGTCCGATGCAATACGCCAAAAAGCTCGATGCAATGGAAGCCCGGTTCGAAGACCTGACCCGGCAGATGACCGACCCCGCCATCATCGCCGACTCCGACCTCTATCGCAAGACCACCAAGAGCCGCAGCGAATTCGAGGAGGTGGTGACCCGCTATCGCGAGTGGAAGCGGGACACCCAGGACCTGGAAGGCGCGCGGCCCATGCTGGAAGAGTCCGACGCCGAACTGCGCGAAATGGCTCGGGCGGAAGTCGAGCGGCTCGAGCCGGCCATCCGGAAGATCGAAGAAGAGCTCAAGGTCCTGCTGCTTCCCAAGGACCCGAACGACGAGCGCAACGTCGTGCTCGAGATCCGCGCCGGCGCGGGCGGCGACGAGGCCAGCCTGTTCGCGGCCGAAGCGTTCCGCATGTACTCGCGCTACGCCGAGGAGAAGAAGTGGCGCGTCGAGCTGACCTCTTCCACGGAATCGTCGGCCGGCGGGCTCAAGGAAGTCATCGCGCTGATCAGCGGCCAGAGAGTCTACAGCCGCATGAAATACGAAGGCGGCGTGCACCGCGTGCAGCGCGTGCCGGTCACCGAGGCGCAGGGCCGCATCCACACCTCCACCATCACGGTCGCGGTGATGCCGGAAGCCGACGAAGTCGAAATCAAGATCGACCCCAAGGACATCCGCATCGACACCTTCTGCTCTTCCGGCCCCGGCGGGCAGAGCGTCAACACGACCTACTCGGCCGTGCGCATCACGCATCTTCCAACCGGAACGGTGGTTTCCTGCCAGGACGAGAAGTCGCAGATCAAGAACCGCTCGAAGGCCGAGCGCGTGCTGCGCTCTCGTCTCTACGAGATGGAACTCGACAAGCAACGCTCCCTGATCGGCGGCGAGCGGCGCAGCATGGTGGGAACCGGCGACCGCAGCGAGAAGATCCGCACTTACCACTTCAAAGAGAACCGCGTCACCGACCATCGCATCGGGCTCACGCTTTACCAACTCGACCAGGTGATGGAAGGCCGGCTCGACACGATCGTCGACGCGTTGACAACTTTCTTCCAGACGGAGAAACTGAAACAGCAGACCGAAATTCTCGGTCCCGCCGCCGATGACCATTCAGACCGCGCTCCGGCAGGGAGTCGAGCTTCTTGAGCGAGAGGCTGTCGGCGCGCCCAGACTGACCGCCGAAGTCCTGTTGTGCCACGCGCTGGGACGCCAGAGGCCGTATCTGTACGCCCACCCCGAAGAAGAGTTGTCCGAACCGGCCCGGCTCGACTTCGGCCGCTATTTGCAGGAGCGGTTGAACGGAAAGCCCACACAGTACATCACCGGGCGGCAGGAGTTCTATGGGCGGGAGTTTCGCGTCGGCCCCGAAGCGCTCATTCCGCGGCCCGAAACCGAACACGTGGTCGAGACCGCGCTGGCGTTGTGCGGCGCGGCGACGCGCGTGGTGGATGTCGGCTGCGGCTCGGGCGCCATCGCGGTGACGCTGGCGCTGGAGAGCGCGGCCGAGGTCTGGGCCACCGACATTTCGCTCGATGCGATCGCGCTGGCAAGCGCGAACGCGCGGCGGCTGGGCGCGCGCGTCAACTTCGTGGCCTGCGATCTGCTGTCGGCGCTTCCGAATGGGTCGATGGATGTCGTGGTCTCCAACCCGCCCTATGTGCCCGACGGCGAGGCCGCGGGCCTGGCCCGTGAGATTCGCGAACACGAACCGCCGGTCGCACTCTACGCTGGTCCCACCGGCCTCGAAATCTATCGCCGCCTGGAGCGGGATGCGCCGCGGGCGCTCAAACCGGGCGGATCGATGGTTCTCGAACTGGGTTTCAAAATGGCCGGCCCGGTGGAGCGGATGTTCTCGGCGCGATGGCGGGACATCCGCATCACGCCCGATCTGGCTGGCATTCCGCGCGTATTCTCCGCGCGTTTCGTCCCATGAAGATCATTTTCCACGTCGACATGGATGCCTTCTTCGTCTCGGTCGAAGAGCTTTTCGACCCGTCGCTCATAGGCAAGCCGGTGGTCGTGGGCGGGCGTCCGGATCAGCGTGGCGTGGTTTCGGCGGCATCCTACGCCGCGCGCAAGTTCGGCGTGCATTCCGCGCTGCCGCTGCGCACCGCTTACAAGCTCTGCCCGCAGGCCATCTTTCTGGACGGCCATCCCGAGCGCTACCGCGAGTACTCGCACAAGGTTCACGGCGTGCTCCAGCGCTTTTCGCCGGTGGTTGAGATGGCTTCGATCGACGAAGCGTATCTGGATCTGACGGGCACGGAGCGGCTGCTTGGTCCTCCGCTCAAGGCCGCGCACCGCCTGCACGAAGAGATGAAGCGCGAGACGGGGCTCAACTGCTCGATCGGCATCGCCCGCTCGCGCATGGTGGCCAAGGTGTCGTCCGACCAGGCCAAGCCGAACGGCGTGCTGTGGATTCTGCCCGGCCAGGAGGCGCGCTTCCTGGCGCCGCTGGACGTGCGCCGGATCCCGGGCGTCGGCAAAGTGACCGAGAAGAACCTGCACGCGCTGGGCATCCGCAAGGTGGGCGACCTGGCGCGCCTGGATGAGGCATCGCTCGAATCGCGCTTTGGCAAATGGGGCCTGGCGCTGGCGGGAAAGGCGCTCGGCGAGGACGCGGGCGGCTGGTTCGATTCCGAAATCGGCGCCGAGGAGGACCCCAAGTCCATCAGCCACGAGCACACCTTCGACCAGGACACCGCCGACGCCGCGCGCTTGGACGCCACCCTGGCGCGATTGGCTGAAAAGGTGGGCCGCCGGTTGCGCGAACACGGCCTGTACAGCCGTACTGTACAGGTAAAACTGCGCTATTCGGATTTCTCGACCATCACCCGCGCGCACACGCTCGACCACGCAACCGGCATCGACATCGAGTTGATCGAGCACGCCCGCGCGCTGTTTCTCAAGAACTGGAACGGCAAGCCGGTGCGCCTGGTCGGCGTGCACGCCGGCTCGCTCGAAGCCGCCGAGGGCCAGATGAACCTGCTCGAAAGCGAGCGGCAGGAGCGCTGGCGCAAGGCCCTCGAGGCCGTCGACAAGATCCGCGACCGGTTCGGCGAATCCAGCGTCTCCCTCGCCAGCGGCATGAAGGGCGACTACGCCGAGCGGGTCCACGAGAATCCCGAGGGCCTGCCGGGCAAAGCGCCAAGGGGACACTGACTAAAGAGGTTGCCTCGAAATCGGACGCGGTCCTCTCTCACAGTTCCACCGCGCTTGCCCGGACCTGCTCGCGGATTCGCGGGCGCAGTCCCTTCTCGGTAACCACGTTCACCGGTCTGCCAAGAAGTCGTTCCAGAGCGATCAGGAGGCCGCCCAAGTCGAAAAGGCTCCGGCCCGGCTCCAGATCCACGAGAAAGTCGACGTCGCTGTGCTCGTCGCCATCGCCCCGGGCGACGGAGCCGAACACACGCACGTTGCGGGCGCCGTATCGCGCCGCCAGGCGCAGAATCTCCGGTTTCTTGGCCGTTCGAAGCTCTTCCATGGTCATCCTGACTATCATTCTCGCCGGAACGCCGCGAGGGTTTGCAGGGTCCTCCCGGCGGCCGCCGTATCAAACCGATGAATGTGGCATCGGCTTGCCTGATGATATGTTCCGGAGTTATCGTCGGTAACGGTTGACAACCGAATTCGGCAGGGCATCCCCGCCGCGCAAGGATTTCACTATGGTCCAAGTCGAAGTCGAAAACATCCCCTCATTCCTCGATGCCGCACGCAAGCTATGCCCAGGGTCTGGCAGGGCGGAGTACTGGTTCCGCGGCCACGCGCGGGCGGACTGGCCTTTGGTCCCTGCAATTCACAGAGAATACGACAGCGTAGGGGAACGCAACCTCGTCCATCGGTTCCGTTTGGCCGCGCGGACTCGCTACGCTCACTGCCCAGACCTGAGAGACGTGGCGGCCTGGTTATGTCTGATGCAGCACTGGGGTCTTCCGACGCGCCTGCTGGACTGGACGGCATCGCCCCTTACCGCGTTGTACTTCGCCGTAGTCCATGATCCGAAGCCTGGACCGGCCGCAGCCTGGGTGCTGGCGCCCGGCGAACTGAACAAGTCCTCAGGTCCAAAGTTGGACGAGATCTTTCAGCTCACCGGTCGAGAAGCAATGAAGTTGCTTGAACCGGCTTTCGGTCGAGGTCAAGCTAACGAAGAAGTTGTGGCGGCTGTTGGGCAGGAGATTGATGTCCGCATGACCGTCCAACAGGGAGCGTTTACGCTGCATGGTTCCAGTGTCCCCCTTGAGAGTCGTGCTGGCGCAGAGAACTACCTGGCAAAGTTCGTGATACCGGAGAAATCCAAAACCACCTTTGCGGAAGAGTTGCGATTCCTGGCGGTTCGTCGATCCACCCTGTTCCCGGATCTCGCGAACCTCGCGAGTGATCTGGCGAATGATTGGCGGCTTAAACCTCCAAAACCTGTCCACGAGAACCCAGCGGGGCCGCCGGGCAAAGAGCCACGAAGCGATTGAGAAGAATGCCTCATTTCGGGTGCGGCGTGATCTCCTGAAAGCGGTACTCGTCCCCTTCAATCGTGAAGAAGAAGCGCCAATCTCGGTTCACGCGCGCCTGCCAGATGCCACGGGTTTCATCGTATTTCTTGGCGTGAAGAGAGGGGTATGAAAGACCGGCGAGCAACAGCCGGCTTTGTTTGTCGAACGCCTTCCGGATCTCGACCGGCGCCTCGGCGTACTGCCTCGCAAAGCGCCTGGAGAAAGAGAATCTCATCAGGCCGCCGGGCGTCTGGACTTCTTCGCTCGAAGTTTCCGCGTCTCCTCATGAAGCGAGGCCACCATCGCCTCGTGAGAGTCAAACGGGCCGTAAGAACGGCCCTCGCGGAAATCCTTCAGGCTCTGGTCAATCCCGCGGTCCAAGAGCGACTTGGGCGTGAAAGTGATCTTGCCTCGCTCGACCTTGGCCTCGAGAAAGTCGCCCACATTGACGCCGATCTCCTCCCGAACGCTCCGCGGAATGACCACCTGGAACTTCTTCTTAACCGCGACGATTGGCATGAGCCTCCGGTTGAACAGTTCACCAGTTGAACTGTTCGACTACTTCAACGATAGCAGCGGCCGGCGGAGGCTTCAAGCGCGCCCGGAACTGCGGTACGCTGGCCAGAAAGGGTCGAAGCAGGGCTGATCAAACGGGCAGATCGCGCGCCGCTTGAATCAGATCCTCCCAACTGTCCGGGGGATTGCCGGCACGCAGCCGATCGGCAAATACCGCGTATGGGTCCCTGCGAGATCCGGCCTTTCGAAGCGTGTTCTCGTCGTTCACCCAAGCGTAGACGATCACCCGGCTCCGGCTGTTGAACCGGAAGAAGAGACGGAACCGGCCGAGGAATTTCGCGCGCCGCCAATGGCGGTGACCCGGCCCCAGCGTGTTGCCGAGCTGGTACTCACGGGCATTGGGACCACGAGGGATTTCGTCGTACACAAGTTGCAGGACGCGCTTCAACAGCTTTGTCTTGGGGTGGGCTGGCGCGCCGCGCGAGTCCCGCATCTCGATCGCCTCAACGGCCCGTAACAACTCTCTGTACTGTTCGAGGAATGCCGGGGCCGCGGCAAGTCTCCACCCGTATCGTTCGGGCAAAATGCGGCCTCCGCTACATCGTCACATCGTCCGGCAACACTTCGTCGTCGCCGACCGTGACCCCCTCAGTCAGCCGCGCGGCCCGTTCCAGCATGTCCGCCGGAATCTCCCGAATCCGCTCCGGACGGCGCTGCATCTCCTTTTCGAGAAACGCCAGATACGCCAGCACCACCGGATCCTCTTCCTCTTCGCCGCCCGCTCCCTCCTCGACCACCGTGATCAGTGCGCGCCCGGGTGCGATAATGTCCGCCCGGACCTTGGCCTTTTGGCGAAACTCGGGATGGAGACGAAATAAGGCCTTTTCCAGCCGGATGGCTTCCGACTTGCCCGAAGTGGTGATCGAACCGCGGAATGAGTTCACGCTCGCACTCCTGATACGTATTATGATACGTTCCACCAGAAACCTCAAACGAGGCCGAGTGCCCTGGGCGCGGCGGCGCGTGAATCCTGCAATTGGCTCGTGGTCGGAACTGCGATACGCTGTCTGAGTATGCGCCGCGCGATATTGCTCCTTTTCATTCCGCTTCTGGCTCTTTGCCAGAAGGCCGGGTTTCGCGAAATCCCGATTGCCGAGCTCCGCGACAAGATCGAGGGCGGCTGGGCCGGGCAGATGATCGGCGTCAGCTTCGGCGCGCCGACCGAGTTCCGCTACCTCGAGCGGATCTTCGAGGGCGAGTTTCCGAAGTGGACCCCGGAGCGGGTTTCGAACTCGCTCAACCAGGACGACCTGTACGTCGACATGACCTTCGCCAAGGTGCTCGACGAAAAGGGCCTGGGCGCCACCACCGCGGATTTCGGCGCCATGTTCCGCGAAGCCAAGTACCGGCTCTGGCACGCCAACCTGGCGGCGCGGCGGGCGCTCAAGCGGGGCGTGCCGGCCACGCTCTCCGGCACCCCGCAGTACAACGTGCACGCCAACGACATCGATTTTCAGATCGAGGCCGACTTCATCGGCATGATGGCGCCGGGCTTGCCGCAGGCGGCGAACGACATCGCCCTGCGCGCGGGCCGGGTCATGAATTACGGCGACGGCATTTACGGCGGCATGTTCGTTTCCTGCATGTATTCGGCCGCGTTCTTCGAGAACGATCCGCGCAAGATCGTCGAAGCCGGCCTGGCCTGCATCCCGGCCAAGAGCCCCTACGGCATGCTGATCGCCGATGTCATTGGATGGCAAAGACAGACGCCCGGCGACTGGAAGACGGTCTGGAAGCAAATCGAGCAGAAATGGAACAAGCGCGAGCCCTGCCCCGAGGGCGCTCTGAAACCTTTCAACATCGACGCCAAGCTGAACGGCGCCTACATCGCTCTGGGTCTGCTTTACGGCAACGGCGATTTCGGCAAGACGATCGAGATCTCGACCCGCGCGGGGCAGGATTCCGACTGCAACCCGTCGTCGGCGGCGGGCATCGTTGGCGTCATGCTGGGCTACAAGCGAATCCCGGACCAGTGGAAGAGCGGCATCCCGGCCATCGCCGACAAGCGGTTCGCCTATACCGACTTCTCGTTCCGCTCGATCGTCGACAGCAACATGCGGCGCGCCATCGCGCTGGTCCAGAAAACCGGCGGGCGCATCGACGAAGACATGCTGGTCGTAAAAGCGCAAGCGCCGAAACCGGCCCGGCTGGAAGTCTGGGACGATTACGGCTCGCCGGTCGAGCGCATCGGGGCCGCCGACCCGCGCTGGCAGTGGAAGGGCGATTGGAAGCGGAACCAGGCGACATTCACCGCCAAGAGCCAGGGCGCCGAGGCGTCCATTTCCTTTGAAGGCACGGGCGCGATCGTCACCGGCCCCTACCTGCCCACCGGCGGCAAGGCCGATGTCTACCTGGACGGAAAGCTGAATCGCACAGTGGACGTTTATCCCGACGAGGACCAGCCCAAGAGCGGCGAAGCCGTCTGGCACGCGTTCAGGCTCAAGCCGGGCAAGCACGCCATTCGCGTAGTCGTGCGCGGCGAACCCTACGGCGCATCGAAGGGAACCGAGATCGGCCTCACCGACCTGGTTGTGTTCCGCTAACGGAAAATAGTCTTCTCCTGGACCGGCCGGCCGGTAACGATCCAACACGCCCACCCTGCGGGAGCGCGAACCGGCTCTCTCCTCGACCAGGGTGACCGAGGCCACGTCCTACCAGGCCACCCGTTCCAATCCCCACACATCAACTCCGTTGGCATCCGCCACGTATCGCTGGCTCGTCTGGCCCACTGCGATGTAGGCCGCTCCGGCCGCGAGAACAAGCAACACCGCCGCCACCGGATACGCCAGCCACCGGGTCCACAGAACGTCCGGGAATAGCGCCAGCCCCACCGCGGAAAAGAAAAAACCAACCGCCCACATGACCGTCTCGCCAATGCCTGCGCCGGTTCGCCGCATCTCGATCGGACCGGCCGGCGGCGGGGTCGTTTGCGGCATGCCGTTCATCGGCGAACGAGAACTACGCGAGCGCCGGCGTGGTTCCGGTGACAGACGGCGTGATCAGTTACCCGGCGCCGGCGCGGTCGGCGACGACTTTCTTCGCGGCGCGGTAATCAGCCCCAGAATTCCTCGCCCGGGGCGAGGTTCTTCTTGAGGTAATCCCAGTTCAAGTCGAGGCCCAGTCCCGGGCCTTCGGGGACCTTCAACTGGCCCTTCTGGACCACCGGCGCGTTGCTTGTGACCATGCTTTCGGCGTGGCGATTCGCGCGGCCAAGGGCGCTCTCGGAACGATAGAAGTTCTGAATCGACGCGCCGAAGTGGGCGTTGGCGTAACACAGCACGATGGAGCCGACGTTGTGCAGAGCCACTGGCGTGCGCGTGAGCGCTGCGTAGTCGGCGATCTTCTTGGTGCCCGTGAAGCCGCCGGCGAAGGCCAGGTCCGGGTGGGCGATGTCCAATGCCTGGTTGTCGAGGAACGGGCGGAAACCGCGCACCAGTTCGAGTTTCTCACCGGTCAGGATGTGCAACCGCGTGGAGCGTTTGAGCGCCATCCAGCCTTCCGAAAACGGCACATTCAGGGCGTCCTCGAGGAACAGCGGATTCATCGGCTCCACCGCCTTGGCCACGGCTATCGCGCTGGGCGTATCGAACTCGTTGTGGCAGTGCACGGCGATGTCGATCTCCTCGCCCACCGCTTCGCGGCAGTTCATGTAGGCGCGCGCGACCTTGCGCAACTGCGAAGAATCCAGCGTGTTCGCGAAGCGCGCGGAAGGCACGCCCACCACGCTGTCGATGCCATTCTTGAACGCCGTGAAACCCTCCGGCGCCGCCTTGATGCGCGCAGCCCACTCGCGGCAGGAGCCCGGATCGAGCATGTTCACGCCGATGCCGTGGGAGTACATCGCGATGGCGTCGCGGAACGGCCCGCCCAGCAATTCGCACACCCGCCGGTTGAGGATCTTGCCCGCGATGTCCCACAGCGCGATGTCGATTCCGCTGATGGTCGGGATGTGCGCCATGTAGGTGTGCATCAGCGTGGTCATGTTGTGGAAGTGGACCTCGATGGCCAGCGGGTCCTTTCCGACCAGCAATCCCTTCATGGTCTCGATACGCGCGCGCGCCATCGGCCCGGTGGAGCCGGCCTCGCCGTATCCGGTGACGCCGGCGTCGGTCTCGATCTTGATCAGGCAGTTGCCGGCGATGTTCTGGAGCGCCATCGCCTTGATGCCGGTGATCTTCACCTTGTTGCGCTCCGGCGCGGCAAGCGCGTTCAGACGGGAGAAAATCGCGCCGGCCGGCAGGGCCACCGCCAGGCGCAGCAAATCGCGTCGAGTCATGTCGCGCAATTATACCGAAAATGCGTCAGCCTGGTATGGCCCCTTTTTCGAGATCTTGGGCGTCTGAGCCAACCGGCCGGCGGCCGGGGGGCCCGGTGTGCGCTACGCTGAAGTTGATGCGGGCTTTGCTGCTATTCCTGGCGACGGTTGGGAGCGCGGCCGGCCAGAGGGACATTTTCGACCTCGCCACCACGGGCGACGGCGGCGCCGTGTATTTCGCGTCGGCGCTGGCCCGTAGGGAGAGCGGAGAAGCCGCGCCGCCCGGGGCGCCCGCGCGCATCTATCGAATCGGGCCGGAGGGGTTTCAATTGTACCTGGAGCGGCCCCGGATCGATCCGCCGCCGGCCACCCCCCCGGGGCCGACCCGCTTTACGAACTACTTCAATCTGTCTCGCCCCCAGACCAGCCGTGACGGCAACGTGGTAGCCGTCGTTGGGCAGAGACAATGCTTCGGCTCCTCGGCCTGCGGCTCCGCGACTACGTTGCAGACGACCGTCACCGGCCTGCCGGGCGGGACCGTCGACGTCACCGGCGCCGGACACCTCAGTGGAAACGGGCGATATCTGCTGATTTTCGCGGACGGATCGCCGGGAGGAAACTGCGCCTACGTGGTGGACCTTCAAGCCGGACAACAGGCCCGTCCGGAGGGATGTACGTCAGGCGGGTTCTACGCCTTGGGTGGAGGCCGTAACATCGCGGACGATGGTACCGCCGTATCGGCCGCCGGGTCCCTCTACCTCATCCGAGGCCCGGCAGTGACGCAGGTGCAAACCGGCATGGGCTCTCCGGGTGAGGCGGTGATCGACTCCGCGGCACGCATGGTGGTGTATTCCATGTTCGATTGGGGCACCGGCCGGCGCTCGATTCGGATCTACCGGATCGGGGAGCAGCGCGACAGCGCGCTCGCCGCGCTGGGGGGCGCCGACAGCCACACCCCGTACCTGAGCGCCGATGGCCGCCGCGTCATGTTTCTCTCCGACGCTTCGGGGCTGCCCCAGATCTTCATGATCGGCACCGATGGCGGCGAGCCGCGGCAGGTGAGCCATGACAGTGCCGGCGTGCTTTCCGCCGCGATGTCCGACGACGGCAAGGTGGCCTGGTATTTCTCCGGGGCGGCGCGGCTCTACCGGATCAACCTGGACACCGGTGAGGCGCAGGAGCGGCTCGGCCGCACGCCGCAAATCGGCATATATACCCGCATGACGGCGGGTAGCCTCTATTCCATCCGAGGTGCGGGCATCAGCGACCGGGTGTATGCGGCCGAGTCATACCCGCTGCCGCGCTCGCTGGGCGGAGTCTCGGTAAGTGTGAACGGCGTGGATAGCCCGCTGGTTTCCGTTTCGCCGACCGAGATCCTGCTTCAGGTCCCGTTTCAAACCGGGCTCGAGACGAACGTGGAAGTGAAGACGGAATCTTCCTCGCCATTTATTCCGCAACTGCGCTTCGCCACTTCGACTTTCACCGGCCTCGGCGCGTTCCTGCTCAACCCGCGGTCGCCGTCCGGTTACGGCGGCTCGGACGCGCTGGCAGTGCATGAGGATTGGAGTGCCCTGGTCACTTCCGTCACCCCGGCCCGGCCCGGCGAGATCCTCCACTTGTACGGCACCGGCTTCGGACGCGTGGATTCACAGCCACCCGACGGCATGCCCGCCCCGGCGGACCCGCCTGCCCGAACAATCACGCCTATCACTTGCTGGGCTTGGGGAGCGGACAACTTCACCAAGATGGACATCCCGGTACTTTTCGCGGGTCTCGCTCCGGGCCTTGCGGGCGTTTATCAATTGGATGTGCGCGTGCCGGCGGCAAATCTGCGCCCCTCGGTCCAACTCAACTGCATCGGTGAAGGGGACAACAGCAATTTCTACGGTTCGTTTGAGGTCAAACCCTGACGGGCGCTGGTCCAACCGTACTCGCGCGTGCGGAATCCGACCGCGGCTTTTCCGCGAGGGCTGTGGGTGGAATTGCAGCCTGGCGGGTTTACTATACATAGCGCCATAAGTAGTTGCGCATGTTGTGATGATGTGCACTCATCAAATCATGAGACCACTCACCATTACGGATTCGGCGGCGATTGCCCTCGGATTGCAGGATGAGATTCGACGATCGGAAGAATCCAGCTACGACCACCGCCTGCACGGAGTGCTGTTGGTAGCGCAAGGAATGACCTGCCCGGAGGTGGCAAGAATTCTCGGCGATGCACCGCGCAGCGTGGAGTACTGGGTCCGCGGATTTGAGGAAAAAGGCTTGGCGGCTTTGCGAGAGGGTGAGCGCTCCGGACGCCCCAGACGGATGAGTGAAGCGCGGATGCAAGCCGTCAATGTCGTTTTGCGCCGCACGCCTCCGGAGGCCGGGTTGGGCGGAAATCCGTGGGACGGTAAGACGCTGGCCGCCTGGATTGAACGGGAGTATGCCATCCATCTGGGAACGCGGCAATGCCAACGCCTGTTCCGGCAATTAGACTTTCGGCTGCGCAAGCCACGTCCGCTCATCGCCAAAGCGGACCCGGAAAGACAAAAGGAGCATAAAAGAAACTTCAAACGCTGATGGCCGGCCAGACCGTGGATCTTTGGGCGACCGACGAAGCGCACTTCCAACAGCATGGTTCCCGGTGTCGGATGTGGATTCCGCCGGAGACCAAAGATCCGGTGTTGCTGCATGCCCCTACGCGGCAGAGCGTCGGATACTTCGCCGCCGTGCGGTTGCGGGACGGGAGATTTCAATATTGCCGGGAGACAGACAAGTTCAACGGGGAGACCTTCTTCGCGTTTCTGAAAAGTCTCCGGCGTACGAGCATTCGAAGCGGACGCCGCGTGGTAGTGATTACTGACAACGCCAAATACCATCACGCCAACCTGCACAAGCAATGGAGGCAAGACCACGCCGCCGGCTTCGCTCCGGACTACTTGCCGCCCTACAGTCCGGAGTTGAATCCGATCGAACGAGTTTGGAAGTTGACCAGGCGCCGGCGCTTGCACAATCAATACTTTCCGCGCCTCGGTGACGTAATCACAGCGGTGGAAGCGGAGTTCGGTCAATGGGCCAGCCGCAACGACACGCTACCGAGACTATGCGCAATTACTTAAGACGCTATGTATATCTCAAGTTTTACTTGACAAGATCCTATATTTATAGATAACCTAGTCTAGCCTCAGCGCCGGTGTTCACGGTTGCGATGTGGCGGGAGACTGGCCGGGGCAAGAAATGGGATCCGCTACGCGGGGGGATGCGTGGAAATGAGCAAGAGACCAGAGCAGGTGGATCGTGGGCGCCGGCGATTCATGCAGAGCGCCTTGGCGCTATCGGCGGCGGACCTGGCGGCGGACGCGCCACGGCCGGCTGCCCGGAACGCAGGAGCCGTCGCCACGGAAAACCGGAAACCGGGCGCTTTAGACTGGCAGCTCACGCGCGTTAAACTGGACGGCCGGACCAATGCATTCCGGTCGCCTTGGATCGAGGGCTACTGCTCCCATCAGAGCCTGGAAGCGGGGCAAACGCTCCAGATCTTCGCGAGCACGAACCCGCCGGCGCGCTTTGGAATCGAAATCTACCGCATGGGGTATTACGGCGGGAGGGGCGCGCGTCTGGTGACTAAACTCGGCCCCTTCCAGGGGAAAAAGCAACCCGATCCGCCGGTAGGTCCCAACCGCCTCCGAGAATGCGCTTGGGAGCCCCTTACGGAGTTGAAGATCCCAGGGGATTGGGTCAGCGGCGTCTATCTGGGCCGGATGACCATCCTGCCGGAAAACGCCACCAGCGGAGCCTGGCAGAGCTTCATCGTCTTCATCGTCCGCGATCGCCGGCGCGCCGACATCCTGTTCCAGTGCGCCGACAACACCTGGCAGGCCTACAACCGCTGGCCGGACAACTACTCGCTGTACACCGATCCGCGCGGCGCCTGGGCCGGAGACGTCGACGTCAGCTTCGACCGGCCCTACGCCAAGTATTGCCAGATCTTCGAGGCCCCGCAATCGGTGGGTTCGGGATCGTTTCTGCTTTGGGAATTCCCGCTCTGCTACTGGCTGGAGCAGCACGGCTATGACGTCACCTATTGCTCTAACCGGGACATGATCGAGCCCGAGACCGCCAGCCGGGGCAAGGTGTTCCTGAGCGTCGGCCACGACGAGTACTGGGATCTGCGCCAGTACGACAACGCCATGGCGGCCATACAGTCCGGCGTCAACATGCTGTTCCTCTCGGGCAACGCCGTGTGCGGCGTCACGCCCTTCCGCCCCGGCGCCAGCGGACGTCCGGACCGCATCATCACGCGGGCAGGCCGGTACGGCGGCGTGAGCGAAGCCGAGAAGGGCAGCATGGGCCCGTTTCGCATGGAAGGCCCCAATGAGAACCTGCTCATGGGCGCCCGGACCATCGTTCCAGCCAACGGCGGCGGAGACTGGATCGTAACCCTGCCGGAGCATTGGATCTTCGAGGGCACAGGGGTGAAAAAGGGGGATTTCATCCCCGGCCTGGTGGGCTGGGAATTCCACGGAGACCCCGCGAAACTTCCGGGCCTGGAAGTTGTCGCCGAGGGCATCGCGCTCAAGAGCAACGGGATCCCGGCGCACTGGACGGCAACCATTTACCCGGGTCCTAAGAACAACTTTGTGTTTAACGCCGCGACCATCTGGTGGGCGCAAGGACTCTCTCACCCGCCCGGGCACATGCTGCCCTGGTCGCATTGGGTCCGTCCGCATGGCCCGGACATCCGGGTACAACGAATCACGAGCAACTTACTGCGCCGGGCGTTAGCGGCTAAGCCGCGCCGCACGAGCTAGTGAACTGGGGATAACAGAGGGGAATCCATGTCCATCGTACGTATCATGCTAATTGCTTTCGCGGCATGCGCATCCTGCATGGCGCAAATCGCCGCATCGACGGTTCGCGGCACCGCCGCCGACTCGACGGGAGCCATGGTTGTGGACGCCGAGATCGCCATCGTCAACCTGGAAACCAACATGAAGAGAACCGCCCGGTCGAACAGCAACGGCGATTTCGAGTTTCCGGATGTGCCGCGGGGGACTTACAAGCTTACCGCGACCGCCAGTGGATTCAAGACCTTCATCGCGGACAATATCATCCTGGAAACCGGCCAGGTCCGGCGCATCAACGTGGCCTTCGAGGTCGGGGCGGTTAGCTCGGAGGTGACCGTCAGCGCGGCGGCGGCGGTGATCGCCACCGACACATCCAAGATCCAGGGCCAATTCACCAACCAGCGCTTCGACGAAGCGCCGCTGATCGGTGACGGGCGCAACCCGGGCCTCATCCTGACCACTCTGCCGTACGTGCAGAGCGCCGGCGGCATTTACACCGTCCAAATGGCGGGGCAGTCGAATGCCCAAATCCAGCAGGGCATCGACGGCCACACCAGCGATGGAGCCGTCAACCAGATCAGCAACATTCACATCGTGCAGGAGGTCATTGCGGTCCCGATCAACAACTCGGCCGAATTCTCGCGCGTGGGCTATTTCAACATGACCGTGAAGTCGGGCGCCAACGCTTACCACGGCCGCCTGGCGTTCTACCATCGCAATTCGGCTTTGAGGGCGCGCAACTTCTTCGAGAGCGTCAAGCCGCAGGCGAAGGTTCACGACATCATCGCGCAGCTCTCCGGCCGGATCATCCGGGATAGGACTTTCTTCTTCGCCGCCTATAGCACTCAGCGCTGGCCCGGAGCGAGCGCCTATCTGAGAGATGTCCCGACCAACCAGATGCGCACCGGCTCTTTTTCCCAGTTACTGGCCGTCAACCGGACGGTGAGGGACCCGTTGAACGGGACTCCGTTCCCGAACAACGTGATCCCGTCCAGCCGCATCAATCCGGTGTCGCTCAAAATGCAGGACAAGTACATTCCGCCTCCCAACCAGGGCGCCCCCGGCGACCTTGCGCGCAATTTCCAGTATGTCTGGCCGTATCCCAGCGACCTCTGGTACAACAACGGGCTGACATTCCGGATCGACCATCAGGTGAGCCAGAATAACCGGCTCTACGGGAAGTTTCAGGACAGCCTGCCGCCCTTTGGCTCGTTCTAAGTCCTGTCCCGCGAGTTGCCCGCCTTCGGGTGGACGCGCGCCCGGAACGCGATGCACCTGGTCGTCGAGGACACGCACATCTTCTCGCCCACCGTGGTCAACACGGTTCGTTTCGGCCTTTACGGGTCGAAGTACGAGGATGGCGGCGACGTCGGCGGTTTCCAGCCGGAGATGGCCGACGCGGCCATCAAGGCGATCGGACTCCAGGGCGTCAACCCGAAGGGCCTGAGCGCGATGGGCTTCCCGCGCATGGATATCACCGGGTATCCATCGCTGTACAACACGCTGGGCGGCGTCGGGGCGAACCTGAAGGACTGGGGCCTCGCCGAATCGCTGACCTGGTCGGTGGGCCGGCACGTGCTGAAGTTCGGCGGCGAATACAAGTGGTTCACCCAGTTCAGCAGCATAGTGCCCCAAGGTAATTTTGGGCAATTCAGCTTCAACGGCTCGCTGGCCGGTTATAGCTATGCCGAGTTCCTGCTGGGCCTGCCCTATTCGAGCTCCCGGCTTGACCCGCTCATGAACCGGACCCAGACCGACAGCGAGTTCGGTGTGTATGTCCAGGACTCCTTCAAGGCGACCAAGCGGCTGACTCTGGACCTGGGGCTGCGCTGGGAGCGGTTCGGCTCGCCCAGCTACAAGGACGGCCTGATCTACAACTGGGACCGGGCGACCGGGAACGTGGTCATCCCCCAGACGGCGACTAAGTCGGTTTCTCCGCTGTATCCCTCGACGATCAAAGTCGCCACCGGCGATGTGCGCCAGAAGCCAACGCTGAAGAACTTCGCCCCGCGGGTCGGCGGAGCCTACCGGCTGATCGGTGACACCACAGTGCTTCGGGGCGGCTACGGCATCTTCACCGAGACGCTGGGGCTGTTCGCGCGGGCCCAAGGTGGCGGCCCGTACGAACTCGGCGAGACGTTCTTTAACCAGATCGTGAGCGGCCAGCCGCTATTCTCGTTTCCGAATCCGTTTCCGGCCGGCTCCGGCAGTATTGCGTCTCAGAGCGTCTCGGGTTATCCGGTCAAGACTGCCAACGGCCGCATCCACCAGTTCAACATGACCATCGAGCAGCAACTCCGCAATACCGGATTCCGCCTAACCTATCTGGGCTCTCGCAATCGGGGGACGAACTACTCGATCGCCATCAACAAGCCGCAAGCCAGCCTGATCCCGTTTAATCAAAATCGGCGCCCGTACTCGCAGTTTGTCGGCGCTTCGGAAGCGCGGACCGACGGCAGGCAGACTTACAATGCACTCACCTTCGAGGTGCAGCGCAAAGCGGGACAGGTTACCTTCGACAATCACTGGACTTGGGCGTCGAGTTACGCCAACACGCTCAACCCGCAGGATCCCTACGCCGCTCCGGGGTGGAGCCGGGTGCAGTACACTACCCGTCAGCGCGTAGTGTTCAACACGATCTGGACTCTTCCGGTGGGGCGCGGCCGCAAGTTCCTGAGCAGCGTGCCCAGGGTCGTGGACCACGTGCTCGGCGGCTGGCAGCTTTACTGGATTGCGTTCATGGAGAGCGGGCCGTTCTTCTCCCCCAGTTTCTCCGGGTCGGATCCTTCCAACACGAACACCTCCGGCGGCCTTCCGGACAGGAAGGCTAACGGGAACCTGCCGGCCGGGCAA
>JAUYBU010000348.1 GCA_030693045.1 Bryobacterales bacterium | reverse complement strand
AAGCCGCCGCTCAGAAAGCGAGCTTCATGCCGAACTGCAAAATGCGCGGGTCGAGCGCGGACGTGATCCGGCCGAATTGCGCCGAAGACTGGTTGGTGGTCGGCCCGTTGAAATTCACGTTGTTGAAGATGTTGAACATCTCCGCCCGGAACTGCAGCGATACCCGCTCGGTGATCGTGGTGGCCTTCACAATGCCTAAGTCGGCGTTGAAGTAACGCGGTGCGCGAAGGATGTTCTTGCCGGAGTTTCCGAACGTGCCGAGGGCGTTGGGCACGAACTTGGAAGTGTCGAAGAAGCGGGTCACGATATCGTTGTGAGACCGGCCGGAGCCAAGCGTGGCTGTGCCGCCGAGGAAGTCGGCGCGATCCCGGCCGATCCCCGTGAAGGCGTTGTCGCGACCGCTGGTAATGGAGAACGGAAAGCCGCTCTGCCACGTGACGATCGAGTTCACCGCCCAGCCGTTGACCAGTTTGCCCGCGACGGCGCCGGCCTTGATCCGGGGGATCTGCCAGACGTTGGAGAGCTTGAAGTTGTGCGGCACGTCCTCGCGCGAGAGGGCGTAGTCGAAGCGCCGGTTGTAAGGGTTGGTCCAGTTATAATCGTCGAACTTCTTGGACCAGGTATAGTTGGCCAGCACGGTCAGTCCCTTGCTGAAGCGCTTCTCGGCGTTCAACTGCATGGAGTTGTAGTTGGTGTTGTTGCCGGACTCGTAGTAGCCGATGCGGCTGAAGTCCTGGTAAGTCCGCCGCGCCTGGGTGTTGGCCACGGTCGACGAGCCCGGAACGTAGATCGCCGGGTTGATCTCGCGCGAGTTTTCTGCGGCGGCGAAGAAGAAGGTGCCCTTATTGCCGACGTAGGCGGCGCGCAGGACCCAGTCGGTTCCCACCTGGCGCTCGAGCATAAGCTGCCAGCTTGTCAGCAGCGGAGTGCGGAAATCGGGCGAGAAGACCGCGCGCAATTCGGTCGGTGTCACAAACGTGGCTTCGGGACCGGGCACGCGCGGGCCGTACTGCTCGGGGAAGGGGTTGGGCACGCTGCCGAAAGGATCGGCGAAGGACACGCCGTCGAAAGAGAAGCCCGGCGCGAAGGGCGCGATGTTGGTGAACGGGTTAAAGGTGCTGGATTGGATGGGGGTGTAGAAATACCCCGCGCCGCCGCGCAGGCTGGTTTTGCCGTCCTTGGTCAGGCGATAGGCGAAGCCGAATCGCGGGGAGATGTTGAGAGGGTTGGCGTCGGAGCCGCCGATGGGGCATCCGGAATCGCGGTTGTCACCGCCGTAGAGCATGCCGGCCGGCGCGTTGGGATAGCGCTTGGACTTGGCCCCAGGTTGAAAGCACACCACACGCCCTTCGCGGTCGTAGTAGGGGAAGTAGGGATCCCAGCGCACGCCCAGGTTGAGTGTCAGCCTCTGGCTGACGCGCCAGTTGTCCTGCGCATAGGCGCTCCAGCGGGTCCCTTTGAGGAGCTTGAATTCGCCGCCTCCCTGAACGAAGTTGGAAGCCTGCCCCATCATGAAGTCCGACAGGCCGTCGCCGGAAAGTTGCCCGTTGAATGTAAAGCTGCCATCCATGCGAAAGGTGTTGATGATGTGATTGGTGAGGCGGACGGCTTCCAGGCCCAGGTGCAACTCGTGCTTGCCGAATATCTTGGTGACGTTTTCGCGGATGGTGAAGTCGCCGCGGTCGAAGTCGCCCAGGTGATTGGTGCTAATGCTGAAGGCGCCGGTCACCGAAAGGACCAGCTCGGGCGGCGCCTTGAGCGCCGACTGGGCGGCCGAAGCGATCTTCACGCCCGCGTCGGGGAAGCTGAACGGCGCGCTGGAAAGCGACCCGCCGCGCTGCCGGTTCAGACCGAACGTGCTGTTGACGAGCAGGTCCGGACGCACCGTCCAGGTGTGATTCACCGAAACGTTCTGCACGCGCACGGCATTGCCGGCGCTGGTTGCCGCCAGGACATTATCTTTGGGGATCACCGCCGGCTGCCCGAAATCGGTGAAGAAGTAACGCCCGCTGAACTGGTGGCTCTTCAGGTTGTAGTCGGCTTTGAGCATGAACTGGTTTTCGACTTGAGCCACATTGGTGCCGACGAAATTCAGCTCCCGTCCGGCGCGGTTGGGCGACGGGATGGCTTTGAGGAAGAAGTTGGCGACGGGGCTGATCCGGCTTGCCGGGATGATGTTGCCGGCGATGGGCACACGGGTGATCGGATCGACCAGCGGACGCCCGAGCGCGGAAAAGTCTCCCGTTCGCTCGGAAGGCAGGGGCACAAAGGCGGTCCGTCCGGCGGCTTCGCTGCGGACCCGCGTGCCCTGGAACGTGCCGAAGTAGAACAGTTTGTCCCGCACGATGGGACCGCCCACGCTGCCGCCGAACTGGTTCCGCTTCAGCGTGTCCTGCTTGGGCGCGAAGAAGTTGCGGGCATTCAGTTTGCCGTTGCGCAGAAACTCGAACAGGCTGCCGTGGACCTGGTTGGTGCCCGAGCGGGTGATGATGTTCACGATGCCGCCCGCCGCGTTCCCGTATTGAGCCGTGAAATTGGATGCCTCGACGTTGAACTCCTGCACCGCGTCCGGATTGGGAAAGGGCACGTTCACGTTCAGATACGTGTCGTTGTGCCCGGCGCCGTCAAGCTGGTAGTTGACCTGCCCCATGCCCGCGCCGTTGACTCCGGCGGTCTGCTCGCCCGGGTAGACGCCGCCATGACCGCAGATGCGGCAGCCGTTGCGGCCGAAATCGACGGTCCCGGCCGAAAGGAACACCAGCGATTGCGCCATGCGTCCGTTCAGCGGCAACTCGACTACTCTTTTCTGGTCGATGAGCTGGCTCAGGGTCCCGGTCCGGGTCACCACCAACTCGGCCGCCGCTTCCACGGTGACGCGCTCGGAAAGCTGCCCGACTTGAAGCGTGACGGACTGGTTGGCCACCTGGTTGACGGTAAGCGTGATTCCGGTCTGCACGTAGGTGTTAAAGCCCGGATGCTCGACGCGCAGCTCCCAGTTGCCTACCGGCAGGCGGGAGAACAGAAACGCCCCCGTGGCGTCGCCGGTCGAGGTTTGAGTGAAGCCGGTATCGACGTTTCGCATCGTTACGTTGGCTCCCGGGATCGCGCCGCCGGACCCGTCGAGCACGGCGCCGCCGAAGTTCGCGGTGGTGTACTGGCCAAACGCGGCCAGGGCCGCGATGACCAGACAAAGCACAGTCCTGCTTGTGGGCGATTTCATGGTTGGTCTTCTCCTATGGACAAGCTGCATCGCGCAGCTAACTGGAAACAGTATACATCAATAGCGGAGAATGCGGCTGGTTGACCGGCCAATCTTTGACCGCTTAGGCAGCGAACACGAATGGAATCAGCAGGTTAATGGAGCGTCCAATGATTGGACCGGTCAACTAAGAGATAACCGGCCAATCTGTCTGATTCTTAAGCGCTTACGCTGAAAC
>JAUYBU010000338.1 GCA_030693045.1 Bryobacterales bacterium | reverse complement strand
CCGCTCCGTCACCTTCTCGGCGTGCTCACCGAACTCTTTCTTCAGCACCTGGTTTGCCCACAGGTACCGCTCCATTCCCTTCACGTACGAGATCCCCCGCAGGTGGCCTCGAAATACCAGCCGGTCAAACCCGCAAAGCACTCCGCTGATCTGATCCCCGAACTTCGCGATAAACTCTTTCATGGCGTTCCCCTCTCGTTTGGATTGTCTTGTCCTGGAACAACAAACATCCTACGATAGCGGGAACGCCTTCATCGTTTGGTTGCGGCTATGCCGCGCTATGAACTCCATGCCGAGGGTCTTAGTAAGCCATATTTCATACCACTCTCGCTGCCCGTCAACGCATTTCGCGCTCCGCCGCCGATACGTCCGGAGGAGTCTTCAGGTCTCAGACAAGCCCGGGTCACTACCGCTTCCTGGGGGCCGCCGGGGAGAACGACAATGCCGAGAGCGAATCACCGCGGCTGGTCTGGTCCGATCCATTGAGTGCCTCCGCAAAACCGTGACACTACGTCGTACCACAACGGCACGGGAGTTGCGATCCCCGCAGCATGTATACTCTGGGTTCGTGCAGACCCGGCGGGAGTGAAGGCGATGACTTACGAATACGCGTTTGAGATGGCCACCTCGGCCATCCGTTTTGGCTCCGGAAGCACCCGCGAAACAGGCGCCGAGCTGGCCGATCAAGGCAAACGGCGGGTGATTGTCTTCACTGACCCCGGTCTGCGGAACCTGCCGCCGGTGGCGACGGTGCTCGAATCGCTCGAGGATAACGGAATCGATTATTCCCTGTTTGACCGGGTCCGCGTGGAGCCGTCCGAGGAATCGTTCCAGGAAGCGATCCGGGCGGCGCAGGCCGGGGATTTCGACGCATTTGTGGCGGTGGGTGGCGGCTCGACGATCGACACGGCCAAGGCGGCGAACCTGTATAGCTCGTATCCGGCCGATTTTCTCGACTATGTAAACCCGCCGATCGGAAGAGGCCTGCCCGTTCCCGGTCCCTTGAAAACCTTGATCGCGATACCGACCACGGCGGGGACGGGCAGTGAAACGACCGGCGTGGCGATCTTCGACTACACGAAGATGCGCGCCAAGACCGGCATCGCGCATCGCCGGTTGAAACCTGCGCTGGGGATCGTCGATCCGGACAACACGCGGACGCTTCCCGCGGCTGTGGCCGCCTCGACGGGCGTGGACGTACTGACGCACGCTGTCGAGTCCTACACGGCCCTGCCCTTTGAGCGACGGCCCAGACCGGAACGGCCGATGCTGCGCCCGGCGTACCAGGGATCGAACCCCATCAGCGACGTCTGGAGCCTGGAAGCGCTGCGAATGGTGGCGGCCTATTTGCGCCGCGCGGTGGCCGACCCCTCCGACGACCAGGCCCGCGCCGGGATGATGCTGGCCGCCGCTTATGCCGGAATGGGGTTTGGAAACGCCGGCGTGCATCTGCCTCACGGCATGTCTTACCCCGTCTCGGGACTGGTCCGGGACTATCGTCCCCCGGGCTACCCCGGCGATCACCCCATGATCCCGCACGGCGTCTCGGTCGTGCTGAATGCACCGGCGGTTTTCCGCTTCACGGCTGTCGCCGCTCCCGAGCGCCACCTGCGCGCGGCCGAGGCGCTCGGCGCCGACGTTTCAGGCGCGAAGGCCGGCGACGCCGGCAAGATCCTCGCCGATCGGATCGTGAAGTTCATCCGCGACCTGCGGCTCCCCAACGGGTTGCGGGAGGTCGGCTACACTTCCGCGGACATCCCGGCTCTGGTAGAAGGCACGCTACCGCAGCATCGCGTCACCAAGCTATCGCCCCGGCCGGCCGGTCCGGAAGAACTGGCTCGAATGTTCGAAGACGCACTCGCCGCCTGGTAAGAGCGGGAACCGCGCGTCGATCCATTCCCGAAATCCCGAAATCCCGAAATCGGGGAGCTTGACAGGAGTATCCGCGAATCTGCTAAATTAGTGAATGCTAGGTTAGCGTTCACTAGGTCTCGCATGGCCCTCTCTAAACGAATGCCTTCGGCCGACCGGCGCGCGGCCATTGTCCGCCAGGCGGTCCGGCTGTTCGCCGAACGCGGCTTTCGCGGCGCGACCACGCGCGAATTGGCCGCGGCGGTGGGCGTCACCGAGCCGGTTCTCTACGAGCATTTCCGGACCAAGCGGGAGTTGTACGAGGCGATCATCGCAGCCAAATCCTGCGAGGGGCGGGACCGGTTCGAGGCGCTGGCTGGATCGCATCTGGAGGCCGGCGACGACCGGGGCTTCTTCGAGGGCCTGGCCGGCCTGCTGCTTAGCTTCTACGAATCCAATCCGGATTACGTCCGGCTGCTGATGTTCAGCGCGCTGGAAGGCCACGAAATGGGCGAGATTTTCGTCCGGCGGCACCGCGAGGTGTTTTTCAACTCGGTGACCGATTACATCGAGCGGCGCGTCCGCGCGCGGGCGTTTCGCAAGGTTGACGCCATGC
>JAUYBU010000287.1 GCA_030693045.1 Bryobacterales bacterium | reverse complement strand
GCTGCCATCCAGTATACAACCAACCGGCTTCCTTCAAGCCGTTTCCGGCACAGACCGCACAGACCCGGGGACACTCCGTGCTAGTCTTACGCAACCATCGCCTGGACCGGGACACAGGCGTGTCCCCCAAACGACACCCGGGGACACTCCGTGTTAGTCTTACGCAACCATCGCCTGGCCCGGGACACAGGCGTGTCCCCCAAGCACCCCTGAGTACACATGCACCGTGTCCCCCAAACGACACCCGGTGACACTGCGGGCCAATCTTACGCAAACTCTCGCCAGAGTAGCCCACAGGCGTGTCTCCCAAGCGACACCCGGTGACACTGCGGGCTAATCTTACGCAAACCCTCGCCTGAGTAGCCGACAGGCGTGTCTCCCAAGCGACACCCGGTGACTCTGCGGGCGGTTATGTTGCGGCTTTCGGCGACGGCCGATTGGCAGGGCGGACAAATGGATAGATCCCGGCCGGTTATCTTCAAATGGCGGCAGTCGGAGCCGGCGATGATCGTGGCGTGTCACCGGACCACAACACGGTGTGGCGCCGGGTGCAGAGGTACGCGCCCGAGCGGGAGAAGCGGTTGCGGCCGCGGCTCAAGCCGGCCAGCAAGAGATGGCGGGTAGAGGAGACCTGCATCCGGCGCATGGGGAAAATGGATCTGTCTTTACCGGGCGGTGGATGCCACCGGAGCGGCCATCGGCCTTCCGCTGTCGGCACAACCGGGAGACCGCGGCGGCCAAGAGGTTCTTCCAGAAGGCTTTGCGCGCAGTCGGGCATCTCACCCCGCGAGTGACCGACGTGGTCCAGCACGCCTGTTATCCGCCTGCGGCGAACTGACCGCAGGTTGGGAAAGTTGACGTACAAAGCTCTGTTGGCTGAAAAGTTCACAGTTGCAACACTACTCTCGTTTTTTCGCTTGACTTGCGAGGAGGGGGGCTTATAATGCTGTAAGTGGCATCATCGTGGTGCCTATCTGGGTACTAGCCCATAATTCACGCATGTCAGTTGGCCTTCTCTGCGTTGAAGATGCGCGGAGGTTGCATGAGTGCCGGGCGGATCTGCCGATAGCGCTTCCGTCGTTTCTCGGGACGAGGGAAGTGAATGCATGTGATTGCCACGTTCGGGATGTGGTATGTGCGGATTTTCTTGAGAATCCTGATCCGACGGAGGTATACACGTGAATTCAGAGCCAAAGGTTTACGCGGAACACACATGGGGGTCATTCGTCCGGCCGGCCGTTCGTTTGAAGGCTTCCGACCCGGACACGAAGGCGCTCATCGAACAGATGATGCCGTACTTCCCCCTGTCCTGCGAGGTCATCGCTGCCTTTCTTGACGACGCGGATCAATTCTGGAAGGTCAACTATCACTGGGAACTCCTCTCGCTGAGGGTTGGAATGGCGATGAAGCTCAAGCTTACGCCGGCATCGATCTCGATTCTCGAAGGGATTCAGAAGAATCTCAACGCCAACTCGCCCAACCCGGACCACGGCTACACAAGCAGCAAGAAGGTGGGCGAGCCTCACGACAGGTCGAGCCTGGCGAAGATCACCGAGCGCTGGACGTCTCTCCGCGGGGACAAGGCGAACTTCAGGAAAATTCTCGATACGGAGAAGATTGCGGAAAACCACCCTCCCTCGGAGGGGTGGGATCTCGCCGCGGCCCCCGTGGCCCGGCCAGGAACCAGCAAACACGGCACTGGCTATGCGGTCGACATTCTTGGGCGCGGGAAGAATCAGTTGATCAAGACGATCGGTTCAGCTCTTGGCGCGACAGTAGTGTTCGATGAGAAATCGCATGTCCACATCGAGTTCAAGCAGGGGGTTCTCGTGGCCAAGAAACAAGTCGCGGATGACCGGGACAATGGGTTATGGTCCGGCTGGAGGCACTTGGCTTAGGGTCAGCCGGGATGCCTGCCTTACCGGGGAGTCCGAGCGTCTGGCCGAAGACTCCCAGCCGCGAGCGGCAAACACACAGAGAGTGGAGTCTCGCGATGGGATGGGTTGATAGCGCGACAAGAACGAGATTGCCTCCGGTGGTTCTGGCGGTTGTGACAGTCGTTCTCCTTTTCGGGCGATCCCTGGCACAGTCCCCGAACAACGCCCCCGGCTCACTGGCTCTCGATAGGAAGCAATACGAGAAGGCGCTGTCGCTGTTCTCAAGCGCCATTGAGAGAAACCCCCGCAACGCCTTCGCCTGGCTCGACAAGGGACGCACCATCGCCATGATGAACGCAACCGCGCGCCCGGACGATTACTGCGACAGCGACAACAACTGGATCTTCTTGGCGCTCGCTCACCTGAATGAGGCGCTGCGGCTCGACCCGAAGGCCGTTGCGGAGAGGATCCGGACCGACCGGTCGGAGTTCGCGAGGTTTAGGGAGACCGTGGAATTCAAGCTCTGGTGGGCAGCCGCCGGCCCCTTGCCGAATACGGATGCGGAGCTGCGAACCTTCTTCCGGGAGAACCCCGCCTGGAATAAGGAGGGGTCCGCGAGCCCGATCCGCGAGGCTCTCACGCTTCGCGCGGACGGCCAGGCCGAGTTGTTCTCCGCGGGGCAAACGAAATCGGGAGGCGCGTGGAGAGTCTCCGGGGGAAAGCTGACCATTGTGAATGGCAAGCGCATCGACTCTTACCAACTGGTCCGGACTCAATTCTTCATCCGGGACGGCTCGTTGCATTTCGACTTTCTGCAACTCGGAACCGAATGGACCATGGGCAAGATCCTCCACGACTGTACTTTCTGACGTGAGTCCGCCAGCGGCCTCCGCGGGCGGCCGGACGCACCGACTCAAGCGGTTTGCAGGTCGCTCTTGATCCTCATCTGTCGACATAAGCGGGACGTGCTGCGAGCCGTGGCTCACTGGAAGACCTTCTGGAATTTGCCGGAGCCCGCCGCCTCTGTTTACCGCGTCGGCGCCGGCAAGGCGGCGATTCTTCCGGCCATCGCCCCGAACCGCCGCCGCGTCGGATGTCCTTCTGCTGCACCGATTGGTGTAACATGGTCGCCGGACCCGAACTGCACTTGCATACGATGTCCCGGCCGGCATGCCACAACCGGACTTGAATCGCGAAATCCTCGCCGCGGCCCTACGGGGTCCCGACGTCCACATCGCCGAGGCCAGGCGCCTGCTGGCCGGCCTCAACTCGGCCTCGCCGATGCGCATGGATCGGCTGTTATCCCCTGCAAACTGGAGACAAACCTATGGACGCTACACGACGTCGAATCCTTCGGACCTCCGCTGTTTCCGGCTTGGCCGCGTTCAGCGGCGCCGGTCTCGGAAAGAGTGCATACCAGGGCCAGAACACGAGTAAGAAGCGTGTTCTGGCCATACTGGGGGATGCTTATCACTGCGTCGCCCCACTCGATTCCGCGCTGGTGGGAAGGCTGCGAAAGAGCGGCTGGGAGGCGGTCACGATTATGGACTACGCCGTCCCCTGGGATGACTTTGGCAAGTACGACCTCGTCATCCTGAGCAGAGAGGGGCGCGAGTATCTCAAGTACTTCAAAGAACGCGATGCGAATCCCCCCAACAAGGGGCAGGCCCGCTGGCTCACACCCGCGCAGGAGCAGAAGTTCGAGGATTATGTGAACGCCGGTGGCAGGCTATTTCTGTACCACGACGGCTTCGGAGCCTATCCCAAGGGCAACGGAGTGTCCCGAGTGGCCAGGGCATACTTCATCCGGCACCCCGCCATTGTCAACATCAACGTCACCGCGACCGGAAAGATGCCGGAACTAACGGAGGGAGTCACAGCCTTCGCCGTGGCGGATGAAGAGTACGAAGTGGAGATGGACGAGAGCCAGACCTCAGTGTTCATGGAAAGCCGCTCCCCGGAGCACGGCCGCGCCGCACAGGGATGGGCCCACGCCTATGGCAAGGGGAAAGTGGCTGTCTTGATCCCAGGCCACAACGCCGCAACCATCAATCACCCAATGGTCCAACGCTGCATTCAGAATATCATTGGATGGTTGACTCGATGAGAGCTGGCGCCGTCGAGGCTGGCAACTCCGGCCGCAAGTTGCGATACGATTGGAGATTCATCCGGGAGGTACTGACCATGAGATCGTGCGCCATCGTGATGTTCGCGCTCGGGGCGGCCGTCTGCACCGGCCAGACGCCGAGGGCCGGCAACGGGAGTTCCTTCCTGCCCAACGGTTGGCAACTGACACCGGTCGGGCGGCACGTCGCGACCGAGGACTACGTTCTGAACCTGACCCCCACTCCGGACGGGAAGAACGTCGTCGCGATGAACTGCGGCTACAATCCGCATGGATTGGTGGTTGTGGATCCGGCGAGCATGGAAATCCGCCAGAAGGTGAGGCTGAAGTCGGCGTGGTTCGGGATGGCGTGGTCGCCCGATGGCCGGATGCTGTACGTTTCCGGCGGCAACGGCGAGAGCCGTGTGAATCCGACCGCTGCGCCGGTGTACGAGATCCCGTTCGAAGACGGCCGGCTGGCGGACAAGCCTGCGCGCGAGTTCGGGCACCGTCTGCCGGCCAACCGCATCTACTGGTCGGGGCTGGCACACCATCCGGCGAAGCCGCTGCTTTACGCCGCCAACCGCGGCACGCAAGCCACGCCGGGGCACGTGGTGGTGTTCGACACCCGGACCGGCCAGCGGACGGCTGAGATCGCCACCGAGATTCACCCCTACGACCTGGTTCTCGATCCCTCGGGCGACACACTGTACGTCTCGAACTGGGGCAGCCGGTCGGTCTCGGCCATCGACACCAACACCCTGAAGACGCGCGCCGTGACGCAGGTCGGCAACAACCCGAACGACATGGTGCTGAGCAAAGACGGCCGGCTGTTCGTGGCATGCTCGAATGAGAACTCGGTCTACGTGGTGGACGCCAAAACGATGCGGCCGATTGAGGTGATTGCGACGGCGATGTACAAGATGGCGCCGGTGGGTTCCACGCCGAACGCGCTGGCACTGGACCCAACCGGCAAGATGCTGTTCGTGGCGAACGCGGACAACAACAACGTGGCGGTGATCAACGTTGCCGAGCGCGAGGTATCGAACGTGGTGGGCTTTATTCCGTCGGCCTGGTACCCGGCGTCGCTGGCGATCTCGCCGGACGGAAAGTCGCTCTACGTGGGATCGGCGAAGGGCCTCGGCGGCTATACCAACATCATGGGGCCGACCAGCCCGCTGGCCCAGAAAGGTGGACCGAGGAGCCACATCGGAGCGTTACAGCGCGGCAGCGTGAGCGTGGTTCCGCTGGGCAGCTTGAAGACGGATCTTCGCGGTTATACGCGACAGGCCATGGCGAACTGCCCTTACAACGATGAGATGCTGGCCAAGGCGCGGCCGCCGCAGTCGGGGACTTCGGTGCTGCCGCGCGAGGTCGGCGTGGGCTCGCCGATCAAGCACATCATTTACATCATCAAGGAGAACCGGACCTACGATCAGGTGCTCGGCGACATGCCGCGCGGCAACGGCGATCCGCGGCTGACCATCTTCGGACGGAAGGTGACTCCCAACCACCACAAGATCGCCGAGGAGTTCGTGCTGCTCGACAACCTGTATTGCGACGGCGAGGTCTCGGTCGACGGGCACTCTTGGTCCAACTCGGCCTACGCCACCGATTTCAACGAGAAGCGCTGGCCGCCCCAGTACGGCGGCAATAGCGCGGCCGTGCGCGGGCCCGAGGACACGCCGTCGTCCGGACACATGTGGGACCTGGCGGCGCGGAAGGGGCTCACTTACCGCTCCTACGGCGAATACGCCGACCGGGTCAGCGACGGATCCCAGATGGAGGGGCGCGCCGGCATCGCGGGTCTTTTCGGCCACGTCAGTCCGAAATTCCGCTTGCCGGGTATGCGCGACACCGACAACGTGAAGGTGTTTCTGGAGGAACTCGATCAGTTCGAGACCAACTACGACTCGCCGGACCCCACGCGGCGGCTGCCCAATTTCAGCGTGATGAGCCTGGGCGAGAACCACACCCGCGGCACGACGCCCGGCGCGTGCATGCCCGCCGCCTGCGTCGCCAATAACGACTGGGCGGTGGGACAACTCGTGGACCGCGTCTCGCACTCGCGGTACTGGCCGCAGACGGCCATCTTTGTCATCGAAGACGACGCGCAGAACGGGCCGGATCACGTGGACGCACGGCGCACGGTGGGACTGGTGGTGAGCCCGTACACGAAACGCCAGGCGCTGGATTCGACGCTGTACACCACCTCGTCGATGCTGCGGACGATGCAACTGCTGCTGGGACTGCCGCCGATGACGCAGTACGACGCGGCGGCCATGCCGATGTACGCCTCCTTCGGGACCACGCCGGATCTCACGCCTTACACCCACGTGCCGCCGCAGGTGGACGTGAACGCGAAGAACACGGTGGCTGCCTGGGGTGCCAGACAATCCCTGGCGATGGACTTCTCGGACTACGACCGGGCGCCCGAGTTCGAGCTGAACGAGATCATCTGGAAGAGCGTCAAAGGGCCGAACAGCAGGATGCCGCTGCCCATCCGCCGATTCCATTTCCGGTACTGACAGGCGAGTAGCGGACTCGGCGGACGGCTGTCAGACCCGCTCCATCAGAAACTTCGCGGCATTCCGGTAGATGCGCTCCTGCTCCTCCGGAGCGATGTTGCCAATACCGTGCGCTCCTTCGGGAACGGTTACCAGTTGATGCCGAACCCCCGCCTGGCGCAGGCGGTCCGCCATTATTCTCGACTGGTCGTAAGGAACGTCGGTATCCCGGGTTCCGTGCACCAGCATGGTGGGGGGATACCCGCGCGTCACATTGCGCACCGGGCAATAGCGCTCGAACCAGCGATCCTCCGTGTCCGGATCATGTCCCGCGACTTCCTTCGGCCAAATTCCCCGCTGCCGGCAGTACAGATAGAATCGCCCGCGACTGTTCTTGGGCGGGGGATCTGAGATGGGCGCGCCGCCCACGGCCGCCAGGGCCTCTTCGCGGCTGACCGCCGGCTGCTGCAAGTAGAAGGGATCCGGGCGCGAGTACCATGATCCGGCGATGTCGCCGTAGCCCCAGTAGGACACCAGGGCCTTGGGCCTGGGCTTCACGCAAAACCCGGTCATGAGCGTCAGATAGCCACCGGCCGAACCTCCGCACACGGCGACGCGATCCGGCGCAATGTGTAGCGTCCCGGCGTTCGCGCGAATCCAGCGGAACGCGTCCTGCACGTCTTCGATGATCCCCGGCAGCTTGGTCTCCGGGGCCAGGCGGTAATCGATCGAGACGACCGCAAAGCCGGTGTCGAGCAGCGATCGCAGCAGGCGCGAATTCGGCGGCAACTTGCGCGATCCGGAGATCAGCGCTCCGCCATGAATCCACACCGCGGCCGGCTTCCGGCCATCGGCAGGCGCGCCGAAAACGTCCGCCCTGATCTGGCAGCCGCCCGCGTTCCTGTAAACAATCGTTTGTGGTTCCTCGGGCGCCGCTGGCAGCACAGCCGCGGCGGTTGCCGAAACCACGAACTGCCTGCGGAGCATGAATGCAAACATATCACATGCGGCATAGACTGGCGGAAGACATACGGAGAAGGTGTCGCGGCGGACATTCCGGCCAAACTGGTCGTGCTCACGTTTGACGACGCGGTCAAGTCACACCGGAGCTTTCGAGCGCCGCACTTGAGTGACATTCCGAATATTCACTTCCCGTCTGCCGCAACCGGGGCGCGAAGCAACCGCACGGATCCTATGTCTGAATGACCACGGTCAAGTCGGAACCCGGATCGGACGAGGCGACCCCGAGAATGTCGAACGCCAGGTCGTCGTCCTCCTTCAGCGCCGGCGTCGGCCAGATCGCCGGCCGGATCAGCGCGCCGCCGGAGTGATGTCATCTGCGAGGAGTGCGCGGCGTATTGGACCGCTTCCATGGTCCAGGCGTTCGTATTGGACACTGCGCCCTTGATGGCATTGGCGAAGAGATTGCCGGCGGTACAATGGATTCGTGGCGAAACCAACGAAGAGGGCTTCCGCTAAGCGCAACGGCGATGCTCCGAAGAACCAGGCTAAAGTGCCGGAGTTGGGGCTGGAACTCGACAGACTCCGCGCACGTTACGTTGCAGGTGGGGGCAAGTTGCTCAACCGCCGCGAGCTGGAGCGCGAAATCGCGGAACGCCGGGGCTTGCGGTAGTGGCACGGCGGCCGACCAGGACATTCCTGGACAGCGGTGTGCTCATTGCGGCGTTTAAGAGTCAACCATCGATTGGCGATCCCGCGGCCCAGATCTTCAGAGATCCTAACCGTGTCTTTCTAAGCAGCCCGTTCGTTCGTCTTGAGGTGTGTCCCAAGGCCCTCTTCAACCGGCAACGGGAGGAGCACGATTTCTATCAGCGCTATTTCGCCGGTGCCGTAATGGCGCACGACCTGAAGGCTATCCCGACTCTTGGCACGGAGGAAGCTGAGCGGTCCGGTGTCGGCCCGATGGATTCCCTCCACCTGGCTGCTGCCCATCTACTGAAGGCCGAGTAGTTCCAGAAACCGTCTCGCGGTCCAGCCGGTCCCGCTCTTCCCGGTCCCGCTCTTCTTCGATGAGCGGCATGGTGTTCTGGCGTGCCGCGCAACGGAGACGCATGGGCCTGTTATATACTTGCGGATTCCCGATTCCACTGGATTCGGACGAAACTCATAACGGGGAACCTGAATGGAAAAACGTGCGCTCGCCGCCGTTTGCGCGGCTGGATTCGCCTTCTCGGCCAACTACACCAATCACGCGCCGATGGTGCCGGCGCTACAGGGCGAATTCGGATTCAACCAGGCCAGCGCCGGCCTGCTCACCACCGGCATCTTCCTGACACACGCCCTCATGCAGGTGCCGGGCGGGCGCCTGGCCGACCGTCTGGGTGCGGCCCGCGTCCTGGCGGCGGCCCTGGCCTGGGTGACGGTGGGCAACTTTGCCATCGCATTCGTCGGCGCCTACTGGCAACTCCTTCTATGGAAGGTATTCGTCGGCATCGGGACGGGCACGTGCTTCACGGCTGGCGCGCGCTACATCGTGTCGATGTTCGGCGGCCGGGATCTGCACGTGGCCCAGGGGTTCTACGGGGGCTCGGTGGTGCTGGGCTCGGGATTCGTGATCTTCGCCGTGCCGCAGATGCTGGGCGCCTTCGGATGGCGCGGGGCGTTCCTCGGCTCGACTCTGGTGGCGGCGGCGGTCCTGGTCGGATGGGTGATCGCCGCGCCGCGGCCCGAGCACATCGTGCGCCCGGCGGGCACTTTCGGCGAGATGGTCGGGAGCCGCGAACTGTGGCTGCTGGGCGTAGTGCAGATGGCGTCGTTTGGGCTGGTGATCGTGGTCGGAGCCTGGATCACAATGCTGCTGAAGGCGGATTTTCAAATGCCGATCAAGGCGGCAGGATTGATGGGTTCGCTGGTCCTGCTGCTGGGCATCGCGAGCCGGCCCGCGGGTGGTTGGCTGCTCCAGCGGATGAGGATGACAACCCTGGTGCGCGGCGCTCTGCTGATGAACGCGGCCGCCTGTGCCGCGCTCGCCTGGGGGCACTCCCTGGCGCTGACGTTCGTCGCGATTCTGGCGCTGGGCGCCGGCTGCGGACTGCCCTACGCCGGCGTCTTCAATCGGGCG
>JAUYBU010000182.1 GCA_030693045.1 Bryobacterales bacterium | reverse complement strand
CGGTCCTCCAGCGTCAGAAACTGGTGGCCCGAGGAGTCGCGGTCTACTTGCCAGCGCTGGTAAACCCACTCTGCCGCCGCTGCCAGGGCCAGTTGATTCCCGTCCACCGGCGCCGGTGCGGGCCCAGACATCCAGCGGGCGGCCTCCTCGAGGTGAAACTGCCAAGTGGCGCGCGCGATGCGCCAGCGGCCCTGGCGCAACCCGGCGTCGAGCGCCGCCGCCTCCCTCGCCAGTTCCTTCACCCGGCCCGCTTGCTCGTAGAGCCGGCAACGCGCCTCGCGCGCGGCCATTTCGGCTGGCAGTCCCTCGACTCTTACCTCGCCCAACTTCGCCAGTTCCGAGTAAGCCGCCAAAGCCGCTTCGGGATGCCCGAGCTTTTTCTCGATGCGTCCCAGGCGCAACAGCGCAGCGGCGCGAACGGACGGGTCGCGGTTCTCGATCTCCTTGCGCAGCAGGGCGATGACCCCGGTCATGTCTTTGCGCCGCAATTCTAGTTCGTCCGCGGCGGCAAAGCGAGCCGACGGGGATTCGGTCCCGGCGGGCGCGACGGGATAGTAGACGAGCCGGCCCGGCGGTGTGGCTTCCAAGTCCTTGGGACCGGCGCTCACGAGGATCGTGTTTTCGGGGAGACTGGCGGCCGGAGAATCGAGGCGTCCCTGGAGATCGGCGAGCGCCCGATCGAGAACCGCGGAAATGCGATCGGCCATCAGTTCCAGCCCCTCCACCTCACGCTGGTGATCGAGCGCCCGATTCTGCTCCAGCGTACGCCATCCAAGCCAGCCCAGCGCCGCCGCCGGAACCAGCGTTATGGTAACGAAAAGGACCAGAACCCGGCGCGGAGCTTGAAACCAGAGCCGAAACGGCATCGCGGCTTCATTCTACCGCCCGGTGTGTCGGCATGCTGCACGGAGAATGTATGGAATTGGTGTGACGGTCGGATACATCCGACCCCTACTCGAACGGAGCTTCTTCAGACTCTTCCAGATCCGCCGCCGCGTTCTCGAACTTCGTGAGGGCGTGCAGGAAGACCAGCTTGATGATGCCGGTGGGACCGTTGCGCTGCTTGGCGATCATCAGGTCGGCCAGTCCCCGCAGATCGGCGCGGTCGGGCTTGTAGACTTCCTCGCGGAAGATGAAGGCCACGATGTCGGCGTCCTGTTCGATGGAGCCGGATTCGCGCAGGTCGCTCAACTGAGGACGGTGGTCGCCCTGGCGCGTTTCGGGCGCGCGGCTCAACTGCGAGACCACCAGAATCGGAATCCTCAGCTCCTTCGACATCAGCTTCAGGCCGCGCGACAGGGCGCTGACTTCCTGCACGCGATTCTCGAATTTCCCTCGCCCGCCCATCAATTGCAGGTAATCGACCACGGCCAGCCCGAGCCCGTGCTCGGCGTTCAGCCGCCGCAGCTTGGCGTGGATGTCCATCAGGTTGGTATTGGCCGTGTCGTCGATGTAGATGGGCGCCTGCGTGAATTCCTGCGCCTTGGCGGCCAGCAGGCGGCGCTCGTCCTGGTTCAGGTATCCGGCGCGGAACTTCTGGCTGTCCACGCGCGCCGAAGCGCACAACATGCGCGTCAGCAGGGACTCGCTCGACATTTCCAGCGAAAAGATCGCCACCGTCTTGCCGTTCTTCAACGCGATGTGCGTGGCGATGTTCAGCGCCAGGGCGGTCTTGCCCATGGCCGGGCGGCCGGCCAGAATGATCAACTCGCCGGGGTGCAGCCCTCCGGTCTTTTCGTCGAATTTCGTGAAGCCGGTGCTCAGACCCTGGATGCGCTTGCTGGGATCCAGGAACGCGTTCAGGCCGCCGTCGTACTCGTCGATGATCTGCCGGGGCGAGATCAGCGCCTCGCGCGCGCGGGCTTCGCCGAGTTTCAGCAGTTCCTCTTCGGCCGAGGCCAGGATCTCGTCGGGCTCGTCCTCACCCATCGTGCAGCGTTCGATCAGTTTCTGCGAGGTCAGGATGATGCGGCGCAGGATCGATTTGTCGCGGACGATTCGAACGTAGCTGTCCAGGTTGGACAACTGCGGCAGGCCCTCGTCGAGAGAGACCACGTAGGTCAGACCGCCGCAGGATTCCAACTGGCCGTGCTTCATCAGTTCGTTGGCCAGCGTCACCCGGTCGATCTTCTCGCCGCGGGCGTTCAGGTCCGTCATCCGCCCGAAGATGCGGCGGTGCGTCTCCAGGCTGAAGTCGGCGGCCGACAGCATTCCGGCCACGGCGATGAACGCCGAATCGTCCAAGAGGATCGACCCCAGCACGAAACGTTCGGCGTCCAGGTTCGACGGCAGGCCTTTTACCAGCGTGATGTCACCGGGCTGCATGGGGGGAATCTCCACGCTAGCGGTTGTGGCGCTCGCGCGCAATAGGAAAAATCGGCCCTTTGTTTCCATCCGCTTAGCCTGTGGAAAACAGGCGGAGTTTTCCACAGCCGCGGCATTTTCGTAACTCACTGGTTCTAAAGCTCATTAGAGCGCGACTCCGGCCCGATTCCGAACTTATCCACAGACAAATCTCGGCGGTTTCGTTGTGTTACGCTCATGGTGATGCAGCTAAGCGAGGTTTTCCTGAGCCTGGGTGCCGAGGCGTTTGGGCAACTTCTGAAAACCGTCTCGATGGGCAAACTCAGGACCTACCAAATAGTCGAGAGAGTGAAGGCGCGGGCGCGCGTTGCCAAGCTGAACTCGGAAAGCCTGCGCAAAGCCGGACCCCGGTTGTGGTCGCGGCTGGAAGCCCGCGAAGAGGATGTCGCCGAAGACCTGGCGCAAGCGATTCTGGTCTCTCAGTTCGACCTGGTTATCGCGGTGCTGGACTTTCTCGGCATGCCGCACCAGGAGGGTTTCTTCTCCAAGGACGTCGATGCCAGCCAGCACCTCACCCAGGGCTGGCAGCAGCGCGTGTGGGAACAATTCCGGGATCGGCTCCCGCATCCGGCGCTTCTGTTCTACATCAACCATCTGGCCTGGGAACTGGACAAGTCCGAGCCGCTGTTCACGCCTGAAAAACTGGGACAGTAACAAGAGCGAGTCGCCGCGGTGCGCTAAAATGGATGGTTTCGGGTGATCATGAGCAACATCATTATTGTATTGGGTGCACAGTGGGGCGATGAGGGCAAGGGCAAGGTCGTCGACCTGTTCAGCGAGCGGTTCCAGATCGTGGCGCGTTATCAGGGCGGGCACAACGCGGGCCACACGGTCTTCATCGGCGAGCGCAAGTTCATACTGAAGCTGGTCCCCAGCGGTATCCTGCGGCCGGGGGTCGCGGCGGTTATCGGCAACGGCGTGGTCATCGACCCGGCGGCGTTGCTGGCCGAGATCGACGCGCTCGAGGCGGCCGGCATCGACGTGGCCGGGCAGTTGAAGATCAGCAATCGCGCGCACGTGATCTTCCCGTTCCACCGCATGATCGAGAAGGTCGGCGAAGGGCGTCCCGACCGTGTCGCGATCGGCACGACGTCGCGCGGCATCGGCCCCTGCTACGAGGACAAGATCGCCCGCCGCGGCATCCGCATGGCGGACCTGGTGGACCCGGGCAGCCTCGAGACGCTGTACCGCTGGCTGGCCGCCGACAAACAGACCACGGCGCACGCATTCGGCGTCGCCGAGGAGTTCGACTGCGACGCCATCCTGGCGCGCTATCTCGAAATGGCCGAGCGCATCCGCCCGATGGTCTGCGATACCGCCAAACTGCTCAACGACGCCATCGCCGCGGGCCGGAACATTTTGTTTGAGGGCGCCCAGGGCACCATGCTCGACATCGACCACGGCACCTACCCGTTCGTGACTTCCTCCAGCGCGGCGGCCGGCGGCGCCTGCGCCGGCTCGGGCGTCGCTCCCACGCGCATTACCGGCATCCTGGGCGTGTCGAAAGCCTACATTACGCGCGTGGGTGGCGGACCGTTTCCCACCGAGTTGCGCGACGAGCGGGGAGAGCGTCTCCGCAAGGCCGGCAAAGAGTACGGCGCCGTCACCGGCCGTCCGCGCCGCTGCGGCTGGTTCGACGTGCCGCTGCTGCGCTACACGGCCATGGTTAACGGCTTCGACAGCATCGTCGTCACCAAACTCGACGTGCTGGACGATCTCGAGCAGATCCCGGTCTGCGTGGCCTACAGGATCAACGGCAAGATCGCCGATTCGATGCCCGCCACCGAGCGCGAGATCGAATCCATCGAGCCGGTCTATGAGAATCTGCCGGGGTGGAACTCGCCGACTTTCGGCATTGACCGATGGGACAGCCTCCCGGCGCGCGCCCGCGACTACCTAAAGTTCTTGGAGTCTTCCACCGGCGTCGAGATCGGCTGCATCTCCACCGGCCCGGAGCGCAACCAGACCATGATCCTGCCGGGCTCGAAAATGGAGCGCCTGCTGCCTGGGGACACTCCGGGCTGATCTTACGCAGCCCATCGCTTGGCCCCGGACCCAGGCGTGTCCCCCAAGCCCCCGGGGACACTCTACCGCAACCACAGCAGCCAGTCGCCGGCGCCGGGCGGTTTCAGCTCGGACGCCGGTTTTCCGGCGGGGGTCTCTTGGCCGGTGCGCGGGTCCACCCAAACCGCCGCCACCGGGCGCGTGAACTTCGCCAGATCCAGTTTCACCACCTGGTTGGCCGGCAAGTAGAGAAGCGCGAACTTGCCGTCTTCCGAGCGCGCCGGCTGGATGTAGTTACTGAACTCGGCATCCACGGCGTCGGCGGCCAGCAGCGAGCGGTCCGGCCGCAGTTTCCACCACTCCATGCGGTCGAAAATGTCGCGCATCACTTTCATCTGGCGGGCGCCGGGATAGTCCAGGCACTCGTGCCAGGGCAGCGCGACTCCGGACCGCGGATGGTCCAGCGGCACTTCGGCCTTGCGGCTCCAGAACCAGATGCCGTGCGCGCCGTAAGTGACGCCGGCGGGCGGCGCTCCCAGCAGGCTGTAGTAGACGGCGCGGCGCACGGCGTAGTCGTCGATGGTCTTCTGCGATTGATAGCTGAGGTGGCCTTCGTAATTTGGCTCGCCATCCAATACCGGGCGCGGCGGCTCCAGCTTCCATCCCGCCGCGGGCCCTTCGGTCGCGTTCCAGCGCCACTTGCGCGCGTCGCTGCCGTGGCCGGTCTGGTACATGAAGAAGCCGACCCACGGCTCATCTTTGTATTCGGGCCACGGATCGTTCATCCCGCGCGGATGCAAAGTTATTGGATGGCGCCGACGCCCCTCGGGGAACACCGCCCGGCCGATGGCCTTCCAGCGCTCGGCATTCGCGCCGCGGTACTCGCCGTCGCCGCCCAGAATCCAGAGCGCGTGATGCGCGCCGTAACGCGCCACCATGTAGCGCGCCAGGCGGATGGCGTCCTGGGTGGACAGAGCTACTCCCGGGCTTTCCTGATCCTTCGAGGTCAGCGCCCACAGTAAGACGGGAGCGGCGACCAGCCCGCGCTCGTTCAGCGCGTCGAACTTCCGGTCCATGCGGCGGAAGAAGGCCGGGTTCACTTTCAAGCCGCCGTCGATGGTGAACGCCACCTGGCCCAGTTCGTCCTTGCGCCCGGCCCGCCATTGGGTCATGACGAATTGGATGGCCGTGAAGCGCTTGGCGGCGCGGTCGGCCAGGTAGCGGTCCCATTCCTCGCGCGTCGACAACAGCGCCGAGTTCCAGCCGGTACACGACAGCCAGAACCAGGGCGTTCCATCGGCGTGCGCGAAGTGGCGCCGGTTGGCCGAAAGGCGCGGGGCGCCGCGGCGGTACAGAATGTTGGCGCCCTTGTATTGGACCACGCGGAAGCTGCCCGAAGCGGGCTCGAATCCCGGCGTTTTCACGCGCCACTTCCACGCGCCGGTCTTCTCGGGCGAGAACCGGACTTTCCAGTCGCCCCCGCCATCCCAAAAAGCGGCGGCCTCGATGGGCGGGCTCCCCGGGGTGGTGAACTCGACGACCACTTCGTCCCTGAGCGGGTCGGCGATGCCGGCGCCGGCCTTCAGCGTCTGCTCGAAGCGCCCGTTGCGGACCACCTGGGCGCCGGCACCCGCCGCCAGCGCCAGCGCCATGCATGCCAGGATCAGCTTGCGCATTGGATTAGTTGGCCGGCCGCGGGCGCGGGGTCGCGTCGCCGTCGATCAGCTTCATGACCCACTTGACGCTCTCGACCATCATCTTCTGGAAATCGGGGCGGTCCCAAACCTCGTTCGGATGGCCCAGGCCGTTGTACAGCACGCGCCCCTTGCCGTAGTTGTGGCACCAGGCGACGGCGAAGTCCTTGTCGGCGCGCTTGATGCCCTTCTTGGTCATGTCCAGCTTGCTCTCGTCCAGGCGAATCAGCACGCGCGACTTCTCGCGCGAGAAATCCCTGGCCTGGTAGATTTCGTCCTTGATGACCAGCGCCGGCGGCATGTGTCTCATCGCCGGGAAATTGCGGTCTTCCACAATCAGCGGCGCGTCGAAGGTGTTCCACGGGTGGCCGTCGAAGTAGCCGCCGAGCATTTCGCCGTAGGCGGGCCACTTGTAGAGCGTGTCGGGCGCGCTGTGCGAACCGATAAAGCCCTTGCCGTCGTCGCGCACGAAGCTGATCAGGTCGGCCTTTTGCGAATCGTCCAGGGGAAGCTCGCCGGTGGTGTAGAAGAACACGGCGTCAAAGTAATCCAGGTTCTTGGCGTTGCCGGTGAGCTTCTTCTTGGTGATCAACTGGGTGTCGGTCTTGATGTAGGTTTCCCACAGACCGGTTTCCTTGCCCAGTTTCCACATGGTGGCCATGGCGGGGGACACCGAGTCGTGCTGGAACCCCTTCACCTCGCCGATCACCAGAAGCCGCTTGGGCTTCGGCTCCTGCGCCGCGAGTGCCCCCGCAAGCGCCAAGCCGGCGCACAGAATGCCGAACAAACGGGACAGTTTCATTCCTTCCTCCTGAACAAGAATACCTGAAAACGTGGAGACAGACGGGACGTTCCCCGGTTTAATTTCTGGTTCCCGGGTCCCAGGTCGCTTGGGGGACACGCCTGTGGGCTACCCCAAGCGTCTCTTTGTGTGAAGCTCGCCCGGAGTGTCCCCGGGGGCCGAGTCTCAGGTCGCTTGGGGGACACGCCTGTACCGCATGGTCATGCGATGGTTTCCGTGAGATTAGCCCGGAGTGTCCCCGGGGGCCGGGTCTCAGGTCGCTTGGGGGACATGCCTGTGCCGCGTGGTCATGCGATGGTTTCCGTGAGACTAGCCCGGAGTGTCCCCGGGTCCCAGGTCGCGAGCGGTGCGAAATAAAGGGGCCATACCAGGCTGACGCATTTTTGGGGCTAGGGTTTTTGGACGGTGATGACGATGGGGTCGCTGGCTTGGGCGGTGGAGAGGCTTTTAACCTGGACCACGCTGATGCCGGGGCGGACCTCGGGGGGCAGTTGGGCCGAAATCTGGGTGGGCGAAGTCTGCAAGAGCGGGAGCGCGACGTCGTTGAAGACGATGCAGGAGCCGCCCAGCACGCGGGGCAGGGGAATCTGATCGGCCACGGCGGCCTTGGCCAGGTCGCGGCCGTTGACGGTGATGAAGGCGCCGGGCTTGAAGTTGGGTGAGCCGTCGGTGGAGTTGACTATGGAGCGGACGCCGTTGGGAAGCTGCGGCCGGGCCACGCCGGACGCCGTAAGCGGAACCACGCTCAGGCCGGAGATAGTGATGACGTAGGCGGTGCCTGCCGAGTCGACCACCATCTGGCGCGGCGGGACGTTGATCCGCTGGGTACCGAAGATACTGTAATTGGGGTTCTCCGGCGCCACGCCGACCAGCGATTCCGAGCCGGTCGAGATATCCACGGCCTCGATGGTGGTGCGCACGTCGTCGCGGGTCGCGGTGCCGATGTTCTGCCGGACCGGCGTGGTGATCCGTACGAAGATCCTCTCGCTGACCGGCGCCTGGGCGGCGACGTTGCGCTGGCCGGCGCTGACGACGGTCTGGGAGGGCGGCTGGCCCGGTCCGGCCGGCGCGCCGTATTGGATGGTGCCGGGACGCTCGGCGCCCCCGATGGCGGTGAGCGAGGAGTTCAGGATCAGTCCGTTGGCCAAAAAGAACGACCCCTTGGACGCCGCGGTCAGAATGCCGTAGTAACTCTGGATGGGGTTATTAAACAATCTCGCGGCGCGGGTGTAGGCGTCCAGCAGACCGTCATACAGGTAGGCGGTTCCGTTGCCGTCCAGGGTGATGATGGCGTCGTAGTCGGGTGTCGCCAGCATGGTGGTGTAGCCCGAGAAGTTGTTGGGCGTGACGCCGTCGTTCAAGGGGCGCACGGTGGCCAGGTTTCCGACCAGCTTCCACTGGCTACCGTTGTCCATGATGAACTGAAGGCCGCGCAGGCCCATGGCCATGGTTCGCACATAGCGCGCCGCGGCGTTGCCGGCGCGGGGGATGGGCGGGAACTCGACCTGGCCGGTCTCGCGCCCCAGATCCAGGTCCACGATACTGATCGATTCGCCGCCGGTGTTGGCGACATACAGCGTGGTCCCGTCGGTGCCCAGCGCCATTTGGTGGGGAAGCTGGCCGACTTTGATGGGATCCAGGAAGCGCAACTTCCTGGTGTCGAACACCTCGACCCGGTTGAACCCGGAATTGGTGACGTAGACCCGTCCGCGGGCTTCATCGAGCAGCAGATCCTGCAACCCCTCGTTGGTGTTCAACCCGGTGGGCGACGGGTAGATGATGCCGCGCATGTCGGACTGGCGGTAGTTCATGTAGACCCGGATGGTATTGGGGATGTTGATGGCTTCCACCGACGCCAGGTTGACGTTGATGGCATAGCCGGTCATGGTGGCGTTGCCGGTGGAAAGATTGGTGCCGGGCTGGCGGTTCACACCGGAGCGTCCGGGCTCCATGATGAAGTTGATGGTGGAGGGCGCGACGCCGCTGGTGACCTGGGATACCAGGGCCGCGCCGGTGTTGGGCACGCTGTAGGTGAGCTTGCCCTGGCCGAGATTGGTGATGCGCACGGCGGCTTTGGCCAGGCCTTTGTTGCACTCGTCGACGGCCAGGAAGACCTGGTTGGTTTCCGGCTGAAGGATGGAGTAGTCGTAGAGCTTGGCCAAGGGCAGATGGATCAAGCCGGATTCGGACAGGCCGAAGGCGTGCGCGCCGTCGGAAGTGGCGACCATCTTGGCGATGATGCTTTCCGGCATCTTGATGCCGAGCTTGATTTCCAGGTTGCGCGGGTCGGAAATCAGCAGCGTGGATGCCTGCGGGCGGGTGGCCGGCTGGGTGAACGGGGCGGTGTTGAAGGCGCTGTAGAGAACCCGGTTGTCCGGCGAAAAAACGCTGCCGCCGTTGTTTTGAAGGGTATTGAAGCTGCCGTTGAAAGGAAACGGCGAGTTGGCGGTGCTCTGCTGGCCCATCACGGCCAGGGTGGTGGTGTCGTACATGGTGAAGCCGGTCATGAAGCGCGCCCCGTCGGGCGACATCGACAGGACCGTGGACTGGCCGCCCACCGAACGGCTCTTGGTGATGGTGGCGGAGGCGACTTCGTAGACGAACAGGTAGGTGGAATTGTTGTTGTTGAAGGTGGTCAGGCCGACGATGAGGCTGCCATCGGGAGTGGGCGTCAGCTTGCCGCGGAAGATGGTGATGGGCCGTCCGACGAAAATGCCCGGCAGTCCGGTCGGGGTGGGCGGCGGGGGAGGGAACTGGATCGGGGCCACCTGCTGGGAAAGCTGCTGGTTGCGGTCGAACAGCAGCAGCGTATTTTGCGCATTGCCGGTGCCGGAGCCCTGGGTGGTGATGAGCACGCGGCCATCGGCGCCCACCGCGACGCCTTCCGGGCGCGCCGGCAGGCTAACGGTCTGGATCACGCTGCGCGTGCCCAGGTCGATGACGCTGATGGTGGCGCTGGCGTTATTGGTGACGTACAAAAAATTGCTGTCCGGCGACAGAGCGGCGGCCAGCGGCTGGTTGCCCACCTGGATGGAGCCATCGCGCCGCCTGGCTTCGTAGTCCCAAACATCCACGCGCCCGGCCGAGGTCGAGACCAGGTAGAGCTTGCCGCGCAGTTCGTCGAGCACGATGTCGGAGGGGGTTCCGCCCAGCGAGATGACCTCGCCGAAAGTGGCCCCGACCGACTGCGCCAGCGCCGCGCCCGAGACGGCGATTCCCAGGAGCCCGGCCCACAGGCCCGCCCGGCAAAGAAATTTGAAAGATGACCAGTGCATATTCACCTGGGGTCTGACGTGAATCGACCGCTCCCTGACGGTCGCGGCTCTTCTACCGAGTCGCGGCCCGGAAACTTCCAATGAGACAGGCCCTTAGACAGTCTAAACCCGGCGGCTTCCGAATAGTTGCAGCCGGGGCCGCAACTCGCGGGCCGGATTCGGGTTAGACCGTGTTGCGAAGGATTCAGGTTCGCAATCAAACCCGGGACACGGTGCTGGCGGCATCGGCCGGCGTGGCCGACTCGAGCGCGACCCGGCGCGTGGGCCTATTAAAGCACGAAACCCTGCCCGAGGGGGAAGGGTTGTGGATTGCGCCGTGCGAAGCGGTGCATACTGTTGGAATGAAGTTCGCGATCGACGTTCTGTACCTGGACCGCAAGCGGAAGGTGCTGAAGATGCGCGAGCGGATGGTCCCGTGGCGGATCTCGGGCTGCCTGCGGGCCCACTCGGTGCTGGAGTTACCCGCCGGAATGGCCGGCAAGACAGGGACCTTGGCTGGAGATCAACTGGAATTCGTCCAACTATGACTTTTCGCCTGTTCGCGCTGATCGCCGCTTCGCTCCTCACCTGGTCTTGCACCCGGCACGCGGCCAATCTGCCTGCCGGCAGGCGCGTCAACCACCCGTCGGCGGTGGCGGCCGCGATGAGACGCCAGACGGTGAACGCAGTGGACGCCGGCGACGGCGACGTGCGGGTGCGGGCGTTGCGGCAGAAGATGGCGGCCGAGCCGGGCAACCTCGCGGTGCGCATGGAACTGGCCCGGCATTATGAGCAGGCCGGCTATCCGGAACTGGCGGTCGAGCACTACCGGCTGGCCGCCGCCCGTTTCCCGGATGACGTCCGGATCCAGATCTCGCTGGCCCGGCTGCTACGCGGGCAGGAATTGGCTGGCGAAGCGGCGGCGGGCCTGGACCGGTTTCTGGAAGGCCGCAAGTCCAGTCCGGGGCTTTCCAGCGCCTGGAGCTGGCTGGGGATTCTGCGGGACGAGCAGGGCGAACTGGCCGCGGCCGAGCGGGCGCACCGCGCGGCCGCCAATCTGCGGCCGGACCTGGATTGGCTGCACAACAACCTGGGCTACAACCTGTTGCTACAGGGTAAGAACGGCGAAGCGGCGGCCGAGTTTCGCCGCGCCCTGGCCATACGGCCGGGGTCGGAGACCGCGCGTAACAATCTGGGGCTGGCGGTTGCCTCTCAACCCAAGGAAGCGATTTTGCACTGGCAGTCGGTGAGCGACCCGGCGACCGCACACAACAACCTGGCGGCGGTGCTGATCGAGCAGGGCCGGTACCAGGAAGCTCGCCTTGAGATCGACATCGCGCTAGGATATAAGCGAGACCACCCGGCGGCATTGCGGAATCTGCGCCTGGTGTCGGAATTGGATGGGCAACCGGCCGCGGTTCGGGCCGCGCGGGTTGCCGACCCAGGATGGAAGCGGTTCGCCCGCGCCGTGGGCCGGGCCGTGGTGGGTATCGAGACGCGGCAGACAAACGAGGGGCGTCCAACCGCCTCGCGATGATTTTTGGGAGATGCTCATGAAAGAACTTATCCTTCGGCTCCTTCGAGATGAACAGGGCCAGGACCTGGTGGAGTACGCGTTGATCGTGGCCGCTGTCGGCCTGGCGCTGATCACCACGGTGAACCAGCTTTCGACCGCGGTCGTCAGCCTGTACAGCTCCATCACACAGGGCCTGACCAGCATCGGCGCGACCGGGCAGTAAGCGCGGGTCAGGGCAAGCGTGCAGCCGGCAGCCGACCCCCGCTCCCCGCGCGGCTGCCGAAGGCAAACGGCGACGCCCCCGGGCGCCGCGGAATTCCCGTGGCTGGCCTGGTGGCTGCCCGATGTGGGTCTGGCGGTCTCCATTCTGACACTCTTCTATTGCCTGCTGGTTTACGACGGAAGCCGCCAACTGTTCCGCGATTCCGACTCGGGCTGGCACATTCGAACGGGCGAGGCGATCCTGGCGGGAGCGGGATTTCCGCGCACCGATCCCTACTCGTTTTCGCGCGCCGGAGAGCCGTGGTTCGCCTGGGAGTGGGCCGCCGACCTAAGCATGGGAATCGCGCACCGGATGGCCGGACTGTGGGGCGTGGCGCTGCTGTACGCGGTGGCGATCGCGGCGGCCACCTGGCTTTGGTTCCGGTTACACTGGGCGGCGGGCGGCAACTTCTTCATCGCCTGCCTGCTGGCTTCCCCGATGCTCTCGACGGTCAATCTGCATTGGCTGGCGCGCCCGCACGTGGCGGGCTGGCTGTTTCTCCTCGGCGCGATTCTGTATCTGGAAACCGCCGCGGGGCGGGGCAGGCTGCTCCGGCAGGCGCCGGCGATCGTTCTTTTCTGCGCGTTGTGGGCGAACTTCCACGCCAGCTTCTTCCTGGCCCCGGTTCTGGCGCTGGTGTATGCCGCCGGCTGCCTGCTGGGTCCGATGATCTGGGACCTGGACCGGGCGGAGGAATGGCGCCGGGCGCGGTGGTTTGCGGGCGCGGCGGCGCTGGCGGCGCTGGCGAGCCTGCTGAATCCCTACGGCTGGCGGCTTCACCAGCACCTGTTGGCCTACCTGAACAATAGCGAACTGCTGCAGCGCGTGGCCGAGTTCCAGAGCTTCAACTTCCACGCTCCGGGAAGCTTCCAGATTTTGGCCGTGATGGCGGTGGCGGCGATTGGCGGCGTGCTGGCGTTGGGGCAGCGGAAGCTGGCGCACGCCTTGCTGACGGCCGGACTGCTGGCGCTCGCCCTGCGCTCGGCGCGGGGCCTGCCGGTTGCGGCGCTGGCGCTTCTGCCCTTGGCCAATGGCGCGATCACCGAAGCATTGCGGAACTGGCGCGATCCGCGGCCGGCCCTGAGGAAGCGGCTGGACGCGTTTCTGGCCTATTCGGATCGCCTGCGGGCGCTGGATTGCGGAAGGAACGGATGGGCGGCGGCGATGGTGGCGCTGCTGGCGGCTTTTCTGTGGCTGCGCAGCCCGGCGGTGGCCGCCAGGGCCGGGTTCCCACCGGAAGAGTTCCCGGTGGAGGCCGCCGCGGCGGTCGAGAAACTGCCTCAGGATGCCCGCCTGCTGGCTCCGGACAAGTTCGGCGGGTATCTCATCTACCGGTTCGCCGGGCGGCGCAAGGTTTTTTTCGACGGCCGCAGCGACTTCTACGGCAGCGACTTCATGAAGCAATACATTCGCCTGGTGGAGGTCCGTCCGGGTTGGAAGGAACAGGTGGATGCCTGGAGATTCACGCACGCCCTGCTGCCGCCCGACTATTCCCTGGTGGCCGCCCTGGAGCGGGAGGGGTGGCGGCGCATTTGGCGCGACCGGACTGCGGTGCTCTTGGAGCGGAAATGAAATGAGCGGACGGAACTTAGCGGTATATTGGGGGTTTACAGTTTACTGCGGACTTGTGTCCGGGGGCGGGGTGATGTTGTGCCCGGCGAGGCGGGGTTAATCGATGGATCGCCAGAGAATCCTCATGATCTTCGGCGTAGCGTGGCTTTCGGCCGCGCTGCTGACCTGGTTTCTATACGCAAAGACCAAGGCGCCGCAACAGGACAAGACCGTAAAAGTGGTGGCCGCGGCGCGCGACATGGGGGCCGGCACGAGGATCCGCAAGACCGACCTGAGGCAGATCGGCTTTGCGGAGAAGGATCTGCCCAAGACCGTGTTGCTGGACGAGAAGCAGGCCATCGAGCGGGTTCTGCTGTTCCCGGTCACGGCCAATGAACCGCTAACCCTGGCCAAGCTGACCAGCGCGTCCGGGGCCGACGGCCTGTCGTCCACCATTGAGCCGGGCAAGCGGGCCGTCTCGGTGCAGATCACCGACGCCACGGCCGCCGGCGGCCTGATCGGGCCGCGCTCGAGGGTGGACGTGCTGTTTACGCGCTCGGGTTCGACGACCGAGGCGATCACCACCGTGGTCCTGGAGGACATCGTGGTCTTGTCGATCGGCCGCACCACCGAAGTGGCTCAGCCAACCGACCCGCGCCAGCCGCGGCCGGTGCAGCAGGCCGCGACCCTGCTGGTGACCCCCGGGGAAGCCAAGAAACTGGAGTTGGCGAAGAACCAGGGCAAGATCAGCCTGGCGCTGCGCAACCCGCTGGACCGCTCGACCATCGAAGACGACACGCCGGCGACGGCCTTCGATCTGGATCCCATGATCGCCACCCGGATGGCCGCGCGGCGGCGTTCGGGCGGCTCGCCCAATGTGCGCGACGACAAGGTCTGGGCCAGGCTGGTGGGCCTGGAAGAAGAAGAGCCGCCCAAAAAGGAAGTAAAGAAGGAGCCGCCCAAGCCGCGCTGGGTGGTTGACGTTTACCGCGGCGACAAGCACGTTCAGGAAACCTTCCAGGATTGATTGGGGACCGGCAAAACGCCCATGAGACGCACTCTTAACCTGCCGCCGGCAAGCGAAAGCCCGCGCCCGCTCCTGTTGCTCGCACTCGCGCTGTCGCTGGCCCCGGGCCTGGCGGGGCAAACCTCAACTTCCCGCGATCTGACGCTGGTCGCCGGGCGCGGCGAGTTGCTGCACTTCGACCGCGAGGTGCAGAAGGTCGCGATCGCCGAGCCGAAGATCGCCGACGCGATGGTGATTTCGCCGCAAGAGGTCATGATCAACGCCAAGGGCCCGGGCAAGACCACGGTGGTGATCTGGGAGACCGGCTCGGTTCCAATCCGCTATCAGATCAGCGTGGTCAACGACCCCAGCGAGCACGAGAGCCTGCGCCAGGAGATCCGCGACAGCGTCCAGAACCCGGCCATCCAGGTGACCGGCTCCGGCGACACGCTGGTGCTCACCGGCTCGGTGAAGGACGCCGACGAGTCCAAGCGCGCCGCGGCCATCGCCTCCACCCGGGCCAAGCAGGTGGTGAACCTGCTGAAGACGCCGCCGGCGCCCGACCCGCGCCAGATCATGCTCGAGGTGAAGTTCGCCAGCATCAACCGCGCGGCGCTTTCCGAGATCGGCTTCAACCTGTTCAGCACCAACCCCAAGGGCGTCGGCAGCCTGTCGACGCAGCAGTTCCAGCAGCCGCGCTTCAGCCAATTCCAATTCCAGGAAGGCGAGGTGCGCAACAACACGGTGAACTTCGCCGACCTGCTGAACCTGTTCCTGTTTCGTCCGGATCTGAACATCGGGTCTACCATCCGCTTGATGCAGGGGCGCAACCTGCTCCAGATTCTGGCCGAGCCGAACCTGATCACCATCGAGGGCAAGGAAGCCAGCTTCCTGGCCGGCGGCGAGTTCCCGTTTCCGACCCTGACATCCACCTCGACCGGCGGCGCGGTTTCGCCGGTGGTGACCGTGCAATTCAAGAAATTCGGCGTGCAGATCGCCTTCACGCCGACCGTCACGCCCTCCGGCGCCATTCACCTGAAGGTGACGCCCGAGGTCAGTTCGCTGGATTTCTCCAACGCCGTTACGCTGCAAGGGTATCTCATTCCCGCCCTGATATCGCGGCGCGCCGACACCGAAGTAATCCTCAAGGACGGCGAAACCTTCGCCATCGCCGGCCTGATCGACAACCGGGTGATCTCGGTGCTAAACAAGCTCAAGTACCTGGGCGACATACCGGTGTTGGGGAACCTGTTCCGCAGCCGGTCGCAGCGCAAGTCGACCGACGAATTGCTGGTGGTTGTCACGCCGCGTTTCGTCCGCCCGATTCCAGCGGACGAAAAGGTGAAGCTGCCGGATCAGCCCGAGCCGTTCCTGCCCTCGGTGGTGGAGGAGAAGGCCAAGAAGGGCGGCAAGAAGCAGGACCAAAAGAAGGAATCGAAGAAGGCGGAGTTTGTAGGACCGCGTGGACACCAGGAGCCGAAGTAGCGCGAATGCCGCGCGGAGCCTCGGCGCCGCGCCGCGGCGGGGAACCGTGTCGGTCCAGATGGTGGTCATCCTGGTCCCGGTGCTGTTCGGACTGATGGGATTCGCCGTGGATCTGGGACGGCTGTACATGATCAAGGGCGAACTCAAGGCCGCGGCGGATGCCGCGGCCCTGGCGGCGGCCGCGCGGATTATCGGGACCGAAACCTCGACCACCGATGCGATCGCGGCGGCCCGGCTGACCATCGAGACCGCCACCGGCTACGGCAACAAATACGACTTCGCCGGCAACCCGATCGGCGAGACCACCGGCTCGCTGGTAAGCGAGATGCCCGACCCGACCTTCTTCGAGGCCGTGGCCGGGGCTGTCGGAACCAGCGATTCGGGTTCGGGCGAAGTTTCCGGCTCCGTGGCCAGGTACGTCAAGGTCGCGCTCCGCGCCGACGCGCCGCTGGTGTTCTGGAGTTTCCTGGTTTCCGCCGGCGAACGCAAGACCCCGATCGAGGTAAGCGCCGTGGCGGGCATGAGCGCGCCGCTGTGCACCGCCTGCGCCATCCAGCCGATGGCCATCGCCGCACTGGATCCGGAAGAGACCGTCGACTTCGGGTATACGTTGAACACAAAGTACACCTTCGGCTACTCCTGCACCGGATCGCCGACGCCATCGGGCATTACGGGCGCCACGCAACGCATCCCCTACGTGCTGTTGAACCGCTACGACGAGAATGCGACCGTGTTTCCGGAAGAGAACCAGCAGGCCTACCGCATCGGCGCGCAGGGGCTGCTGCCTACCACCAGCCGGGCCATGGCCTGCATCACGATCAGCACCGACACGGGCGAGAGCGTTTGGGTGAACGCCGCGCCCCGCGCTTGCAGCACCAACGTCCCCTCGCCGGTCAGCGCGCTGTTGTGCGGGATGTACTCGAGGTTCGACGCGGCCCCGGCGGAGGGCTGCGCGGGCGTCACCGAGATCGACACCATGGCCACGGCCTACCAGCCCGACATCGATGTGGCCGATGTCGAGGAATACGCGAATTACACCGGCGTCGGACAGCGCGTCATCACCGTCCCCATCATGGATGCCGTGAACGCGGGGGGCAACATGATGGTGCTGGGCTTCCGGCAGTTTCTGGTGGATCCCAATCCGGACACCACCAACATCAACCCCACCGACCAGAACGGCCGGTTTGTGGCTCTCTACATCGGCAGCGTGGCGCCGGTGAAGCAGGGCAGTTTCGGAGGCTGCACCCAGGCGGCCGGCCCCGGGAAGGTGGTCCTGCACCAATGAGCGGGCCGCAAAATCGGAGACCAGGGGCACGTCGCGGGTCGACGATGCTGGAAACCGTGATGTACCTGCCGATGCTGGCCGTTCTGCTGTTCGGCATGGTCGAGATCGCGCGCGTGACCTACACCTATTACACACTGCAAAAGATCCTGTACACGCTGGCGCGCCACGTCGGGTCCGAGCAGGCGGTGAATTTCTGCGACAGTTCCGATGCCGTGCTCACGGCGGCCAAGAACTTCGCTCTCACCGGCTCCAGCGACGGGTCGGCCGATCCGCTGGTGCCCAATCTCACGGTCGACCAGATCGAGGTTCGCATCGAGCGCGTGAATCGCGACACCGGCGAAATCGCGGTGTGCGAATGCTCGATCACCGGCTGCGACGCCGCGCAGGGCGGCACGTCGCCCGAGTACGTGGTGGTTTCGATTCCCGACGGCTATCGCATCCGCCCGGTCATCCCGTACATGGCGCTCGAGGAATTTCCGCTGCGTCCGCACATCCGCGTGCCATTCGGGGGGACGTGATGAAACGGTCCCGTTCCGAAAGCGGCCAGCAGACGATGGAGTTCGTAATCCTCTACGCGGGCGTGCTGATGCCGATCACCTTCGCCATTATCTTCACCGCGCAAGTGCTGTGGGTCTGGCACTCGGTGATCGAGTTCGCCCGCGACGGCGCTCATTACGCGGCCACGCACTGCTGGCAGCCGGCGGGCGAGAACGTGCTGGAGTACATGCGCAACCATGTCCCGCTCACCGCCGACCGGGGCCAGTTCCAGGCCGCCGGCCAGGAGCTTATTCAGGTCCAGTACTTTTCGCGCGACAGCGAATCCGGCTACCTGGTGGAGTTCGCCTGCGACCAGGCCGAGTGCTCCACGCTGTGCGTGCCGGACATGGTGACGGTGAAGATTCGAGGCTACGAGTACCGGAGCGCGTTCCTGACCCGGCTCGGCCTGCCGCCGATCGCGATTCCGGATTTCCGCACCTCGCTGCCGATCGAAAGCGCCGGATGCGATCCGGAACAGGGGCAGTGCTTGCCCTAGGAGAGATCATGCCCATCAGTCTACTTGTCGCCTCCAGTGACGAACATTTCCGCGAGACGATTCGCGAGAACCTGCTGAACATCGCCAGCGCGAAGGTCATCGCGGAGTATCCCGAGATATCCTCGAACCTTTACATCCGCGTTCTTCAGGACCTGGAGCGGCACCCCGACGCCGCGCTGGTGGTGGACCTGGCCAGCGACGCCGAGAGCGGGATGAAAGCCATGGAGAAGGTCAAGCAGGCGACGCCGGACCTTTACATCGTCGCCTCCAACTACCACGCCGACGGCGAGACGGTGATCGCCACGCTGCGCGCCGGGGCCAACGACTTTCTGCTGCAGCCCCTGAAACGGGTCGAATTTCGCGACGCCATGAACCGGCTGGAGCACGCCCCGCGGCGTACGGGCGCCGCCACCGGCAGCCGCCTGGGCAAGGTTTACACTTTCCTGGGCTCCAAGGGGGGCGTGGGGACCACCACGCTGGCCGTCAACTTCGCCTCGGTGCTGGCGCAGCGCAAGCAGCAGACCGTGCTGATCGACCTGGACTGGGTTGGAAACGACGTCGCCATGCAGCTTGGCGCCTCACCGCAATACACGCTGCACGAGGTGGGCGAGAACATCGAGCGCATGGACCAGGCGCTGTTCGAGGGCTTCGTGATGCGGGACCCGCTGGGTTTCTTCCTGATCGGCCCGCCCGATTCGCTCGAGCACCGCGGTTCCTTTTCCGAGCCCATATTCCGCGAGTTCGCCACCTTCCTGGTGGAGAAGTACGAATCCATCGTCATCGACGCCGGCCGCGCCATCTCCGACGAAGTGGTGCTGGGCGCGCTGCAGGTGTCGAGCACAATCTTCCTGGTGGTCACGCAGGAGTTTCCCACCATCCGCAACGCTCAGCGTTATATCGGCTATTTGATGCGGATGGGCTTCGGACAGGACCAGATCAAGGTGGTGGTCAACCAGTTCTCCAAGCGGGTCAACTCGACCCTCGCCTCGCTCGATCAGATCCAGCAGACGCTGAACCAGCCGGTCTTTTTCGGGCTGCCCCCGTCGCCGGCGGTGCTGCAATCGATCAACCGCGCGCGCCCTTTGGTGGCCAATCGCGAGGCGGCGGGCGAGATGGACCGGCTGTTCCGCGCCTTCGTCGATAAGGCCATCGGCGCCAAGCGCCCCAATGGCGAGAAGGCGAATGTGGGAAAATCGGCATAGCAGCCGCGGGCGAAACCGCCTGCGCCACATCATGAGGGAGGTTTCTTTTATCCATGGGTAGTCGTGTCGTGGGCCGTCCGGCAACCGCCGCCGACCGCTGGTTCGGAATCAAGACCCAGTTGCATTCGCGCCTGATGAATGCGCTGTCGCCGGATCAGCTCCGCGCGCTCAACAAAGAGGGCATGCGCGAGCAGATCGGCGCGGTCATCGAGCGCCTGGTCTCCGACGAAGCGATTCCCATGACGGTGAACGAGCGGGAGCGGCTCATCGAGGAGGTGCTGGACGAGGTCTTCGGGCTGGGCCCGCTGGAGGTGTTGCTCAAGGATCCGACGGTCAGCGACATCCTGGTCAACGGCTACGACTCGATCTACGTCGAGCGGGGCGGGCACCTGGTGGAGACCAACGTCCGCTTCAAGGACCAGAGCCATGTGCGGATGATCATCGACCGCATCGTGTCGGGCGTGGGCCGCCGCATCGACGATTCATCTCCCATCGTCGACGCGCGCCTGATCGACGGCTCGCGCGTGTGCGCCGTCATCCCGCCGCTGTCGTTGCTGGGCCCGGTGATGACCATCCGCCGTTTCGGCAAGAAGCTGCTGTCCACCGAAGACCTGCTGAAGAACGAAACGCTGACCACCGGCATGCTGGACTTTTTGAGCGGCTGCGTCGAGGCGCGGCTGAACGTGGTGATCTCGGGCGGTTCCGGTTCCGGCAAGACCACCATGCTCAACACGCTGTCGCGTTTCATTCCCGAAGAGGAGCGCATCGTCACCATCGAGGACACGGCCGAGTTGCAGTTGCAGCAGGGGCACGTGGTGCGCCTGGAAACGCGTCCGATGAACATCGAGGGCGCCGGCGCGATCGGGCAGCGCGACCTGGTGATCAACTCCCTGCGTATGCGCCCGGACCGCATCGTGATCGGCGAGTGCCGCGGCCCGGAGGCGCTGGATATGCTCCAGGCTATGAACACCGGCCACGACGGCTCGATGACCACCACGCACGCCAATTCGGGGCGCGACGCATTCTCGCGCCTGGAGACCATGGTCATGATGGCCAGCCAGCACATCCCGGACAAGGTCATCCGGCAGATGCTGGCCTCGGCGGTCAACATCGTGATCCACACGGCGCGCCTGATCGACGGAACCAGAAAGGTGATCTCGATCAGCGAGGTGCTCGGGGTCCAGGACGACCAGGTCGAGATGCAGGACATCTTCGAGTTCGAGCGCACCGGCATCAGCGCGCGCGGCCGCGTCACGGGCCGCTTCCACGCCACCGGCGCCAAGCCGGTCTCGATGGATCGGCTGAAGGCTTACGGCATTCATCTTTCGCAGTCCATCTTCCAGGAGACGCACGAGCTCAAAGAACGCTGACGCCTATGTTCCTGTTCTCCGCATTCCTGATCTTCACGGCCGCCCTGCTGGCGGCGGGCTATTACGTGTTTCAGGTGCCGCATCAGCAGGCCACCCAGGCGCTGACGGCGCGCATGCGGGAACTGCGGGCGCGGACCAATCCGCGGACCCGCGCGGCGCCCGACCTGTTGCGCCGGGAGAAGCGCGGTTCGCTCGCCTTTCTCGGCGATTTCGTCTCCTGGATCGGATTGCTGCGCCGCTTGCAGCACTACATCGAGCAGGCCAACCTGGCCTACCGCGCCGCCGACGTCTTCGGTCTGTGCCTGGTGATTGCCGGCGCGGTCTACCTTGTGTCCGGCCTGTTCGGCTTGAGCATGATCGTTCTGCGCGTACTGCTCGGGCTGGGGATCGGCGCGCTGCCGGTGGCCTACATCAGCCACAAGCGGTCCGCGCGGCTGAAGAAGTTCGAGCAGAGCCTGCCGGACGCCATCGACCTGTTCAACCGTTCCATGAAGGCCGGCCATAACATCCACGCCGGGCTGGAAACCGTCGCGCAGGAGACCTTCGACCCGGTGAAGATGGAGTTCAACAAGGTGATCGAGGAACTCGCGCTGGGCTCGCAACTGGAGACCGCGCTGCACGGCCTGGGCCGGCGCGTGCCGCTGATCGATTTGAAGTTCTTCATCACCGGCCTGATCCTGCAACGCCAGACCGGCGCCAACATGGTGTCGGTGCTCGAAAACCTGGCGCTGCTGGTGCGCGAGCGCCTGAACCTGTCGGCCAAGATGATGGCCGCGACCGCGCAGCAGCGCTTTTCGGCGGGCCTGCTGTGCGGCATGCCGATCGTCGTCGGCATCGGATTCTGGTTCCTGAAGCCGGAGTACATCAAGCTGCTGTACACGGACGAAACGGGCAGCAAGTTTCTGACCTACGCCGTGTGCTCGGAGATTGTCGGGATACTGGTGATCCGCAAAATCGCCAGCCCGAAGTTCTAGGAATGAGCCGCGAATGAACGCGAATCAGAGCGAATGGGAGAGATCGTGCTGACAGGCGCCTTGTTCTTCAGCTTCGCCTTCGCGACCCTGGCCGCGATGCTGTGGGCCGGAATCATGCTATTCCAGAACCAGGACGACGCGCTCGGCGACCGGCTCGAGGAGCTGCAGGCGCACGCCATGGTCCCAACCCAGCGGCAGCCGCGGCGCAAGGGGGGCGGCGGGTTTCTGAACAGCTTCCTGTACCTCATCAGTCTGGTTCCCGGCGGCGACGACTGGTTGAGCGACACCGAAAAGGAACTGGCGCAGGCGGGCGTCCGGCGCAGGCAGGCGATCGCTTACTATGCCATCGGCCAGTTGCTGTTCATGATCCTGATGCTGGCGGGCATGATGTACTTGCAGCGGAACAACGCAGTCGCGCAACGGCTGGGCGGCATGATCGCGGCGTTCCTGCTGGGGTGGCTGTTGCCGCAACAGGTGTTGCACCGCCTGGTAAAGCGCTACCGTCAGAAGTTGCAGGACGCGCTGCCCGACACGGTGGATCTGCTGGGCATCGTGCTGGGCACGGGCCTGGCGCTGGACCAGGCCATGACTCGCGTGTCGGAGGAAATGCAGTACATCTATCCGGAGCTGGCCAGCGAGTTCTTCACCGTGGTGATGCAGGTCAAGGCCGGCCAGGAGCGTTCGGTCGCTTTCCGGCAACTGGTCCGGCGCACCGGCATCGAGGACATCAAGTCGCTGGCGGCGATGATCGTGCAAAGCGAACGCTTCGGCACCAGTCTCTCGCAGGCGCTGAAGGTTTACGCCGACGCCTTGCGCACGCGGCGCCGCCTGCGCGCGGAAGCCGCCGTGGGCAAGGCCGGCATCAAGATGCTGTTCCCCATCGTGCTCTTCATCCTGCCGGTGCTGTTCGTGATTACGCTGGTGCCGGCGGTATTGAGCGTGCTGCGCGACCTGAAGATGGGCCTGGGGCCAAGGCCGTAGGGCGGGCCCGGTTGCCGACCCGCGCGGCACCGGCTGAATGGGCGCCCAGCCCAAAGCACTCGCCAGTTCGACTTAACCGCTCCCTGACGGTCGCGGCTCGGAATCGCATTCTGAGCCGCGACCGTCAGGGAGCGGTTATTCTTGACAGCCGCTTACCGGTTGCGCCTGCGTCGCCGCAAGCCGAGAGCTACCAGGCCAAGACCCGACGCCAACGAGAACCAGGTCGAAGGCTCTGGCACCGCCAACTGGCCGAACTGGAGGTTGGACAGGCCCACATTCTCGCCATTTGTGCCGAGATTGCTCGCGTCCATCCAGATCTTCAGGGTCGAGGCATAGATGCCGGTAAACGACAGACTCACATGTCCCACACCTCTGGCCGGCACAGAAATGCCGAGTTGGCTGGCCAACAGCGCGTCGCTACCGTCGAGCACCGTAACGCCGTTGATAGCGGGCATCGAAGTGGTGTACCAACCGGCCAGATCGAGCGAGGCAAGCGTAACCCAGTAACCCGGGTCGGCAGTCAGAGTGACCAGGACCTTGCCCTCGTAAGTGGCGCCACGCCCCAGTTGGCCAATCACCGGGGTGGTCAGATCTCCGAAGTTTCCGTTCCACCAATACACGCAGCCGGTGCCATCGGCAGGCGGATATGGACTACCGCAATCTACCGTCGACCCAATTCCACGGGTGGCGGGGCCGTAGGAAACGGCCACGTTAGGCGTCAATCCCCCGGCGGAGCCGTAAGTAAACGTGCCCACTGAGAACGCACTGATATTGTCCCCATAGGTCTGGGGTATCGACTGGTTGTTGGTAGCGTCGCTGATCTGGAACGTCAACACAGCGGCGCACATCGGGACCACAAGCATTACAAAAATCAGACTGGCCCGCAAAATCTCACGTAACATTCTATTTATTCCTCCGCATACACGACACACTATCCACCTAACTAACATTGATTATAGGGTCGCGGCACAGACATGTCAATCCCCCATTAGGCCTATCTGCTGGCGTCGGATTGAGGGACTACGGAGAGATGGCGCAATCGATCACCAGGGGGTCGGAGGATGCATGGCGCACCCGTGTTCCGGGGGACGCGAACGCCGGCTTAGGCTAACGGTTCCCCCGCCCGATAGGCGTTTGAAGAAGCCAAGCAACTCTTGCTGGCACGCGCCTGATGCGGCGCCTAATCGACGAGCGCCTCGACGAGCGCTTACGGCTTCAATTTCCAGGGTGCGACTGCCAAACCGCTCGCCTCGCCAACCTGGCGGGCACGAAAAAGGGAGGGCTCATGGAGGCCGCCGAAGCCGCTGGTTTCGAGGTCCGGATAACGGCCTGCGGATCTCTTCATCGACGGGATGCGCGTTTGTCAGGGCTTGGGTGGTTAGGGTAGAATCGGCCAACACGGATGCCTCTTTCATCTGGGGACAGGTTTGGCCCGTACACCTTGATCTCGCCGGTTGGCGAAGGCGGTATGGGCGAGGTGTGGAAGGCGCGCGACACGCGGCTGGATCGCACGGTGGCGCTGAAGGTTTCAAAGGCCGACTTCAGCGAGCGGTTCGAACGCGAGGCCCGTGCGGTGGCGGCGCTGAACCATCCGAACATCTGCACGTTGCACGATGTGGGTCCGAACTACCTGGTGATGGAACTGATCGAGGGCGCGCCTTTGAAAGGCCCCTTGCCGGTGGAGAAGGCTGTCGAGTATGCAGGGCAGATTCTGGATGCCTTGGATGCGGCGCACCGCAAGGGCATCACGCATCGCGACCTGAAACCGGCCAACATACTGGTCACCAAGCAAGGGATCAAGCTGCTCGACTTCGGACTGGCCAAGCAAGCCGGTCCGCCGAAGGAGAGCGACGCCACGCTGACTGCGGCTCTGACCGGCAAGGGGCAGATCGTCGGCACCCTGCAATACATGGCGCCGGAGCAGTTGCAGGGAGGGGAAGCCGACGCGCGCAGCGACATCTTCGCCTTCGGTTGCGTGCTCTACGAACTGCTTTCGGGCAAGCGGGCCTTCGATGGCTCATCGGCGGCGAGCGTGATTGCCGCGATTCTGGAACGCGAGCCGGCGTCCTTGGTCCTGGCCCCGCCGCTGGAGCGAGTGATTCGGAAGTGCCTGGCGAAAGATCCGGATGAGCGCTTCCAAACCGCCCGCGATCTGAAATACAACCTCGCACTGGCGATGGAGCAGAGGCCGGCTGCGACGGTGAGCGGGAAGCCCCGCCCCCTGGCCTTGGGTCGCCGCGGCCACTCTGGTGATCGGCGTCGTGCTCGGCTGGGGCGTGTCGCGATTCCGCCAGCCCCCCGCGACAGCCCTCCCGTACCGCCTCCAGATCGAGCCACCCGAGGGCAGCCGGTTCACTTTTGGAAACAGTGTCGGGGGCCTCGCCCTGTCGCCTGACGGCCGTACCGCTGCCTTCGTAGCTTCGGGTAGCGAGAAGAACGGGCTGTGGGTCCGGCCCCTGGACGGCGCGGCGGCGCGGCTGATCGCCGGAACCGAGGGCGCCGCCTATCCCTTCTGGTCCCCGGACAGCAAGTCCGTCGCCTTCTTCGCGGGAAACAAGTTGCTGCGAGTCGACCTTGCGGGCGGGGCGCCGATGGTGATCTGCGACGTGGCTGTGGCCCGCGGTGGAGCGTGGAGCAGCGACGGCCGCATCCTGTATGCAGTGTTGGCCGGCGGTCTGTTCCAAGTGTCCGCATCTGGTGGAACGCCCGTGCCGCTCACCACGCTCGATGCCGCGCGCGGTGAAGGTTACCATCGCTGGCCGCAGGTGCTTCCCCGCGGCCGCTTCTTGTATCTTGTCCAGGGCGAGAAGCCCGAGAACACCGGCATCTATGTGGCCTCGTTCGCCCAGCCCGGGGAACGGATGCGGCTGTTGGCCACCGATACCAACGCGCTGTACGCGCCCGGCGGCGACGGCAGAAGCTATCTGTTGTGGCTGCGCGGCGGGACTCTGGTCGCCCAGGAATTCGACACAGGCACGCTCAAACTCGAAGGGGAACCTCATCTGGTGGCCGACCCGGTAGCCAGGATCGGAACCTTGGGTCAGATGAACGTCGCGGTCTCGGCCGGCGGGCTGCTGCTGTACAGCGCCTCCAACACTGTCAACCAATTCACCTGGCTCGACCGCACGGGAAAGCCGCGGGGAGTGGTGGGCGAACCAGGCGAATGCGGCACATTCCGCGTGTCGCCTGACGGACGCCGCGTAGTCGCAGCCCTTGACAGGCCTGAATCCACGGATCTCTGGCTGCTCGATGTGGAGCGCGGCGTTGCCAGCCGGTTCACTTCTAATTCTGGCCTTTGCATACACCCCGTCTGGTCACCAGACGGCCGGACGGTTCTGTATAGTTCCGGCGCGCCGGGGAACCTGTTTCGCAAGGAGTCGAGCGGGGCCGGGGATGAGCAGCGTTTCTCCCGGTCGCCAAACAGTCAATATGCCACCGACTGGTCGCGCGACGGGCGCTGGCTCCTGTATTACGAAGTCGCTCCAGGCACACGGCGGGACCTTTGGGTTCGTCCCGTCACCCCCGACGGCAAACCAGCTCCGAACTCAACGCCGAGACTCTACCTGCGGACGCCGTATGACGAGCGGTTGGGCCGTTTCTCGCCCGAAGCCTCCCCGCGGTGGGTGGCCTATCAGTCGGACGAGACGGGCCGGCGGGAGGTCTACATCCGGGCGTTTCCGGAGCCGCGCGGGGCTGCGCGGATTTCCACGAGTGGAGGCCAATATCCGCAATGGGGCGCGGGCGGGCGAGAGCTTTTCTATGTTTCCCTGGACAACAAGCTGATGGCGGTGAGCCTGAAAGTGGGAACGGACGCCGTGGAGCCGTCCGCCCCGCGCGAGCTGTTCCCGCTGCCCGCCGGTGAAGAGGGCTGGAGTCCGTATGACACCACGGCGGACGGCCAGCGCTTCCTGGTGCGCGCCACGCCGGGACGGGCCGCGCAACCGCTCACGGTGATCGTCAACTGGCCGGCGCTCTTGAAGAAGGAAGCCCCCGCGCCATGACACCTGGCGATAAGTTTGGCCCGTACACCTTGATCTCGCCGATTGGCGAAGGCGGGATGGGCGAAGTGTGGAAGGCCCGCGACACGCGGCTGGATCGCACGGTGGCGCTGAAGGTTTCCAAGGAGCAGTTTACTTCACGCGGGCCATTTTCCGGTAGGGGCGTTACCAGCCAGGTGGCTGGCGGCGGAACGGCGATTGCGCCGCTTGCATCGGATTGAGAGACAATAAAGAGGTGGCACAGGCGATCACCAGGGATCCGGAGACGATGCATGGCACACCCGTGTTCCGGGGGACGCGAGTGCCGGTTCAGACTTTGTTCGACTATCTGGAAGGCGGCGACACACTGGAAGATTTCCTGGAAGGATTCCCAACGGTTTCCCGCGCTCTGGCCGTAGAGGCGCTTGAAGAAGCCAAGCAGCTCTTGCTGGCACGCGCTTGATGCGGATCCTGATCGACGAGTGCATCGACGAGCGCTTGCGGCTTCTGTTTCCAGGTTACGACTGCCAAACCGCCCGCTTCGCCAATCTGGCGGGACTCAAGAATGGACGGCTCCTGGATGCTGCCGAAGATGCTGGTTTCGAGGTCCTGATAACGGTCGACCAGAGCATTCCAGATCAACAGAACATGGCCGGCCGGAGGATCTCCGTGGTGATTCTCTGCGGGCGCACAAACCGCCTTCGCGACCTGGAGGCGATCGTGCCTGCCGCAGTTTCCGCTTTATGTTCTATTGGGCCCGGGGAAGTTGTAAGAATCCAGTAAGGCCGCTGGTGGGGATGACGGGCCCCTCAGCGGGCTTCCGATCACCCGGCGAGTCCGGATCTGCCACGCAGGTTGCCGCGGCGTTTGCGCGCCTCACGCCGCGCGCCGGCGGCGGAACAGCGCGGCGATGGCCACGACCCACGCCAGTCCGCTCACGGCGGCCATCACGCGCGGTTCGAGCGTGCCCTCGTAGCGCAGAGTGATGCTTGACTGGGCGGAAGTTCGGGCGCGGACCAGGATGACGCCGAGCTCGGTGGCTTCGATCGAAACCGGATGTCCGTCCTGCTCGGCGCGCCAGCCCGGGTCGTGGTTCACCAGCAGGACCACCGACATGCCTTCGGGAACCGGCCCGTCGATGCGCAGCTCATTCGGTCCGTTCCAGTTGGAAGCCAGGCGCGGGCGATCCAATCCGTCGATGGCCGCGGCATACGGCGGCAGCCAGTAGGGATGGTGGTGGATCGGCAACTCGCTCGGCCGCACCAGGTGCGCGTAGGAGTGAAACGGAACCCTGTACAGGTGGTTGTCGCCGTCCGAGTGAACCTTTTCGAGCAAGCCGTCGAACTTGGCCGCGTTGAGCACGTCGCGGTAATATTCGTCCGATTGCGGGCCGTGGATGACGACATACTCGACCCCCATGGACTTCAGTTGCAGGACCGCGTCCGCGCCGTCCCGGCCGGCCTCGCTGCCGATTCCGGTGCGGATCTGATAGGCCATGTGCAGCGGCGTCCGGTTGCGCAATCCGGTCTCAAAAGTTCCGCCGACCTGCGGAACGTCGAACCAGGAGTTCACCCGGAAGCGCAGTCCGCCGCTGGCAAACACCCGGCCCTTGGGATCCCGCTGGTCGAGCCATTGGGCCAGGCGATGTTCGATGGTCCGTTCGCGCGCGGCGGGAAGCCACTTCTCATAGTCCTTGGTGACGGTGAGCCAGAACTGTCCGGCGCCCGCGACGGCCAGCGCCGCCAGCAAGACCAGGGTGCAGGCCTGGTGGCCTCGATTGCCGCGCGTCATCACCAGCCTGAGCAGTTCCATGCACAGCAGGATCAGGAACATCTCGAACTCGAGCGCATAGCGCCGCGATTCCGGAATCACGTCCTGCCCGCGCCAGTAAAAGTTCAGCACCATCCAGGCGAAGCCGAACAGCGCCAGCGCCAGAAAACAGGGATAACGGTACTCCTTCAGGCGCAGGAACAGCAGGCGCAGCAGTAGCAGGCCGGCGGGCAGCGCGGCGATGAGCAGCAATTGCTGGTCCTTCATCTTGTAGGCGAAGGCGTCGCTGGGCCAATTGAAGACGATGGTTCGGACGATGCCGGGCGTCAGCCAGAACGCGGCCAACAGCCAGGCCAGACCCGCCGCCGCCAGCATGCGCCAGGCGCGAAACTCCGGCGCGCCCACACCGGCCAGCAACAAACACAGGCAGCACCAGGCCAGCGCCAGCGCGGCCACCCAGTTGGTCAGGGTGATGAAAGCCAGCAGCAGGGCGCAGACCAGGATGTGCCAGTAGCGGCGTCCGGTGGCGGCCACCCAGGCGGCGATCAGCGCCACGGGCAGCAGCGTGAGGCCGGCGTTGTGCGGGCCTTCGCCGTACTTGGCGAACACCTGAATGCGCCACGGAAGCTGCACCAGGCCGCGGTCCTTGTCGATGGTGCGGATGAGGCCGTAGAGCGGCGAGAAGAAAACCGCGACCAGCGCCGTCGCCAGCGCCCAGCCGCGGCTGCGCGTGAAGTAGCGCACGAACAGATACATGGTGGACGGGCCCAGGCAGGTGAACACGGCGGTCAGCAGGCGCCAGGTGTACTCGGCGTCGGTGGGGAACAGGCGGTCCAGCGCCGCGGCCATGTAGATCAGCGCCGGCAGGTAGGTGTTCATCGCCGGCAGGCCGCAGTACTGGGTCGGATTCCAGCCCCACGGGCTGGGGTGTTCGGCGACAAACCGGCCCATCGAGGCGTAGCCGGCGCCGATCGAGCCGCGAAAGGGGAGTTCGCCGGGGAGAAACAGCGGCAGGTTCAGAACCGCGTTCAGGGCGAAAAGGCCGAGAACGATGGCCGCATCCCAGAACCAGGCGCGCCGGTTCAGAGCCGCACCCTCCGCCGGCGCAAGCCGAGACCGGCCAAGCCGAGAATCATCAGCCCCGAGGCAGCCGTTGCCAGGCGGCCGGCGCGATTCTCGATCGGCGTTTCGAATACCAGCCGGATGTCGTGAGGGCCCGGCGGCGCGTCGATAAGCATGAAGCCCAGGGCGTCCTTGCGCACGTTCAGGCGCGTGCCGCCCGAGTAAGCGCGCCAGTACGGATCGAAACTCTCCTGCACCAGCAGCGTCTGCCCCGGCTCCAGGCGCGCGCCCAGGCGGATGGCGGTGGTGCTTTCCCGCCGGAACTCGACCGGAGAATCCGGGCCGTTCTCGACCAGGGCGACACAGGCGCGCAGGTTCTCGCGCTCGCGGCCGCGTTCGGCGGGCGACTTCAGCGCATCGGC